>DGEQ01000103.1:0-9371 GCA_002386045.1 Hungateiclostridiaceae bacterium UBA3922 | reverse complement strand
CCGTTCCGGGGAACGTTTGCCAGCAAAGGACCGTCCGCGTCCATTCCGAAGAACCGTCCCCCTGAAGGACTATCCCCCCTGATGGTCCGTTTCCGGCCCCGTAATGGAGAACCGTCCCTCATGAAGGACCACCGCTTGCCCCTGAATGAAGAACCGTTCTCCTGAAGGACCGTCCCCGGCCCTGAGATATGAAAAAAGCTCGATATGATCGAGCTTTTTCTCTGATAAATACAGCCTGGGATCACCCCAGTATCTTTTTCACTATCGCATTTACCATTTTGCCGTCGGCCCTGCCCTTCACCTTTGGCATGACCGCCTGCATGACCCTGCCCATGTCTCTCGGCGAGGATGCGCCCGTTTCCTCCACAGTCTGACGGACTATGGCCTCAAGCTCCTCTTCCGTCAATTGCTGGGGAAGGTATTTCATCAGGGTCTCGATCTCTATCTTCAGATCCCTGACCAGGTCTTCCCTGCCGCTTTTTTCATATTCCGGCAGTACATCCTTCCTCTTCTTTACTTCTTTTGCAATAACATCTGTTACGCCATCGTCATCGAGAGTTATCTGCTTGTCTTTTTCTACCTGGAGTATCGCTGCTCTGGCCATCTGGATAGCGTTCTTCCGAACGGCCTCCTTCTGTTTCATGGCCTCTTTCAGATCTTCAAGCAATTGTTCCTTGAGGGACATCCGGTCAGCCTCCCGAGAAAAAAATTGGACAACCAAACCAACGCAGGATCACCTGCCCAGGCAGGTTATCTGCGTTTCCTTTTCCTGGCAGCCTCAGACTTCTTCTTCCTTCTGACGCTCGGCTTTTCGTAATGCTCTCTCTTTCTGACTTCAGCCAGAACGCCTGCTTTCGCACACTGACGCTTGAATCTTTTAAGTGCGCTGTCGAGAGACTCGTTCTCTTTTACCCGAACTTCTGACACGTATATCCCTCCCTCCGATGGCAGCTATTGTGCCGTATACAAGCTGCGAATGTTGCTGTGATTACGTGTGGGAACCAAGCTATGTGCAGCACAAGGATATTATATATTATTAACAAAAATAAAGTCAATAGAAACGGACCACTTGGAAAACACGCGGTTTGGGGCTGTTAAGCCTCAGGGATGAGCGTTTCAGTCGCCGTACCCATCCGGGTTCTGCGACTGCCACGTCCACAGGTCCCGGCACATATCGATGATATCCCTCTTCGCCTTCCAGCCGAGTTCCTTTTCGGCTTTGGACGGGTCGGCATAGCTCACCGGGGCATCGCCGGGCCGCCTGCCGGTTATCCTGTAAGGTATCTTTATGCCCGTGGCTTCGGCAAATGCCGCTATCATCTCCATAACGCTGGAACCCTTGCCCGTGCCGAGGTTGTACACGACAACACCGGGATCCTCCCTGAGCTTCTCCAGTGCCTTCACATGCCCGTCGGCCAGGTCCATCACATGTATATAGTCCCTTATACATGTACCGTCAGGAGTCGGGTAATCGTTGCCGAAAACACTGAGTTCCTTAAGCTTACCCACGGCAACCTGCGAGATGTAGGGCATCAGGTTGTTCGGTATCCCGTTGGGATCCTCGCCGATCCTCCCGCTAGGATGGGCCCCCACGGGGTTGAAGTACCTTAGCAGTATGATGTTCCAGCTGTTATCGGATACGTAGATGTCGCGAAGTATATCTTCGATCATCAGCTTCGTGCGGCCATAGGGATTTACGGCGCCCAGCGGCGAATCTTCGCGCAGCGGCATCTTTTCGGCCATTCCGTAAACCGTGGCCGACGAACTGAAAACGATATTTTTCACACCGTTCCGCTGCATGCTTTCAAACAGCATGATCGAACCGGTGACGTTGTTGTGGTAATACCGGAGCGGAACGCTCACGGACTCGCCGACTGCCTTGAGGCCGGCAAAATGCACAACGGATTCTATGTCATACTTCCTGAAAATCTCGTCCAGCAGGGCGCTGTCACGGATGTCGCCTTTTATGAAGGCAAAGTCCTTCCCGGTAAGCTCTTTTACCCTCCTGACAGCTTCCATCTTGCTGTTGGAAAGGTTGTCGATCACTACGATGTCATAGCCCGCCTCCAGCAGTTGGACACAGGTATGACTCCCGATATAACCGGCCCCGCCGGTCACAAGTACGGCCATCTTATTTTCTCTCCTTAACGCTAGATTATCTTCGCTCCCAGCTTAACGCCTGCTATCAGGTGGTAATGCAGGTGGAACACGGTCTGGCCAGCATCAGGGCCGCAGTTGTTGATCAGCCTGTATCCCTTGTCCGCAACACCGAGCTTTTCGGCTATCTTTTTAGCGGCAAGATGGATATCACCCATCACCGATGCGTTGTTGTCCGTAAGATCGTTAACGCTGGCTATGTGCTCCTTCGGGATAATGATCACATGGATGGGAGCAACAGGGTTGATATCGTTGAAAGCCATAACCTTGTCGTCCTCGTATACGACCGTGGACGGCAGCTGCCTGTTGACTATCCTGCAAAATACGCAGTCCTGCATCATGATACCCTCCTCCGGTTACGTTGTCTAAAGCAATCCACGTTCTTATTTTTACATGCGCTTAACGCGCGTTAACACGCATCCCTGCTTTAAGCGAACCGCATGTGTCGGCGCCCGGACCGCGGGTTCCGCCTGTATCACCTTGTCAACCGGTTCATGACCTCATTCGTTCTGCTTATTTTACCTGCGCTTTGGCAGCCTCGACAGCAAGCCTCAACGCCTCGTCGATCTTCGAGGTGTCCTTGCCGCCGGCCTGGGCCATGTCAGGCCTTCCGCCGCCGCCTCCGCCTGCCGCTTTCGCCGCTTCCTTCACGATGTTGCCGCAGTGGATGCCCCGTTCGACGGCGTCCTTCGTCGCCATCGCCACGAAACTCGCCTTGTCGCCCAGGGACGACGCCAGGACCACGACACCGCTGCCGATCCTGCTCCTTAAGTTCTCGCACGTGTTGCGCAGCGAATCCATGTCAAGCTGGTCGAACCTGCCCGTCGCAATCTTCATACCGCTGACTTCCACGGCTCCGCCAAGCACCTCGTCGAACGAATTGCTTGCCAGCTTTGCCTTCAACTGCTCTATTTCCTTCAGGGCAGCCTTCAGCTCGGAATTCAGGGTCTCGACCCTTTTCAGGCTCTCCTGCGGCGAAGTCCTGAGCGCTGCAGCGATGCTTTCCAGCTTCTCTTCCACCTGGTCATAGTATTCCAGGGCGCCTTTCCCGGTAAGCGCCTCTATCCTTCTCACGCCTGCCGCAACGCCGCCCTCGCTTACTATCTTGAAGAGCCCGGCCTGGGCTGTCGACTTAAGATGCGTGCCTCCGCAGAGTTCCATGCTGTAATCGCCGGCCTGCACGACCCTGACGAGATCGCCGTATTTTTCCTCAAACAGCGCCATGGCTCCGAGCCTGTTCGCCTCATCGACCGACATCTCCCTGACGGTCACCTTGAGATCGTCGAGTATCCTGGCATTGACCTCGTCTTCCACCCGCTTTATCTCTTCCTTTGTCATAGCCTCGAAATGTCGGAAGTCGAACCTCAGCCTGTCAGGCGCGACCAGCGAACCGGCCTGGGTCACGTGATCGCCCAACACATTCCTCAATGCCTTGTGCAGCAGGTGCGTCACCGTATGGTTCCGTGCGATGGCAAGCCTTCTTTCCACATCTATCGACGCTGTCACGTGAGCATCCTTTTCTATGATGCCCTCTTCGACAACGCCGGTATGCAGGTACAGGCCCTCACCGACCTTGACGCAGCCGTTGACCCTGACCTTCCCGTCTTTCCCTGTTATATAGCCGGTGTCGGCCACCTGGCCGCCGCTTTCAGCATAGAACGGCGTCCTGTCCAGTATTATCGTGACTTCCTCGCCCTGCTGCGCGCTGTTCACCTGCTCGTCATCAAGGATTATATGCAATATCCTGCTTTCGGACGAGTAGCTCTCATACCCGACAAACTCTGTCTTAAGATCCTTGTCTATCCCCGCTGCAAGATCGCGGCCCCACGCAGACATCTCCCTGTTCTTAAGTGCCATGCGGGCCTTGTTTTTCTGCTCTGCCATCTCTGCCATGAACCCCTCTTCATCGACAGTAAGCCCGGCCTCGCCGGCGATCTCCCTGGTGAGGTCCAGCGGGAATCCGTAAGTGTCATGCAGCTTGAACGCCATGTTTCCCGGCAGCACATCTTTATTCTCCATCTTGAGCTCCGCGATCATGGCATTGAGTATGGCGATACCCTGGTCGATGGTCGCCGCGAAACGTTCTTCTTCGGTCTTTATCACCTTGCAGATGTATTCTTCCTTTTCAGCCAGTTCAGGATACGCCTCGCAGGACTCCCTGATGGCTACCTTCGCAACGTCATACAGGAACGGCCCTTTAATGCCGAGCAGTCTACCGTGCCTTGCCGCCCGCCTGAGAAGCCTCCTTAAGACATAGCCGCGTCCCTCGTTGGAAGGCAGTATCCCGTCAGATACCATCATGACCGTGCCCCGTATATGGTCGGTTATGACCCTGATGGACACGTCCTCATCGCCCCGGCCGTAAACCACGCCAGCTTTTTTGCACACGTGGTCCAGTATGCGCCTTATCGTATCCACCTCGAAAATGCTGTCAACGTCCTGCATGATGACCGCAAGACGCTCAAGCCCCATCCCGGTGTCGATATTCTTCTTCTCCAGCTTCGTATATGTGCCGTCTTCCTGCCTGTTGAACTGCGTAAACACGAGGTTCCAGAACTCGATATACCTGTCGCAGTCGCAGCCTACCGTGCAGTCCGGCTTTCCGCATCCTCTCTCCGGACCCCTGTCGAAATATATCTCGGAACAGGGTCCGCAGGGACCGATACCGTGCTCCCAGAAATTGTCCTCCTTGCCCATCCTGAAGATGCGCTCCAGTGCAAGGCCGACTTCCCTGTTCCATATCTCGAACGCTTCATCGTCCTCTTCGTAAATCGAAACATAGAGCCTGTCCTCCGGCATTCCCATGACCTTCGTGACAAACTCCCATGCCCACGTGATCGCTTCCTTCTTGAAATAGTCGCCGAACGAGAAATTGCCCAGCATCTCAAAGAACGTGCCGTGTCTCGCCGTTTTCCCGACATTGTCTATATCCGGCGTCCTGATGCACTTCTGGCACGTCGTCACCCTGTTGCACGGCGGTTTTTCCGCTCCCGTGAAATATGGCTTGAGCGGCGTCATCCCGGCATTTATTAGCAGGACGCTCGGGTCGTTCTTCGGCACCAGCGAAAAGCTGGGCAGGCGCAAGTGTCCCTTGCTCTCAAAAAACCTGAGGAATTCTTCCCTGATTTCATTCAGTCCCAGTTTCTTCATATCGTCCATCCTCTATCCTTTATCTATCATTGCGTGTGATTGGATCATTAGTTTATTATAGACGACTTATCGGATTATTTTAATAGCTAAATGATAATCCGGCGAAAATTTTGCAGGATAATCAAAATAATAATATAAAAAGCAGGCTGGAACTGTCAAGGAAATGCATTCACGATAATGGACGCGGCATACCTTTCCGGGTGTGCAGTAAGCCTTTTTACGGTTCCCTGGGTATCCGCTCCGCAAGCTCAGCAAAAACGACCAGCCTGTGGGAGTGAACATACATCGGTGTGCAGGTGATCATTGAAATGATGCTCTTATCTTCGCTGCCCTCCAGGACAGATACATCGTCGGGTTCCACGACGACCTTTCCCGTAACGATATATTTCAGTGTCTCTGTTTTCGTGATTATGGTGACTTCGTCGCCGTTTTTAAGTTCATCCAGCCTTCTGAACAGTTTCTTCAGTGCATAATTCCTGTGCCCTGCCAGGGCGCAGTTGCCTGGCTGTCCGGGTAAAGGGGTCCCGGGCACATGCCCGATACCGGCCTTGAGGTTTGATTTTTCGACGCCTTCTACAATGGGATCCTTCACCTTTATTTTCGGGATCTCGATTATACCCAGTACCTTCTGATTGGCAAGATCAGATGCCGATGATTTTTTTGCAGTCCCGCTTCCGCTGCCCGTTCCTCCTTCATTTGCCTGCCCGCCGGTGTTTTCCGCATTATCCGGACTGCCGTTTTCGCTGCCCTCATCGCTGAACGCTTCCTGCAACCGGGCATAGGAATCCTCCGGGTCAATGGCCGCGCCATCTTCGAGATCTGTTACATCTATGCTGTTCAGCCATTCCTCAAGCATTTTTTCTTCCTGGTACCTGGCGTATAACTGGCCCACGATCGGATACAAAATCACAAGTATGCCGATCACCAGGAGGATCAGCGGGAGCCTTTTCTTAAGCGATGTTGAAATTTTTCCTTTTATATGTGTCAGATCCATATGCACCTCGCAGCCTGCAATTCAGGTCCTGTAAGCTGATGCCGGAAGATTGGCGCATGACTTCCTGCCAACAAAAAAGGATACCTGAATTGCTCAGGAATCCTTACAAGCTGTTTTATGCAATGCACATATCTCTCATATTGCCAGATATGATTTTCAGCATTTAATATATACTCCTGCAATATCCCGTGAGTTTCGTCTTTTGTATATTTTCTGCAGTATATCTGCGGTTTATTTCTTCTTTGCGAACGCAAGGACACCCGCAGCAACTATAAACAGACCGCCGGCCGCATAGAATACTTCTGCCGCAACACCGCCTGTTTCAGCCAGCTTATTGGAAGCAGGAGTCTTCTCCTCGCCCACTTCTACTTCTCTCTGTGAAGTTGTATCAGGCGTACCGGCAGGAGTACCCTCGTCTTCGACTTCAAGTTCGGGTTCATCGTAAACTGCGCTGGCAGGCGTCTGTTCTTCTTCGATTTCCGGTTGGTTTGCGTAGCTAACGGTTGCCAGTGCGAAAACCAATGCAAGAACCGTGAACAGAACCAAGAATTTCTTCATATCATCTTAACCCCCTTACGATATTCACAATTATATATAGTTTGTAAACTTTTTGCAATACCTAAACTAATAAAATTTTCATAATTTTCCTTTCCCTATTTATTCAATCTCGCAAGATGTTTCCTGGCTTCCTCCAGGTACTGCGCCAGCTTATCGCTGTGCCTGTACGACGCGAGCACCTCCGGTGAGCCGACCTGCTTGATGCTTTCAATAACGCTCATACGGAGATCCGGGTTATTATCGATGGCAACGCAACTGGCCAATAACTCCCTGGCTTTAGCCACGTCACCCTTTTCCTCATAATACAGCGCCGCATCGATATAGCTTTTCGCAAGGACCTCGTATGTTTCAGCATCGTACCTGAAAAGTGACAGCAGTTCCAGGGACATATCCAGGGCTTCGAGCGGCATGCCGGAATCGATATAGATCCTTGCCAGCGTATTCATATGGGCAGGATAGTTCTTATTCCCATTTACGCTCATCTCCCCTGCCCTGCGTGCTTTTTCGAGCCACATCTTCCTTGCATCCCTGTCTTCGGCCTTCTTTCCGAAATAATGATATAACTTCGCAAGCTCGAACGTATACCCGGTATTCGAAGGATCCAGCCTGTTTGCCTCTTCATAATATATCATCGCATACCCGTAATTCTTTTCCCGCTTGTAGTTATAGGCTTTCTGGGCGTTATATGCAGCCGTGAACCAGAGGGCATGCACCGAAAGCAACAGGGCACAAATGGCCGAAAAAGCCACTTTCAGAAGGTTGCCAGAAAACACACCTCTCCACCTATCCCTGAAAGCGAATCCCAGTACCGGCGCTTTCTGATCCCTTACCGCTGCATCGCCGTCCCCGGCTGCAGACACGGCAAACATTGTCCACAGCAGTAATGCCATGGAAGCAAATGTCAGGTCGAAATCGAAAGCAGAATGCATCACAAGGGCAGCATATCCGCACAGCATGCCGGCGGTCCAGCTTTTAAGCAGCCTGTCCTCCCTCTCTGACAGGTATGAATGCAAAAAGCCGAGCCCACTGATGACCGTAAGGCCGGTAAAAGCCAGAAACGATAATACGCCATGGTCAACAAAAACCTGGAGAAAATGGTTATGCACATAATTGGCGGTATACCCGAAATCCTGGACGCTGTGATACATGGCTTTCCAGCCGTCGCCTCCAAGGCCGAAAAGCCAGTGGGATGCGAGCAGCTTAAATGCATCCCTGAAAAACTCGAGCCTGTATAGAACATTTGCATCGCCAACGCCTTGATTGGCAAGTCTTTCCAGCCTCCTGACCATTACCGGAGGAAGAAACCTGATGAATTCTTTCCATAATAAAATCCCAGCCAGCAAAACCACCACAACGATCGCTGCCGATATGAATTTCATTTTGCCGGAAAGACTTATTCGTATTTTTTCCACAGTGGCTTTCAATATCAGGGCGATGACACAGTAAGCCGCTGCAGCAGCGACAAAAGATATCGCGATCCATTTTATGGCTCCTAAGCCGTCTTTTGTTGCAACAGCAGCATTGAATTTATTCGTCACCGCAAAAACAGCGGCCGACGGACATGCTATGCCTGCCAGCGCCTTTACTCTCATGCCGGCCGGCTGTATAACCAGCAGCGCTATGCATGCGATAATGCCGACTGCCAGGCCTCCCCTGGAACCTGTCAATAAAAACGCAAACAGCGAAACACTTCCCAGCCCTGCAACAACTGACCTCAGCCAGACATTCTTCAGACTGTTGGCCAATGAAACAGCAAATATAAAGCAAACCAAAAAATACACAGCAGCCGTATTGGCATACTGTAAAGTGGAACCGATCCTGTTTCCCTCTATGTAGACATTCAGGAAATTCAGCCTGTCCACAAGTGCGATCGCGCCAATAAAGCCTGCAACAGCTCCCACAACCACGGATGGCAGCATAACGGCTTTCATAAACTGCTGCTTCCTGCCATAGAAATAATCATATAATACAATAAATACAACGGTAAGTTCCATGTAAAAAAGCAATGACCTTAGTGTAGCCCTGGCATTCATGGCATTGGCGAAGCTGAAACAGATGCCTGCCAGCATCAGCAGGCTTACCATGAGATAAAGCTTATTGATCCTGATCGTTCCCTTATTATATATAATAGTGAAAAAATACAGGATGCAAAGCAATGCCAGCGCTGCCATGAAGCCATAGGTTTCATATTCAAAAAATAAGCCCCTGAAGAGCGGAGATATCGAAATCAGGAAGATCATCAGTATTACAGTAATTTTTTTCATATTTTGTAAAGTCACCCTTGACAAATACAAAATTTTGAATAAGATTATATTATTAGCCTTAACGTTAATTGTCAAGTTATCAAAAATATACAAAATAATCTTGTTATGTTCACTGTATTTTTTATAGAACAGATGTATTGATATTTGGGAAAGGCTGTAATATAATATTTTCGATATAGCGATTAGAATATTGCGGGGGTACAAATGAAAATCAAAGACAATCTGATCCTTCGGGAGATAGCGGGTTC
>DGEQ01000157.1:14575-15055 GCA_002386045.1 Hungateiclostridiaceae bacterium UBA3922 | reverse complement strand
GATGTGAAGAAGAATTCGTGGGAATACCCGTACGTGGAAAGCGCCAAGCCGTACCTCACAGGTTTCAGGACTGCGGCCGGTGACTATTTCAAGCCGTCGCTGCCGGCGGTCAGGGAGGACATGGCGGTTGCGCTCGTCAATGCACTGGGTTACCTGAATGACCCGGTCGACCTTGGTATCCTTGACCAGTTTGCAGACAAGGACCAGATCTCGCCGAACCTCAGGAAGCACGTCGCATTATCGGTCAAGTACGGCCTTATCGTGGGGAAACCGAAAAACGGCAGGCTCGTATTCGACCCGCAGGGCAACCTGACCCGCGCGGAGGCGGCCGTGCTCATCAAGAGAGCATTTGAGAAAAATGAAGAGAAAGTGACATACGACGAGGAAAAGGTCACCTACGACCCGGAAACCGGCTATGTATATGAGAGGCCGATAATCGAGCTCAAGATGGAAAACAACGCGCATGTCCTCAGGTGGAAC
>DGEQ01000157.1:10226-14336 GCA_002386045.1 Hungateiclostridiaceae bacterium UBA3922 | reverse complement strand
CTCAGGTGGAACAAAATCGATTCTCCCAGGCTGATCGGATATATAGTTTCAGCTTCCAGGGATGACAGCAGTGTATCATACCCGGATAACGGATTCCTGTACAGGATCAGCGATGTCAACAGGACCTATGCCGTGATCGACAATTCTACGAAATACAGCAACGGCGATTTCGGAGGGTACTTCATAAACGGAGAGCAGTACTACTTCAGCGTGACGGCCGTATACGGCGACAGGATGGTGGCCGGCAATACGATAAGGTGCAAGTATGTCGGAGAAGACAGCCCGGAACTTTTCCCGGCTCCGCAGGTAAACGCTGTATATGAGGACGGGAAACTGGTCGTGAAGTGGAACAGGCTGGATTCTCCGCTGCTGACGGAATACCGTGTGGTTATCTCGGAGAAAAACGAAAAACCCGTATATCCTGCAAACGGCTATTATGACATGGCTTATGACAAAGATACCACATCAGTCGTCATAGACCCTGCCAAACAGTATCACGGCGGCGATTTCGAAAAGCTCACCTATGCAAAGGAGTATTATATAAGCGTTACGGCGGTATACGGCAGCAAATACGTTGCAGGTAATGCCGTCAAGGTCCTTTACCTTATAAATGACCAGCAGCCTGACCGGCGCATACAGTCGGGTCGGCAGCAGAAAGGCTAACGGCAAGGCAGGATCGGGGACACAGAAGCGGTGAGGGTGAAAAGCCCATCACCGCTTTTTTACTTGACACTTTCTGAATTACTAATACAATGATAGTATGCTGATCGTGGCATAAAACCGAAACCAGTACGGCAGGACGGGATGTGGCTGTTATGGGTGGAGTATTTGGTGTTGTCTCAAAAAAAGACTGTGTGATGGACCTGTATTTCGGGACCGACTACCATTCGCACCTGGGTTCCAGCAGGGGCGGAATGGCTGTGTTTTCCGGAAACATGTTTTCCGGCTATATACACAATATCGAGAATATCCAGTTCAGGGCAAAATTCGAGAGCGATCTGGCCGAGATGTCCGGTAATATGGGCATAGGATGCATCAGCGATACGGAGGCGCAGCCGCTTACGGTTTGCTCCCATCATGGCCATTACGCACTGACGACCGTAGGGAGAATAAACAATACGGATGAACTCGTCAAAAAGGCTCTCGAGCGCAACAACGTCCATTTTCTCGAAATGAGCAGGGGAGAGATAAACCCTACGGAACTTGTCGCAGCCCTGATAGACCAGGAGGAGACCATAAAAGACGGCATACTTAATGCCCAGGAAGCGATAGACGGTTCATGCACGCTGCTGGTCCTCACCCATGAAGGCATCTATGCAGCGAGGGACCGGATGGGAAGGACACCCCTCCTGGTGGGGAAAAAGGAAGATTCATATTGCGTTTCGCTGGAATCCAGCGCACTTCCGAACCTTGGGTATAGCCTGGAGTATGAACTCGGGCCGGGGGAGATAGTCATGCTCACACCGGAAGGTATCGTGCCCCTGGTACCGCCGAGGGATGAAATGAAAATATGCGCGTTCCTGTGGGTATATTATGGATATCCTGCGTCCACGTATGAAGGCAGGAACGTGGAGATAATGCGGTACAAATGCGGCCAGGCGCTTGCCAGGGGAGATACCAGGGATGTGGACGCTGTCGCGGGAGTCCCGGATTCCGGGATAGCGCATGCCCTCGGTTATTCCAATGAATCCGGCATACCGTATTCCAGGCCCCTTGTAAAGTACACCCCGACTTGGTCGAGGAGCTTCATACCCCAGGAACAGAGCGTCCGGAGCCTGGTAGCTAAAATGAAGCTCATCCCGATACCCGAACTTATCAGGGACAAGCGGCTTCTGATATGCGACGACTCCATAGTCCGAGGTACGCAGCTCGGACAGACCGTTGCGCTCCTCCACTATTTTGACGCCAGGGAAGTGCATGTAAGGCCGGCATGTCCGCCGCTGATGTTCGTGTGCAGGTACCTCAACTTTTCCAGGTCACGTTCGGAAAGAGACCTGATCACGCGCCGTGCCATTATCGAAATCGAAGGACGGGAGCCTTCAAGCCTTGATGATTACTGCGATCCAGGGACCGACGAGTACCACGGCATGGTGGAGTGCATCAGGAAGAAACTTGAGTTTACCAGCCTCAGGTTCCAGAAACTCGAGGACATGATAGATGCGATAGGCCTGCCGGCATGCAAGGTATGCACGTATTGCTGGAACGGCAGGGGATGACGTGTCCTGCAGGAGATGCCTTTATGGCAGTCAATGATAAAGCAGACGGATATAAAAAATGCTGCAGCTGTATGGAAGCTGCAGCATCAAAGCCGCTTATATTCAGTCCACGTCGCGTACGACTTTCGCCGGCGGCACTTCAAGCCTTTCCGGGTTCTCGATCAGGGTCTTGTACAGTTTGACTGCCGAGGCAAAATAGTGGCCGTCGACGATCCTTTCATCGCACACTATCCTCATCGTCATAAACCTTCTGTTAACGATGTTGTTGTCCGAATCTATGACCTTTTCGGTCCTTTTTGTGCCAAATGAAACGAATACGGATGTTGTCCCGAAATCATAGAGGTGGTGATATACGGCAGAAATGCCGAGTGATCCGACGTCTGTTATGAACACGCTTGTATGGAAAGGACTTACGTCGCACAGGAATTTTGGCAGCAACCCGATATAGTCCAGTATCCTGGCCAGGAACACTATGAATCTTATGATGAAACCGGGACAAAATGTGATGATCCGCGCAGTTTTGTCGGTCGCATTGTCAGCTTCCGTTTCCTTGTTTTCCTTTATTTGCTTGTCTGCCTTTTTTGCCACGTCTTCCAGGGTATCTGTCGGCTCGAATTTGAACTTGATGGTGGTTTCAGGACTGTCGAAAGTCATTTCCTTCTTTATTGCCAGGGATATGAAGATATCGTTCCGTGCATAAAGCTTTTGCCCGGCAACGAACCTGTTGAGAGCAGGCCTTAAGGCAAGTGTCCTGACGGCTGCTGCCATAAAGATGTGAAGCATGCTCAGCCTTGTTTCGGAACTCCTGTTCCTTTTCCTGAGGTACGCCTCTGCATGGGTTATGTCTATCTTTTCTTCGAAGAATATCTGCGAATCTATCCTGCTTCTCATAATGTAAGGTATTATTTTGAAAAATGGATCCAGGGATCTGAGCCGCCTGCCGTCATGCCTGTCGCCGAACCGCCTTTTGTAACCTGCCATCAACTGAGACCTCCTGTACATTACAAATTGTTGGGGTTAATGCACGATTCCTTTTAAGTTTATCATTGCTTTGGCAGATTTACAATGCATAATAGCAGCTTCTATAATATGTAAACCCGCCAATCATCCATCGAGAGACAGGGACTTGTTATAACAAGTAGTTAATATTTGAAGCTGATATTATTTTGCCGTATCTTTTAGTATAATGGGTGAAAATCGCTGTTGACGCACTTTGCAACTTTTGCTATCATTATTACAACATGTTATAACATTATAACACTTCAAGAGAAGCGCATATACGGGCAGGCCGGGCTCCCGGTCTGCGGTGTAAAAAACGGAAGGGTGGAAGAGGCATGGTACTGACAGTGAGGGATATTGCACAGATGTTTGACCTGAGCTGTGTCAGGACGAACAGCAATGAGGCTGATATAAAAGCACTGGCGGAGAACGCCAGGCGTTATGATTGCGGGCATGTTTCCGTTATGCAGTGTTTTGTCCCGGGAATAAAGGAACTGCTTTCGGACAGGCCCGATATAAAGGTGATCGGGAACGTGAGCTTTCCGTCCGGATCCGATTCCACGAGCGTCAAGGTATTCCAGGCCGTCGAACTGAGAGACGCAGGCTGCGATGAGCTCGACATGGTGATCAATGTGGGCAAGCTGCTTTCAGGAAGATACAGAGAAGTCGAGGACGACGTCAGGGCAGTGGTGGAAGCGGCCGACGGGCTGCCGGTGAAAGTCATAATCGAAGTGTCGTGCCTTGGCAGGAAAGAAATCGAGATGGCTTGCGAGATAAGCATAAGGGCAGGCGCTGCATACGTTAAGACAGGCACGGGGTGGATGCCCGGGGGAACGACGACGGAAGATATAAAACTGATAAGATCCATAGTGGGCGACAGGATAAAAATCAAGGC
>DGEQ01000157.1:0-9965 GCA_002386045.1 Hungateiclostridiaceae bacterium UBA3922 | reverse complement strand
CCGGAACGGTCAGGCTGTGGTCCGGGCTGCAGGACACGCCGGACAATGCGGGGTGATGGCGGCCGAGCCGTATGACCGGATCGCACAGCTAAACTTGCAGCCAGGTTATAACCAGACCATGCACCGGAACCCGGCAACGAGTCAGGATATGGATGGGAGGCGACATTATGGGGAACAGGATAATTTCTTATGACCTTGGCACGGGCGGCAATAAAGCCTCACTCTATGATTTTGCCGGCAATTGTCTTGCTTCGGTGTTCGTTCCTTACGGCACCGTGTATCCGTACACCGGATGGCATGAACAGCGGCCTTCTGACTGGTGGGACGCTGTTGTGCTGAGCACGAGAGAACTGCTTGAAAAGACGGGGACGGACCCGGATAGCATCGAGTGTCTCGCCATCTCCGGGCACAGTCTTGGCGCAGTGCCTGTGGATAGAGAAGGACGCCTTCTCAGGAACACGACCCCGATATGGTCGGATGCCAGGGCACAGGAACAGGCACGCAGGTTCTTTTCGAAAATCGATGAAAACGAATGGTACATGACGACCGGTAATGGCTTTCCGGCAGCATTGTACACGGTTTTCAAAATAATGTGGTACATGGACAATGAACCGGACATATACAGGGATGCTTTCAAGATAATAGGGACGAAGGATTACATCAATCTCAGGCTGACGGGCGTCATCAGGACAGACCACTCATATGCCTCGGGCTCGGGCGTGTATGATCTGGAAAGAAACCGGTACCATGAGGGGTACATAAGTGCAAGCGGGATATCTGCCGACAAGCTGCCGGACATAATACCTTCCACTGCCGTCCTCGGGACGTTGACACCCAGGGCGGCAGAAGAAACGGGCCTCGGGACCAATGTAAAAGTGGTCTGCGGCGGCGTCGACAACTCATGCATGGCACTGGGCGCCAAAAACGTGGAAGAAGGCAGGGTATACACATCTCTTGGCTCATCGGCATGGATTGCCGTATCTTCTACAGAGCCGGTCCTTGACCCTAAAGCGAAGCCCTACGTGTTTGCCCATGTCATACCAGGCATGTACACTTCCGCCGTCAGCATTTTCTCCGCGGGGACTTCTTTCAGGTGGATCAGGGACAATTTATGCGAGGATCTGAAATTGCACGGGGAAAGCACGGGGAAAAGCGTTTATGCGCTGATGGACGAACTGGCTGAAAAATCGCCGGTGGGGGCAAACAGGCTTCTGTTCAACCCGAGTCTTGCGGGGGGCACGTCACAGGATGCCAGCGCCAACCTGAGAGGCGCTTTCCTGGGACTTGACCTGAAACATGACAGGAGCGACCTCATCCGTGCCTGCATGGAAGGTATCGCAATGAACCTCAGGCTTAGGCTGGACGTACTGAAAAGACACTGCAGGCTCCGGAACGAGATGCTGATGGTCGGCGGAGGCAGCAAGAGCCCACTGTACAGGAGGATATTCGCCGATGTCTATAATATGGATATCGTGAAGACAAACATCGACCAGGATGCCGCCGCTCTTGGTGCGGCTGCCGTTGCGGCGGTCGGCTGCGGTATATGGAAGGACTTTGCCCGGATCGATGATATACACATGACGGAGGAAATCGCTAAACCTGATCCGGACAGCAACAGCAGGTACGAAAAGCTTCTTGAGGTGTTCAGTTACGCCTCTGACAGGCTGTCGGAGATTTCCGACAGGTTGTCCGCGCTGGACCTGTGATTTGCCTGTGTCCGCTGTACTTGGATGTCAGAATATTATATAATTGGTATAAAATAATCCTTAATGACATAAGGGGTGAAGGACTTGCTGGATAAATCCCGCCCTATCCCTCTGTATTACCAGGTGAAGGAGAGCCTGCTGGAGAAAATAAAGAGCAGGCAGTTCAAGGTAGGCGACCTCATACCGTCGGAAGCCGAACTGCAGGAGCAGTACAAGGTCAGCCGCATAACGATAAGGAGAGCGATCCAGGAGTTGGTCCAGGAAGGGCACCTGTATACCAGGCAGGGCAGGGGGACTTTTGTGAGCAGACCCAAGGTCAGCCAGGAGCTCAATCTTATAACGAGTTGGGCCGAGACCATGGAAGAAATGGGTATGCACCCGGAAACAAGGAAGATCGAGTATTTTGAAGAGCCTGCCCCTGTAGATATAGCCAGGCTTCTGAATATACCGATAGGCGACAAGGTCTACAAAATAGTAAGGCTTCGCTATGCGGACGGTGAGCCGACATGCCTGATGACTAATTACCTGTCTCCGGCCGTGGTTCCGGGTTTCATCGAGAAGGGGATAAAAGGTGAATCGTTATACGAAACACTCGAGAAACATTACAACGTTGTTCTGAGCCGGGCCGAGGAGACAGTGGAGGCAAGGGCTGCAAAGGCTTCAGAGGCCCAGTTGCTCAACATAAAAAGGGGTGCTCCGCTGCTTTACGCGACCCGTGTGACATATGACATAACCGACCGACCCGTGGAGGTCGTTATATCGATTTCCAGGGGGGACCGCTATTCATACAGAATAAAGCTCAGCGGCAGGAAGAAGACGATCTGAACCGAGGCACACGTGTAATACCATTGAACGACTGTGACAACATGAAACGCGTGAAACACTGAAAATAATGGCATAATGTGTCAGCCGGCACATGTTCCGGTATGACATATTATGCCATTATTGGTCTAGAAATGGGAATAAAATAAGGGTATAATTGAGATGCAAATATATTATGTTAATCCGGAGGAGTTATGAAAATCGATTTACAGCGAATAAGAACAACTCTGTCGGATCTCATTACCAGGTCAACCAGAAGTCTCCTTTCCAAGATGGTCGCAGCTTTTCTGATACTGATAATCATGCCGGTGAGCACCATAGGGCTGATCACGACGAACAGGGCAACCAGCGATCTGCTTGAGCAGATGGAAGGAAGCATATCGGCAAATACCGTGCAGACATCCAACTGCCTGGACCTGTTCCTCGAAAAGGCTAACGGCATCTCGCTGCAGCTCCATTCCAGCACCGCACTGCTTGAATACGGCGCGGCGACCGATGCAGGGAGCATGGCTGCCCTGTACAGGGATGCCAACTCTTTCGTATCAGGATTGAATGCTTCGGAAAAGGAACTGAATGTAAAGGTGATCTTCAACACCGGCAGTTATGTCGGTGATGTAAAGCCGCCCATCGATATGGATGCCGTACTGGGGAGCGACTGGTACAGGCAGGTATCCGAAGCAGGCGGCAAACTTGTCTGCATAGATTACGGCGATACCATCGATGTAAATAATACCGATGTCGCTATCACACTGGCGAGGATATTCATCCATCCGAGAAACGGAAAGAATATCGGCCTGATCATCATAGACTTCCATGGCGAAAAGGTCAGGCAGATCCTTTCCAATGCCGAACTCGGCAGCGGTGACCACACATACCTGATAACCCCGGCGGGCCAGGTCGTGACTTACCTGGATCCGGCCGAGAGCGACGGTATTGCCGAAAGGCAGTTTATCAGGGACGTGATCGCAAAATCCGGCGAACAGGATTCAGGAGTGTTCTATTCGACGGACAGGGGAGAGGCATGCCTCGTTTCATACTATAAATCAGCTGCAAACGGCATGACGGTCGTGACAGCCGTACCGGAAAAGGCCGTTAAGGCCAAGGCTGCGGCGATCATGACAACGACCGTGATCGCCGGAATCGGGTTCAGTATACTTGCAGTAATATTTGGCTTCATATTCTCGTTAAGGATGACCAGGGCGATGAGAGACATCTCTGATGTCATGTCCAGGGCCGAGCAGGGAGATCTTACGGTTTCCCTGAAAATGAAGAGAAGAGACGAACTCGGCAGGCTTGTGGCCAGTTTCAACGAGATGATAAGGAACCTGAGAGAGCTTGTGGGGCAGAACACCGAAGTCGCGGTACAGGTCCTGGCGTCAGTTGAAACCATGTCGTCCATATCGTCGGATTCGGCAAAGGTATCGGGCGACGTCGCCAATGCGATCTCGGAAGTTGCTTCGGGCGCGGCCAGCCAGGCAACGGAAATAGAAAGCAGTGTTGAAAGCGTGAGGCAGCTTACCGACAGGATCACCAGGACTGCGGACAAAACGAGGGAACTGCTCAACAGTGCGGCGGCTATGAAAGAGCTGTCCGAATCGGGGATCGAGGCCATAAAGGATCTCAACATGAAGAATGAACAGACCAACAGGATCACGGCAGATGTGGCAGAAAAGATAAACGAGCTGAACATGTATGTGAAGAACATAGACAAGATAACCCTGGTCCTGAGGAATATCGCGGAACAGACCAACCTGCTTTCGCTCAATGCCGCCATTGAGGCCGCCCGGGCCGGTGAAGCGGGCAAAGGGTTTGCCGTGGTAGCAGAAGAGATACGGAAGCTGGCAGAGCAGTCCAACAAACATACGAAAAACATCCAGGCCCAGTTGAACACCATATACAAACAGGCACTCAGTTCAGCGGAACTCGCGGGTGAAGCAGAAAACATAATCAGGGAACAGAACAGCAGGGTTGCCCAGACGACAGAACTGTTTGAAAAGATTAGCAGAACGACGGCGGAAATGACGGAAGACATAGTTACAGCCGGCACGATGATAGATGACATGGATAAGTTCAAGGAAAAAGTGCTCAACAGTATGGAGAACATCTCGGCTGTTTCAGAACAGGTCTCGGCATCGACACAGGAAGTGTCAGCATCGACCGAAGAGCAGCTTGCATCCATCGAGGAACTGAACAACATGGCTGCGAAGATAAAGAAGCTCGCCGACGATCTGAGAACACAGATGGAGAGATTCACCATCTGACGGCAATATCCGGTCATGGAGACATAAAAAACACAGATGCCTTTGCATCTGTGTTTTTTGCTGTGGTGCTTCTGCACCTTATCGATCTTATCTCAGGACCTTTCTTTCCGTTGCCTGGGGATCGACGAACACCTTTATGAGGTCCTTGTTCGTCCTGAGCTCATGGAGAGCCTGTTCCAGTTCTTCCAGCGGAACGATCATCGAGAACATCGGCGTCGGGTCTATGCGCTTGTATTTGAGCAACGTAAGCACGTCGCCCCAGTCGTTTCCTATACCGGCGCATGAGCCGCTGACCTTTTTCTCGCCGAGTACGAACTCGTAAGGCGAGAAGCATGCCTTCTGGTCCGGCGGGCATATGCCGAAGGCCTCGACCTTGCCGCCTCTCCTGACCATGTCGAAAGCCTGTTCATATGTCTCGGGGGTTCCGACGGATTCCAGCACATAATCGGCTCCCACGCCACCGGTGAGTTTTTTGACTTCTGCAACCGGATCGTCCACCTCGTTGATGTTTATCGTGTAGTCGGCGCCAAGCTGTTTTGCCAGTCTCAGCTTTGACTCACTCCTGCCGATCACGATGACGGGAGCTGCACCGCGCAGTTTTGCAAGGGCTCCGTGCAGGATGCCGAGGCCTGTGCCGATGATCACGACACTGGAAGCGATCGAGAGGTCCATTTTCTTTGCAGCCTGCATAACAGCAGTGAGCGGTTCGACGAATGCCGCAGACAGGGAGTCCACTTCGTCAGGTATGAGGTAGCAGTTTTTCCACGGCGCCTTCACATATTCGGCAAAAGCACCGTCGGTGTGGATGCCCAGCTGCGTGAATGTTTCGCAGAGAAGGGCATCGCCTCTGCGGCAATAGTAGCAGGTACCGCAGGGGAGGCATATGTCGACCGCGACCCTGTCGCCCTTTTTCAGTCCTCTTGCATTGCTGCCGACTTCTTCGATGACTCCCCAGAATTCGTGCCCTGAAATCATCGGAAGGAATTCGGAGGCATATTCTCCTTTATAGATTTTCCAGTCGGTACCGCATATACCGCACATGGAAACTTTTATGAGCACTTCGTCGGGAGTGATCTCAGGTACCGGGACCTGTTTCAGGACCATCTTGCCCGGCGCTTCGATTACCTGCGCTCTCATCATTCTTGCCATGTGTGTGTGACCTCCGTTTCATCAAAATATACAGCTTGTTTTGCAGCAATCCTGCAGATCATTTTACGTCCTTGCCCTGGAACAGCTTGTCCTGGCGGCCTTCGTACGGAGCATTGATAAGGAGAGGCTTGAGGTATGCAACCGTCTTCACGACGCCGTCCATACGGCTCATCGTTACGTCCTCGTGCTCGTAGCTGAGTACATAGTTGTATCCCACCATAGACAGCTCGGTGATGATCTTCTTCCACGGCACGCTGCCCCATCCGGGTATCCTGAACCTGAACGCACGGTCGAGCCTCTGCCATTCTCCCTGCATCAGTATTCCGCCGACCGGGAGGTTATGTTCGACGATCTCTCCGTCTTTTGCATGTACGTGGAATATCCTGTCTCCGAGCCTGTCTATGAAGTTTTCAACCCTGAGACCGAGATAAATCAGGTTGGCGGGGTCAAGGTTGAACCCGAGGCACGGATGGTAGTCAACGAGTTTGAGAGCTTTTTCTGCCGTATGGATGTCATAGATGAAGTTGTTCGGATGCGGTTCAACGGCAAATTTGACGCCGTATTCCTTAAACTTGTCGAGGATCGGGACAAAGAGTTCCACGAACTCCTTCTCCATGTCGGCCCAGCCCTGGGCATAGGGGAACGGGAAATACCTGCCGAAGTTCGTTACGCCCGTGAACCCATTGACTACCGGGACTTCGAGGGCGTTGGCAGCCTGGGCCGTCCTGAGCAGGCTCTCGGTCCCGAACTTTATCTTTTCTTCCTTTGTACCCTTGTAGATGGTGTCCGTATCGACGCCGTGAGGTCCGAGGATCAGGAGGGAATCTGCATGATTGCTCAGTGCAGATATGGTCAGTCCGTAACCCTCGACCATCTTTTTGATTTTTTTGGCGTTGTCGCCTTTAAGGACTTCTTTGGGCTCGAACTGCCCGTTTCCTTCGTAAGCCGGGATCTCGAGCGCTTCATAGCCGTGGTCTGCTGCAAGCTTTGCTACTTCTTCGAGCGGCTTCTCGGTGAAGTTTGCTGTAAAGAACCCTAGTTTCATTTGTCCAGCCTCCGTTTCTTGATATATGTAGATTTAGCATTGCCTTAAAATACTATGTTTATTTTAGCCCGAATTTGTTGAAATGTCAATAAAATTGCATATAATAAAAGGTAGCGTGTGTAAAAATGTTGATTTTTGTTTTTTCGGACTTGAAATCATGAGTCGCATATGTTATTGTTATTATGATGTTATAACATGTGCAGCATATTTTTATCAGAGGAGGCAATACTATGGATTACAAAAAAACTCTTCTATCGCCTATCAAGATAGGTAACAGAATAAGCCAGAACCGTTTTTTCATCCAGGCAATGGAATGTACCGATGCGGATGAAGAAGGCAATCCTACAGACCTTACCTACAGGCGGTACGAAAACCTGTTCCGCGGCGAAGCAGGAGTCGTTACTCTCGAAGCCATCTCGATCACCGACAAGAGCAGGTCGAGGCAGAACCAGCTTCTTATCATGCCCCAGAACGAAAAGCCGCTTGCAAGGTTCGTCAAAAAGCTGAAAGAAATCAATCCGAATGCATTGTTCCTTTTCCAGCTCACACATTCCGGCGAACTCAGCCATCCCGGTTTTTCGCGCAGGGTATGTGTCAAGCCGCTGCCGGGCCTTGGCGGAGATGTGCTCACTGAAGAAGAAGTCGACAAGATAATGGATGATTTCGTAATGGCCGCAAAGATAGCTCACGCTGTCGGAGCAGACGGTATCGACATGAAACTCTGCCACGGATACCTGGGTTCCCAGATACTGCGCCCGTACAATGACCGCAAGTGGAAATACGGCGGTCCGTGGGAGAACAGGCGCCAGTTCGCGTTCGACCTGTATGAAAGGATACAGAAAGCGGTCAACGACAAGAACTTCATCATAGGTTCGAAGATATCGGCATGGGAAGGATTCCCCGGCGGATTCGGCACAGCTGGTCCGGACACTCCGGTAATGGATCTTACGGAGCCCATCGATCTCATAAAAGGCCTCGAGGAAAGAGGAGCGGCGTACTTCGTACAGTCGGCAGGAAGCCCGTCGATAACGGTAAGCCTCACACAGGCGGACAGGAAGTCTCCTTATTTCGCATACCTGCACATGGGATTCGCCAAGATATTCAGGGAAAACCTGAAGCCTGAGACGGTCGTTATCGGATCCAACTACTCGGTATTCCGGAACGGGAAGAACAGGCTGCTTGCCGTGACGCCCGAAGAAAGCTCGCTGCTGGCATTCGGCGCAAGCAACATAGAAAAGGGTTACGTGGACATGATAGCCCTGGGAAGGCAGTCTTTCGCGGATCCTCTGCTCCCGCTCAAGCTCAGGGAAGGCAGGGAGGACGAGATAAATTACTGCACGGTATGCGACAACTGTCTCGAACTCCTCATTCAGCAGAGCCCGATAGGTTGCTGCACCTTCAACAAGTTCTATACCGACGTCCTTATACAGACAAGGAAAGAGAAAGGCAGACTGAAGCAGGATCATACCTGATGGGCACAGCAGCGCGATACCATGACATGTGTAACCCCTTATTCATACACATAAGTAATATTCCTGTTTCAGTTGTGGGGAGCCATACGGTTGGTCCGTGTGGCTCTTTTTTTAAATTCGCCCGTATAGCAGGTGAAATTATCCTTTATTGGTTTAAATAATCATATAAGTTGTAATAACAAGTACAGGTATAACAGCTGTAAAAACGTGATTTGCAGTAAAGTGGCAGGGTTTTTTACGCAAATTTACGGTGTTGATATGAAACTGAAAATGCCCGAAATTGTGAAAATAATTTTTGAAATTGTTGATATAATGTCCGAAGTCTGATATAATGCTCATTAGTACAAGAAAAAATTTCAGCGGCCGGCTGGAACATGGAGGCGGCATCTTATGGTAATTACAGTGACGATCAATCCGGCAATGGATATCGTGATGAAACTGGATAGTTTCCGACTGAATGTTACAAACAGGATACGGGAGAAATTCATGTGCGTGGGCGGCAAGGGCACCCATGTTTCAATAAACCTCAGCCTGCTTGGCGTAAGAAACATTGCAACGGGAGTGGTGATGGGCGCCACCGGTGAAGAAATACTCAGGCAGCTGTCAAAATATGATATCGATGTTGAGTTTTTGAAACTGGACGAAGGGAATTCCAGGACAAACTATGTCATAACCGATCCTGAGGGCAATTGCACCCTGATTTCAGAAAAAGGGCAGCCGATGGAGAACGATGTGGCCGAGAGATTTTTAGCACGGTATTCTAAACTGGTCGGCAGCGGTGACCTGGTGGTCATTTCGGGCGATGCTTCAAATCTTAAAGGCCCCGGCCTGCAGGACAGGCTTATAGATATCGCGGTTGCCAGGGGGGCGCGCTTTTGCCTCGACGCCAGCGGCATTTACCTTGAGAGCGGGATCAGAAAAAAGCCGTTCCTTGTAAAGCCGAACCTGGATGAACTTGGAGCCCTTGTAGGCAGAGAACTGAAAACTGAAGTAGAAATAGTTGCAGCGATGATGTGGGCCAGGGAAAACGGGGCTGAAAACGTCGTGGCATCCTGTGGCGGAGAAGGCAGTTACGCATTTCTCGGCGGCAGGCTGTACCGTGCGGTGTCACCGGCAGTGGAAGTGAAAAACACGGTGGGCTGCGGTGATGCACTGCTTTCAGGCATTATCGCCGGATTTGAGAAAAGGCTTTCTACGGAGGAGATCCTGAAAAAGGCTACAGCAGTCGCTGCGGCTACGGCGATGGATGAGGCCACCGTCGGCTTCGATCCGCTGGTTGCAGCGGAACTGGAAGCTGAAGTGACAGTAACAGAACTGGAACTTTGACAAGGAGGGACATAATGGCTATTCAGTTTTACGAAGAGCGAAAGAAACTGGCGAAAACGATGAAGCTGCTGTGGGACAGGAAGCTCACCAATGCAGCCGGAGGAAATGCCGCTATGCGCGTCGCGGAAAACAGGATCATCATAACTCCGTCGATGATGTCTGAACACAGGCATTGCGAGATAGA
>DGEQ01000115.1:7503-18126 GCA_002386045.1 Hungateiclostridiaceae bacterium UBA3922 | reverse complement strand
GCATATATTCCACTACGCAATGCAGCCCTGGTTTTGCCCATATGGCTCATTTCAAATTCGAAGGCCCGGATTTGAGAGCACAATCGTCCGTTCTGCCGTGGTTTGCGGCTTCCACGCTTGCTTTGAGCGCTTCCATCAGGTCGATTATGTTCGACTGCGCTTCAGGCGGGCTTACGACTTCCTTTCCTTCGATCTTGGACTGAATAAGCTGTTTGAGCGCATCCTGGTACTCATTCCTGTATTGCCCGATATCAAATTCCCCGGTCATGTTATCGATGAGGCTTATGGCCATTTTCAGCTCGTTGTCGTGGATATCCACGTTATAATCAAGCTCCGTGATTTCTTCGGTTTTTTTGATCTCATCCGAATAATACAGCAGGTACAGAAGCATCCCGCCTTTGTCATATGGCTTTATCATGGCCACGTATTCATTGGATGTCAGCGTGATTTTCGCAATGCCGACCTTGCCGGTTTCAAGCATGGCCCTTCTGAAAAGCTCGAACGCCTTGCTTGCGCTGAAATTCCCGGGCGAAATGAAGTAAGCCTTGTCCAGGTATATCGGGTCGACTTCGTCTTCATCTACAAAATGTGAAATCGATATCAGCTTTTTTGACTTAATGGGCAGTTTTTCAAAATCTTCGTCCGTTATAACGATGTACTTGTCCTTCTCATACTCGTATCCTTTGACGATTTCATCCTGGGAAACCTCCTCGTTGCAGGTATCGCAATATTTCTTGTAGCGGATGCGGCTGTTGCATTTTCTGTGCAGGTAGTTGAGCTTTACGCCGGCTGAACCCGAAGTCGCAGTGTAAACATTAACAGGGAAATACACCATGCCAAAACTGATGGAGCCTTTCCAACTCGTCTTCATTTCCATCACCCCTATTTATTCCGATCGCATCATTCCATTCGGTCCCTGCATATAGTTGCCACAGCGGATGCAAGGTTTATAAACGTTTATGTCCACTGCGTTTTTATTTTGCCTGAAAAAAGGTATAAATATTTCACTGCGAGTTCGCAGCCAGGAGGCGGAAATATGATGACGGGGTGAGAAATGCAGGAAAGATCCTGTGAAAAAAGTGGAAGAAGCCGATGGAAACATCAGCTTCTTCCACACTCTCTCACAAGCCTGCTTTTTACAGTCCGCAATTAAGGGATGACCGGGAACCCTCATCTCACTGCATCACGGCCCGGATCGGTACGCCTTTACCCTGACAGGACTGCTTTGCAGTGATTAACCCATACACGTTACTGGCGAGTTTATGGGCGGTTTTATAATATTATACTCAAATATTCGAAAAGAAAACACCTTTTTTGTTTACTTATCCTTCAGTCTTTTCAGCGGTCCCTCGTATACAGCGATCAGCTTCGACATGGGCTCGTCGCCCGAGAAAAAATCATTGTAATTGGGATATTCTTCTGAAAGACCAAGGTCGTCCATGAGTTTTCTCAGCCGCTTGGGACGGACCTCGCGGTTTTCGCCGTGGAAACTCGAGGCGGCCCGCAGCACCTTCTTTGGCTTTCCCCAGATGTTTTTCGTCATTTTATATACCTGCAGCGACCCGTTGCCGGTCTCGACTATGTAACCGTAACGTTCCAGGGCACTGATCAGTTCCTTGTACGTCACGGACCTGTATCTGAATGTCCGCTTTTCGGTGTTTTTCCTCAGGAATTCGGATATGATCCTCACTGCGTTGTCCGTATTCTTCTCTTTCAGCTCTTTTGAACAGGCGTATCTCTGGGGATCCCAAAGGTCCCGGTATTCAGGGTCCTGGAAGTTGGTGGAGGCCACGTCGAGGGTCAGCCTTTCTATTTTCGGTGTCTTGCACTTGACCATGCGGCCGTACAGAGTCAACTGGTAAAGCAGTATCAGCAGCGCTGTCCGCTTATTTCCGTCGTGGAACGCGTGGTTTTTGACGAGGCCGAAAAACAGTGTGGCACAGATATCCAGGGGATTGGAATACTTCATATCGTTCCCCGTCCCGACGATCTGCCTGCTTACCGCGGAATACAGCAGATCCGGGCTCCTGACGCCACACAATATGCCTTCTTCCGTTTTGCTGAAATAATCGCTTATCAGGTAATGGGCGCGCAGGACATCGTCGACGTTGATAAGCGGCGGGGTTATGTTCTCAAGGTCGGGCAGCTGTTTCCTGCTGT
The DNA here is from genome assembly GCA_002386045.1 of Hungateiclostridiaceae bacterium UBA3922. Lineage (GTDB taxonomy): Bacteria > Bacillota > Clostridia > Acetivibrionales > DTU013 > DTU013. Next base: position 15,966 of record DGEQ01000115.1, on the reverse strand, counting down.
GAAGGTAGTCTTCGTAGAGTTCCCTGGCTATGTTCTTCATATGATTCTCCTTCTGTTCCTGCTTTTGCATCCCCTGCATTTTTCCGCCTGCTTTTCGCTGCGGCAGGCCGGAAAACTAATTAAATTATATCGAAAAACGGCGTATAATCAATAAAAATGATTTATCCTGCATTTTCGGGAACCGATGCGGCCGTTTTACCGTCGGACAGGATATATGGTAATATAATGGCGTATACGGCAATATGTGTCGATGAAAGATGCCTTCATTAATCTGTGCCGGGGGGATGGATACATGGTGCTGCTGTACATTAGCCTGGCACTGGGAGCGTTTTTCGTGCTGCTCTGGTGTTCCCAGCTGGTATTCTTCAGGCTCTGCATGAACCGGACATACCGCGTCGTACCATCGGGCGGACAGGATGAGGATACCGGCGTGTCTGTCATCCATGTCATGGACGGCCCGGAACCTGGACTCGAAAGGAACCTGGAATCATGGTTCAGGCAGAATTATGCGGGCCCGGTACAGCATATATTCTGCTTCCGTGACTCCGACGACCCTGCGGTACCTGCGGTGCAAAAGGTCATAACCGACCATCCCGGGATCGACTGCAGGATCATCATGGGCCCGGCCATTCCGGGGCCGGACAGCGAAAGTTCGGTCCTGGCCCATGCCATGAAGCTGGCGGGTCACGGCATCATCCTTTTTGCGGACAGCTATGCCAGGGTAAGGCAGGATTTCATAGTCAGGATGGTAAGGCCGCTGAAAGCAGAAAAAACAGGGATGACGGTCAGCGTGCGAGTCAGCACGGGCGGCGCCGATTTCAGGCAGAGGTTTTCCGAATTCGCGCTGAATACCTGGCGGGATTTCACATGGGCGTTCCTGGTGAAGCTGGGTGCATATCCCGGGGCGGCCGGGACGGCTTTTGCAATAAGGAAGGAACTGCTGCAGGAGATCGGACAGCCGGAGCCTTTCGGCAGTGCCCTGTCCGGAGGGATACATCCCGCAGACATACTCCACGGGAAGGGATACAGGCTGGTACTGGGGCCTTTCATGGAATACCGCGGGAACAGGCCTGTTTTGGAAGGAACCCTGGATACTGCAGGGTGGGCCGGCACCGGCAAAAAGGCCCGTGCGGCGTTCGGGGCCATCGCTTCGGTCCTGGTGCTTTCCTGGTACTGGATCCTTTTCTTCCTTGGGTTTATTTCCGCAAACCCGTTCGTGGTTTACCTGTCCGTCGTTTTCATGTCCCTCAGGGTCGTGCACGGGTTGCTGATGAGATCATTGACCGATGGCAGGATCATGCTGGTCGATGTCCTGATCCCGCTGTATTTCGACCTGTCCGGCACGTTCCGCCTCATATTCCGGTCCGGCAGACCGGCGGCCTGACCATATTGACTGCCGATGAAAAAGTTGATATGTTAAAAGCAGCACGATTTAATATTTTACTGTATTAAAGTGCAAGTATGATGGGCGGGGGATGAACCTGATGAATTCAAAGATCCGGGACAAATGGACCGACAGCCTGTTCGAGGCGATCTTGCTGCTGGAGGACCTGGAGGAATGTTACAATTTTTTTGAAGATATTTGCACTGTTTCCGAAATCAAAGCAATGGCCCAGAGACTTGAAGTAGCCAAAATGCTCAGACAAGGTTATACTTATATAGATATCGCAAAAAAGACCGGAGCCAGCACTGCTACCATCAGCAGGGTCAACCGGTGCCTTGTGTACGGTGCCGACGGCTACAGGACGATACTTGAGAGGCTCGAAAAAAAGAACCCGGGAAAGCCCGAAAGGGAACCCGGCAGTGTTGAAGGAAGTCATAAGGAAAAAACGGGAGAACCCGAATAAGGTCCCGGGCAGGCTCCGGCCGATGCCTGCGGGAAAGGAAGGTAAAGCTTGATCAGAGGTCTGTTCATAGGCTTTCTGATATTATCGGCACTTGCGCCAAAGAGTGCCGAGATACGGATAGTCCATATCATAAACATGGCAAATCTGCTGACGGATCCGGCTGATCCGGAAACTGCATGTGCGGACGGCACAAGCGGTATATACAGGTGCGGCGGTTCGTGCGCCTTCAGGGAACATACCGGATCTGCATCGCCCGTTTGCGGTCAAAAGGACATACCGGCATGGGCCGAGCCTGTCACTGTTTACGACAGCATGCCCCTGTTCGCCCATGTGGGGCAAAACATGGACGTGCCGGTGCGCCCGGGAGAAAGATACTGCGCATCCGGCCTGTCACCTCCGAATGGAGCCTGCTGACCATCGTCAGCCGGGCAGCTTTCCTTTAGAACAAAAAATCATCATGAACCGGAGGTCAACATGTTTAAAAATTTAGTGGAAAAAATTATCGGGACATACAGCGAGAGGGAACTAAAAAGAATAATGCCCATCGTCGACAAGATAGAGGCGCTGGAACCTGGAATGAAAGCGCTTTCGGATGCGGAACTGCGGTCGAAGACAGATGAGTTCAGAAGAAGGCTGAAGGAAGGCCAGACGCTGGACGATATACTGCCCGAAGCATTCGCGGTGGTCAGGGAAGCTTCCGTCAGGGTGCTCGGTATGAGGCATTACCGCGTACAGCTTATAGGCGGCATCGTCCTGCACCAGGGCAGGATCGCCGAAATGAAAACAGGAGAAGGAAAAACGCTGGTGGCAACGCTGCCTCTCTATCTCAACGCCCTTGAAGGGAAAGGAGCCCACCTGGTCACGGTGAATGATTACCTGGCCAGGCGTGACAGCGAATGGATGGGCAAGATCTACAACTTCCTCGGGCTCAGCGTTGGACTGATCGTGCACGGACTGGACAACGCACAGAGGAAGAAGGCCTACGCCTGCGACATCACGTACGGTACGAACAATGAATTCGGATTCGACTACCTCAGGGACAACATGGTCATATATAAGGAAGACATGGTCCAGAGGGACCTGCACTACGCCATCGTCGACGAAGTGGACAGCATACTGATAGACGAGGCAAGGACGCCGCTCATCATTTCCGGCGCCGGAGAGAAGTCAACGGACCTTTATATAAAAGCCAATGCCTTCGTATCACGGCTCAGGGCAAAGGTCTTTACGGAAACGGATGACAGGCAGCCCGATGACGATATCGACGCCGACTATATCGTCGATGAGAAGGCCAACACGGCAACGCTCACGGAAAAGGGAGTGGCGAAAGCGGAGCAGTACTTCGGCGTGGAAAACCTGGCCGATCCGGAAAACCTGACGCTGTCCCATCATATAAACCAGGCGCTTAAGGCCCATGGTCTCATGAAGCGCGACAGGGAATACGTCGTGAAGGACGGGGAGGTCATCATCGTCGACGAGTTCACCGGCAGGCTCATGTTCGGCAGACGGTACAGCGACGGCCTGCACCAGGCCATCGAGGCAAAGGAAGGCGTAAAGGTGGAAAGGGAAAGCAAGACGCTGGCCACCATCACGTTCCAGAACTACTTCAGGATGTACCACAAGCTGGCGGGCATGACCGGTACCGCCCTCACCGAGGAAGAGGAGTTCCGGGCGATCTATAAGCTTGACGTGATAGAGATCCCGACCAACAAGCCCATGATAAGGACAGACTACCCGGACGTCGTGTACAAGAACGAGGCCGGCAAATTCAGGGCTGTCATAAACGAGATCGAGGAAAGGCACAGCAAAGGCCAGCCGATACTGGTAGGCACGATCTCTATCGAAAAGTCGGAACTGCTGAGCAGCATGCTGAAAAAGAAAGGCATACCGCACCAGGTGCTCAATGCGAAATTCCATGAAAAAGAAGCGGAGATCATAGCGCAGGCCGGAAGGCTCGGTGCGGTGACGATAGCCACCAACATGGCCGGCCGCGGAACGGACATAATGCTCGGGGGTAACCCGGAATTCCTTGCGAAGCAGGAAATGAGGAAGCAGGGATACCCGGAGGAACTGATCAGCGAATGCACGAGTTTTGCCGTCACAGAGGATGAAGAAGTGCTGAAGGCGAGAGCCGTTTACAAGGAACTTTACGAGCATTTCAAAAAGCAGACCGACGCGGAAAAGGAAAAAGTCATAGAGCTTGGCGGACTCCACATAATCGGCACGGAGCGGCATGAATCAAGACGTATCGACAACCAGCTCCGCGGCCGTTCCGGGCGACAGGGCGACCCCGGTTCCTCGCGCTTCTATATTTCCCTCGAGGACGACCTCATGAGGCTGTTCGGCTCGGACAGGCTGACCGCCATCGTCGAGGCACTTGGTCTTGAAGACGACCAGCCCATCGAGCACAAAATGCTTACCAATGCGATCGAAAATGCCCAGAGAAGGGTCGAGGGCAGGAACTTCGACATAAGGAAACGCGTGCTCCAGTACGACGATGTCATGAACAAGCAGAGGGAGGTAATCTACTCGCAGCGCAGGCAGGTGCTCAACGGCGAAAGCCTGAAGGAATCGTTCATGAAGATGATCGAGAATACCGTGGATTCGCTGGTGGAACGGTTCTGCGGCGAGAACTCCCATCCGGACATGTGGGACTGGGAAGGGATCAACGCCCAGGCCAGGGACCTGCTGCCTGACATAGGGAAACTCAGCGTTCCAAAGGAAGAAGCGGACACATATACACAGGAAGACCTGAAACAAACGCTGCTCAGGGCGGTAGTGGGTGCATATGAAGCCAAGGAGGCGGAATACGGCGCCGAGATCATGCGCGAGCTTGAGCGGATAGTGCTCCTCAGGACTGTCGACGAAAAGTGGATGGACCATATAGACGCGATGGATCAGCTCCGCTACGGGATAGGCATGAGGGCATACGGACAGCGCGATCCCGTGGTGGAATACAAGTTCGAGGGCTTCGAAATGTTCGAGGAAATGATCCGGAGCATCCAGTACGATTCAGTGAAAAGGCTGCTGCGCATGCGGATTGACCGTGAGCAGGGAACTCCTAAGAGGGAAAAGGTAGCAGAGCCTGTCACTGCCAGCCACGGCGACAGCGGTCCGCGCAAACCGGTCGTCAGGAGCGGAGCCAGGGTCGGAAGGAACGATCCGTGCCCGTGCGGCAGCGGCAAGAAATACAAGAAGTGCTGCGGGGCAAACCTGTAATGATATTTACAGGGATCACAGCAAAAGGTCCGGTAAGGGGTTTTATCAAGCAGGGTAATGGATATGACATATGAAGAAGCACTTGAATATATAAACGGGGCAAACAGGTTCGGCAAAAAACTTGGTCTGGAGAACATCAGGACACTGCTCGGTATGCTGGGCGACCCGCAGAAGGAACTTCGCTTTGTCCATGTCGCAGGAACAAACGGCAAAGGTTCAACGTCTGCATTTATTGGAAGCATCCTGTCGCAGGCCGGGTACAGGACAGGCATCTATACTTCGCCGTACCTGCAGCGGTTCACCGAGAGGATAGCCATAAGCAGGCCTGCCGCGGACGGGCAGGAGAACGGCGCACCGGGGACGGCCGCAATGGCTGCCGGCTGCCGTGGAACGGGCAGGAAGACGTACAGGGAAGAAATCGGTGAAGATGAACTGGCCGGCATAACGGCGCTCGTCAGGGACTGCGCCGATAAGATGGCGGGTGAAGGCAAAAACCGGCCGATCATGTTCGAGATCGTCACTGCCATTGCACTTGAATACTATCGCAGGAAGAAATGCGACATAGTGGTGCTTGAAACGGGGATGGGCGGAAGGTTCGACGCGACCAATGCCATCGACGTCCCGGAACTGGCCGTCATCACGACCATAAGCAGGGACCATACGCAAAGGCTCGGGAACACGCTGCCGGAGATAGCTTTCGAAAAAGCCGGCATCATAAAGGAAGGCGGGGATGTGCTGGTCTATGACCAGGAGCCGGAAGTGATGCAGGTTTTCGAAGATGCATGCAGGGACAGGGGAGCAAGGCTCCACAGGGTGGATTTTTCGAAAATAAGGCTCCACGGGTTCGGACCGGACGGCCAGGTTTTCAGCTACAGGGAACTCGAAGGGCTGAGGATCTCCCTGATCGGAAGGCACCAGCTCCGCAATGCCGCCGTTGCTGTGGAAGCGGCCAGCCTCCTTAAGGATAAGGGCTGGAGGATAACGGAGACGGACATAAGGAACGGGCTCGGGGTGGCCAGGTGGCCCGGCAGGATGGAGATCCTGTCAAAGGACCCCGTGTTTATCATAGACGGCGCCCACAATCCCGAGGGAGCAAGGGCTTTGAGAAAAACACTGGACGAGTATTTCCCCGGCAGGCCGCTGACTTTCATCATCGGCGCAGCCGCCGACAAGGATCACCGCGCGATGCTGGAGAACGCCCTGCCGGGATGCAGGAAGGTCATCACTGTGACGATCCCTTCAAACAGGGCGCTTCCGGCCGATGTGCTGGCGGAACATGCAAGCAGGTATTGTAATGACGTGATGATAAGTGATACAATTGAAAGGGCGGTCAGGACCGGCATAGCGTCAGCCGGTCCCGGCGGCGTGGTTTGTGCGTTTGGATCGCTGTATTACATTGGCGCCGTGAGAGACATGTTCTCCAAGTAACCAGGGGGGTGAGGTTTTCGGTGGATGTGAAGGCTGAACTGAAAAATTTCAAGGCCATCGACCTTGACGAAATCGTTCGCGGGGGTGAGGCCATACCAGACAATGTACGCAATTCAGTATACCTTTACAACAAGGCCATCGAGGACCTCAGGACCGACAGCGAGGACATGGCGATAATAAAGCTCAGGAAGGCTGTTGCCCTGAATCCGCATTTCAACGAAGCGCTCAACCTCCTGGGCGTATGTTACACATATGTAGGTGAAAAGGAAAAAGCTGCGGAAGTCTTCAATAAAGTCATACGTTCAGAAGCAAACAGCGTATATGCGCTGGGTTTCATGCAGCGCAACAAGCTGACGGATATAATACCTGCTGAAGAGGGCATCGCTGCCCCTGCCGTGAACCTGCAGCAACAGCCGGGTGAACCGCTTAAGAGGATCAGGAAGAAGAAAAAAGAAAAACAGCCGAAAACCTCCAGGCCGGAGAGGCCATTGTTCGATCCCAACAGGAACAGGCGTATTGCCCGGAACATCGCCAGGTTTGCCGCAGGCGTCCTGACAGGGTTGCTGGTGGGGGCTTTCATTTACTTCTTACTTCCCAAACCAGAGCCTGTCCAGCTGCCGCCAAGCGAAGATGAAATAAATGCGGCCGTGGATGAGGCCAAAAGGATATTCGACCAGCAGTACGCCGCACTCGAGGGCAAGTACGAGGCCGCACTCAGGGAAAAGGATGAAGCGCTGAAAGAGGCCGACTATTACAAGGCTGCCATAAAGCTCTACGAAGTGGAGTCGATGCTAAGTTCGAAGGATTACGAAGGTGCGGCCGATATGCTCATGCTTATGAAAACGATAGAATTCAGGGATGCCGAGAAGGAAAAGTTCGACAGCCTGTATGAGAAGGCGATGCCGCTTGCCGCCAAATCGGCATACGACAGGGGCTACAGGGAATACAACTCGAGAAAGTACGAGGATGCCCTCAAAAGTTTCGAAAAAGTCCGCATATACGATCCCAATTACTCCAATATGGCCGCGACACTGTACTACATGGGGCGCAGCCATCAGCTGCTGAAGGATTCCCGCAGTGCGCTGGCGGTATACCAGGAGCTCGTGGACAACTATCCGCCCAGTTGGTATACGAGGAACGCGCAGCAGAGGATCAATGAACTGACCAGGGTACCGTGATCTATTGAAAACTCTTTTGTATTTTTTCCGCATTTGTATTATTATAATATAGCATCGTATCACGAAGCACCGGGAAAACTGCCCGATGCTTTGCAGTTTATTTGCCGGGGAGGTTTTTGAATGTATTATGTGAGTACCCGCGGCTGGTCCGGGAAAGTGACATCAGCCGAGGCCATAAAGCGCGGACTTGCCCCCGACGGCGGGCTGTTCGTGCCCGATACCCAGGTCAGGCTGGATCATGAAGAAATAGTTTCGCTTTCAAAAATGGATTACATGGAAAGGGCTGTTTTTATACTGAGGCGTTTTCTCGACGACTATACGGATGCGGAACTGGCAGAATGCGTAAGCGGCGCATACGGGAGCGGCAAATTCGATGACAGCAGGATCGCGCCGGTGGTGAAGCTCAGCGAGAATGCCTACATGCTTGAACTATGGCACGGCCCGACATGCGCTTTCAAGGATGTGGCGCTCCAGTTGCTGCCAAGGCTCCTGGTCAAAGCCAACAGGAAAACCAGCGAGAAATGCGAGACCGTCATCCTCGTCGCAACTTCCGGGGATACCGGCAAGGCAGCGCTGGAAGGCTTCAGGGACGTGGAAGGGACCAGGATCATAGTATTCTTCCCTGAGGACGGGGTCAGCCAGGTCCAGAAAAAGCAGATGGTGACCCAGGAAGGCTCCAATGTTTATGTCGTCGGCGTCAGGGGCAATTTTGACGATGCCCAGAGCGGCGTCAAGGCGATTTTCTCGGACGAAGAACTTGGCAGGGACATGCTGCGGAACGGGTTCAGGTT
>DGEQ01000115.1:6946-7312 GCA_002386045.1 Hungateiclostridiaceae bacterium UBA3922 | reverse complement strand
AATTTCGGCAATATCCTTGCTTCATGGTATGCCCGGGAAATGGGGCTGCCTGTCAACAATCTCATTTGCGCGTCCAATGAGAACAATGTCCTGACGGAGTTCATAAATACCGGCATATATAACCGCGAACGCGAATTTAAAAAGACCATATCGCCCTCGATGGACATACTGGTATCCAGCAACCTCGAAAGGCTCCTGTTCGAACTTGCCGGGCGCGACGCCGAACAGGTCCGGGACTGGATGGACAGGCTGAAGAGAGAGGGAAGATACGCGATCTACGGTGAAGAGAAGAGAAAACTGAACGAGATGTACTGGGCCCAGTACTCCACCGAGGAGGAAACCCTGGAAACCATAAGGGAAGTATAC
>DGEQ01000115.1:760-6611 GCA_002386045.1 Hungateiclostridiaceae bacterium UBA3922 | reverse complement strand
GAGGACAGGATCGCCGGCATGGACGAATTCGAACTGCTTGACGTATTATCCAGGCATTGTGGCTTCCCTGTACCGCCAGCCCTTGCCGGGCTTGCACAGAAGCCTGTCCTGCATGACACGGTCTGCAAAAGGGAAGATATGAAGGACCAGGTGGTACAGATACTGGGCCTGGAGTGAGACACTGAAGCAGCAACAACAAGGGGCATCCCACGCAATTCCATAAACCGCACGACGGTGAAAACGATACTATCTGGTATGACCCGGCAAGTTCACCGGTCCATTTGGCTGAACAGGAGGATCACCAGGAAAACCAGGGGTATCACCAGGGCGATCATTATGATCGCTTTTTTATTGCGCTGGGTCCTGAGAAAGGCCGTGCGCTGCCTGGGCGGGACTGCCGCCTTTCTTTTGCCGATACGGATGACGGTTATTTTTCTCATGGTAAATTATATTCTTATTTCTCCCTGTTATATCCCTTCATTATTCCCGGGTATATTTCCTTCATTATTCCCCTGTACTATTCTTTCGTTTTCGGTGATGTTGCCGCTGCATCTTTTTGTGTTCCGGTGGCAGGTATGACCCTTTGGCAGGTATGACCCGGCAGCGGTTGCATATGGTTTACATAAATTGTCCATTGATTTACAGTCATTCATCTCTTATCGTTAATAGCAGACAGTGTCCCATCTGCAGGGACCAGCAGATCATAAGAGGTCAGGGGGGTGTTATCCTGTGCTTATAAAACCTGTCGGTGCCTCAGGGCACATCAGTTTCCACAGGAATACAGGAATTATGAGGTCAGCCGGCAGATCCATCACTGCCAGGAACGTTATCGCTGTGTTGCTGGCGATTACGGTGCTGTTTGCTGCCTGGTTCCTGCAACCTGTTCCGGCCTGTGGCATGCAGCAGTCCGGAACAGCCGGAAGCACGCAGGCAAGGCGTTTTAGCATGACGTACGTTTATTTCGGTGACCCGGCTGCATATTACGGTCTCGTCGACGATGCGGCGGGAGCACTGGACCATATAGCTCCAAGCTACTTCGACCTGAACGATGACGGGACGTTGAAGATCACGCAGGCCATCGACCGTGACTTCATCGATGCCATGCATGAAAGAGGGATCAGCGTGACGCCGTTCCTCAGCAACCACTGGGACCCGGATATCCGGATGCACCTGTTACCCGTGAACAGATGGCCGTGCTGCTGGACCGGCTGTTTGGCGATGATCCCGTATACCAGGGCGCCATTGGTCTCGCGCCTTTCAGCGATGCAGATCCTTCACGGGAGTGGTCGTACGGCGCCATATGCAGGATGGCAGCCAGGGGCTTCATCAAGGGTTTCCAGGACGGTACGTTCAGGCCGTATGAGGCCATCAGCCGGGGCCAGATGGCAGTGCTTGCCGAAAGGGCCTTCCCGTCTCTTGCCGGAAATGCCTGAAATGGTCCCTGTATTACAGGTATTTTATACCGGGCAAAGAGGCCAAAACCCATGAAATCCAGGCGTGGAGCATGATTTATGTGCTCCACATGTATTTTGTATACAATTGTTAAAAATTTAATTATTCTGGCGTACCCGTGCTACAGATGATAGAATATGTAGGGTGATGACATGCGGCAGTATGTCATTGCGGTAAAATCTATCATGCATGTTTTTTATGGAAACTCATCGCATCACAGTAGTTGACATCCGGGGTCAAATGAGTCAGCACCATCGATTTTGTGAGGTGATTTTTTTTGACAACAACCATAAAGCGTATCAGGGGCGGCATAAACCCCGGCCATCATAAAGAGACGGCAGAGCTCGAAACGGTAAGGATGCCGCTGCCTTCCAGGGTCATCATACCGATGCTGCAGCATCTCGGTGCGCTTTGTGTCCCGCTGGTGAAAAAAGGTGACAGGGTGTTGGTCGGACAGAAGATAGGGGATTCGGACAAGCCTGTATCTGCGCCTGTCCATTCCAGCGTGTCCGGGAACGTGACCGATGTGAGGCCATTAATATACTCCAATGGTATGGAAGTCACGGTAGTCGAGATAAAACCGGACGGGCTGCAGGAACTGCACGAGAGTGTTGTTCCGCCTTCCTGCGCCGACAGGGAGAGCATGCTGAAGGCGATAAGGGAATCCGGCATCGTAGGCCTCGGCGGCGCAGGTTTTCCGACAAGCATCAAGCTTTCACCGCCTCCGGGGAAGATGATCGACACGGTCATAATAAACGGCGCGGAATGTGAACCATTCATAACGTCGGATTACAGGGAAATGATGGAAAATCCCCAGTACGTCATAGAAGGTACGAAGAAGGTCATGGAAATCACCGGTGCCGGGAAAGCCCTGATCGGCATCGAGGACAACAAGCCGGATGCCATAGAACTGTTGTCATCCCTTGTGTCGGACCAGGACGGTATCGAGGTGGTCAGCCTTCCTGTGCGTTACCCGCAGGGCGGAGAGAAGCAGCTCATATATGCTCTGACCGGCCGTAAGGTTCCGACCGGCGGACTTCCGATGGACGTAGGCGTGCTGGTCCAGAATGTGGCGACAGTCTCGTTTATAGCCCAGTATTTTAAAACCGGCCTGCCGCTGATCAGGAAAAAGGTGACCGTGGACGGTAGCGCAGTCGCAAACCCAAAGAATGTCGAAGTCCTGATAGGTACACCGCTGAAGGAAGTTTTCGAATTCTGCGGAGGTTTCTGTGATGAACCGAGAAAGATCATTATGGGCGGCCCGATGATGGGTGTGGCGCAGCACTCGCTGGATGATCCGGTGCTCAAGCAGACGAACGCGTTGCTCGCCTTTGGAGAGAGTGATGCGGAGCAGCCAAAAGAGTCGGTCTGCATACGGTGCGGTAAATGCGTGGCGGCATGCCCGATGTCGTTGCTGCCACTGTATATAAACCTGAACGTGGTCCGCGGAAACTTCGAAGGAATTGAAAAATACCATGTGAGCGATTGTATAGAATGCGGCTGCTGTTCATATGTATGCCCCGCGTCCAGGAATCTCGTGCAGTCCGTGCGTATAGCAAAGGCGGAGCTCAGGAAGGCAGCAGCAAGGAAGCAGGGAGGGGGTAACTGACATGGAGATCAGCCTTTTAGCCGGTTCATCCCCGCATATAAGGAGCGGCGAGAGCACGCAGAAGATCATGAGGGACGTGATCATTGCATTGCTGCCTGCGGCCGTATGCTCGGTGATATACTTCAAGGTGCAGGCCGCCATGCTGATACTCGTGACCGTCACCTCGTGCGTGGCTGCCGAATATGCGTGGTGCAAAATAACTAAAAAGGAAAATACGATAGCGGATCTGAGTGCGGCCGTGACAGGCCTGCTCCTGGCATTCAACCTGCCGCCGTCCCTGCCGCTGTGGATGGCTGCCATAGGAGGCGTCTTTGCCATCATCATAGTCAAGCAGTTGTTCGGCGGCCTCGGACAGAATTTCGTCAATCCTGCGCTTGCCGCAAGGGCGTTCATGGTGGCATCCTGGCCCGGCCAGATGACATCATGGCAGGCTCCTGGATGGGATGCGGTCAGTACGGCGACACCGCTGGAGATCATGAAGAAGGGAAGCGAAGCAGCCGGGGAACTGCCAAAGTTCTGGGATATGTTCGTCGGCAACATAGGAGGGTGCATCGGAGAGACGTCCGCCCTGGCACTGCTGATCGGGGCTGTTTACCTTGTGGCCCGGAATGTCATCACGCTTGAGCTTCCGCTCGCATTCATTGGGACGGTGGGTTTCATGACGTGGATGCTGGGCGGCAGCGAAGGCCTGTTCACCGGGAATTTCGTTTACCATGTATTCGCAGGAGGACTTATACTGGGTGCTTTCTTCATGGCAACCGACTACACGACTTCTCCGGTCACGTTCAGGGGAAGGATCATAATGGGGATCGGATGCGGGTTCCTTACGTCCATCATCAGGCTGTACGGGGGTTATCCCGAGGGCGTGTCATATTCCATACTCCTGATGAACCTTGTGGTACCGCTCATCGACAGGTACATGATCCCCAGGAGCTTCGGAGGGGGTGTGGCGAAAAAATGAACGAGGAAAGGCGCGAACCTGTAAACGGAGAGATGATGGATCAAACGATAGTCGAAGGAGCAAATACAGGCGGAGAAGAACGGATGTCGTCCGGGATGGAAGAAGGACCGCGGACAGATATACAGTACGCACCGCAGGAAGGGATACAGGACGGAACTGAAGAGGAGATCGCCGAAGCAGTAACGGAAAAGAACGCAGGGGGTGCGGCTAAGCGAGGGTCCAACGTGCCGGAGGTGCTGAAAAGCTTGTTGAACGACGAAGTGCGCCGGCTGCTGGACCCTGCACTGAAGCTTTTCGTAATATGCCTTGCCACGGCGTTGTGCCTCGCGGTCGTGAACCATATAACAAAGGACACCATTGCCATGCGTGTCCAACAGGCCGCGGAAGAACAGAGGGTGCATGTGATGAGCGCGGCGGACAGCTTTGAGAAGATCGAGGGCTGGGAGGACCAGGATGGCACGGGGCTTGTGAAGGAAGTCTATGCTGCGTACAGCGGCGACGAATTTGTCGGATACGTTTTTTCAGCCGTATCTTCCGGTTACGGCGGTGATGTCCCGGTGACCGTCGGCGTCGGGAAAGATGGCACGATAACAGGCGTAAGGGTCGGCGACAACGAAGAGACGCCGGGCCTTGGAAGCAAGGCGGCCGGAGAGAAGTTCACCTCGCAGTACACGGGGAAGGCCATTTCCGGCGGGATCAGGATAGTTTCGGGGCCGGCAACGGCAGACGACGAAATACAGGCTGTAAGCGGCGCGACTATAAGTACGAATGCCGTGAACAGTGCCGTACAGGCTTCAGCCGATCTTGGCGTGAAGCTCCTCGGGCAGAATGGAGGCGGTAAGAAATGAAACTGCTGAAAACTTTCAAAAACGGCATCATCGATGAAAACCCGACATTCCGCCTTGTGCTGGGGACCTGCCCCACGCTGGCAGTAACGACGTCGGCGATCAACGGCATAGGCATGGGGCTTGCCACCACTGCAGTGCTGATCGGATCGAACGTGGTCATTTCACTGCTCAGGAAGTTCATCCCGAACAAGGTCAGGATACCGGCGTTCATAACGGTCATCGCGGGATTCGTCACTATCGTGCAGATGCTTCTGAAAGCTTATGTTCCGGCGCTTGACAAGGCACTGGGCATATTCATCCCGCTGATCGTCGTCAACTGCATTATCATGGCCAGGGCGGAATCGTTCGCCTCGAAGAACCCGGTGCTGGAATCGGCCGTTGACGGCCTGGGCATGGGTATCGGTTTTACTCTTGCCATCACTGCGATAGGCTCGATAAGGGAGATACTTGGAAACGGGAGCATATTCAACGTACCGCTGTTCGGTGAATCGGCAAGCCCGGCGCTGGCGATGATACTTCCTCCGGGAGGTTTCCTGGTATACGGCCTTGCCATAGGAGTAGTGAACCTTTTGACCAACAGGAAGGTCACGACCGCCGGATGCGGCGCCCATGAAGCCGGGTCCGGGTGCGATGCATGTCCGGCTAACTGTGGGATTGCCGCCAGTGGAAAGGAGGTACAGGAATAATGCTTGCGAGTATACTCATAGCCTTTATTTCGGCTGTGTTCATAAATAACTTCGTTGTGGTCAAGTTCCTCGGGATCTGTCCGTTCCTTGGGGTGTCGAGGAATATGAAGACAGCGGCAGGCATGGGCGCGGCCGTCATATTCGTCATGACATTCGCATCAGCGGCCACATGGGCGGTGCAGGAATTCCTGCTGAAGCCGCTTGGGCTGGAGTACCTACAGACAATAGCGTTCATCCTCGTCATCGCAGCGTTGGTACAGCTCGTGGAAATGGCGCTCCAGAAATACAGCCAGCC
>DGEQ01000115.1:0-410 GCA_002386045.1 Hungateiclostridiaceae bacterium UBA3922 | reverse complement strand
AAGGTTTCCCGATATCGCTGATCGCTGCGTCCCTTGTGTCGCTGGCATTCTTCGGGTTCAAGGGCCTGTTCCAGGGGCTGATGTGAGGATAATGCAGATCAGTTGATGAGAGCGGGCGGAAGGCTTATCGCAGTACCGGCCGGGTCTNNGGCGCTCCAGAAATACAGCCAGCCTCTTTACAAGGCGCTGGGAGTTTACCTGCCCCTTATCACGACGAACTGCGCCGTGCTTGGCGTATGCCTTCTCAACCTGGAGATCCAGGGCAACGCCAGGTTCCTGATGTCTACGCTGAACGGCGCGTTTTCGGGAGTCGGCTTCACACTGGCGATAGTGCTGTTTGCCGGTATCAGGGAACGTCTCGAGACTTCGAATATCCCCAAGTGCCTCGAAGGTTTCCCGATATCGCTGAT
>DGEQ01000009.1 GCA_002386045.1 Hungateiclostridiaceae bacterium UBA3922 | reverse complement strand
GACCAGTGCATACTGTACATATAGCAGAATGAGCATACCGTGGTAATAGGCAGGAACCAGAACCCATAGAGGGAATGCAGGACCGATCTGCTGGAGAGCGAGGGCGGCAGGCTGGCGCGGAGGCTTTCCGGCGGAGGCGCGGTATACCATGATTCGGGAAACCTCAATTATACGTTTGTGACGGGCAGGGAACTGTTCGATACCGAGCGCCATTTCAACGTAATTTTATCTGCTGTCAGAAGCCTTGGCATAGATGCCGGGAAAAGCGGCAGGAACGACCTTGTCGCGCAGGGACGCAAATTTTCAGGCAATGCGTTCTGCATCAGGAAACATGGCGCAAACCAGCATGGAACGATCCTGGTATCGGCTGACCTGGACAACATGACAAAATATCTCCAGGTTTCCGAGGAAAAAATGAGATCGAAGGGCGTCAAATCCGTCAGGGCGAGGGTCGTGAACCTGTCCGAACTGAAGCCGGGTCTTACGGTCGACGACATGGTGCAGGCTCTCATCGAAGCGTTCAGGAAAGAATACGGGAGCACGGCGGATGTCGAAGAAAAGCTCAGGAAGGACAGGGAAAGCAGGGAGGCCCTCGAGGAACTTTACTGCAAGTACTCGTCATGGGCATGGCGTTACGGCGAGGCCCCGGACTTCGATGTGACTTATGAGACCAGGTTCCCCTGGGGCGGCGTCGAGATCGGCTTCATGCTCCGTAACGCCATCGTGAGCAAAGCCATCGTCTACTCCGACGCGATGGACGCGGCCTGGATCGAAAGCCTTGCGGGGATCATGGAGGGGATGCGCTTCAACGCAGAAGAACTGGCAAACCGGATCCTGGGATCGGCCGCGGAAGCACCCGGTGATGTCAGGTCGATGGCGGAGGACCTGGCATGCTGGCTCAGGAGCAAAAGTTTCTGAAACATGTGTGTGACGGATGTATCCGGCACATATTTTATGATAGATCATGAGCGGATGGATGACAGGGAGTATGACCGTATAGATCACAGCATACAGTCAGACGGAAGGAAGTACATACAACATCAGAACACAGAGATGGGAGACATGCACGATGGAAAACGAATGCAGGAAGACACCGCTGTACGACGCCCATGTGAAAGCCGGCGGGAAAATGATCGATTTCTACGGCTGGCTGCTGCCGGTGCAGTACAGCAGCATCCTCAAAGAGCATGAGAACGTCCGGACCAGGGCCGGGCTGTTCGATGTATCGCATATGGGAGAGATAGAGGTCAGCGGCAGTGATGCCTTTGAGTTCCTCCAATATATGCTGACCAACGACATCACAGCAAGGCCGGGGAAAGCGGTGTATTCGCCCATGTGTTACGCCGACGGGGGTACTGTCGACGACCTTATTGTCTATAAGCAAAGCGAAAACTCGTTTTTACTGGTGGTAAACGCCTCCAATACGGACAAGGATTTTCAATGGCTGCAGGACAACCGGAAAGGGAATGTCGATATAAAAAACCGTTCTGACGAGTATGCGCAGATAGCGCTGCAGGGACCCGAAGCGGAAAACATCCTGCGGAGCCTGGCGACTGCGGCCGATGCGCAGGATGTCCTGTCCGGCATGAAGTTCTACCGTTATGTGAACGAAATAAAGATAGGAGATGTAAAAGTGATGCTGTCCCGTACCGGGTACACCGGCGAGGACGGATTCGAACTTTACTGCAGGCCTGATGATGCACTGAAGCTCTGGGATATGCTCTGTGATAAAGGAGCAGCTTTCGGGCTCATGCCCGCCGGGCTCGGGGCAAGGGACACGCTCCGCCTGGAAGCAGGCCTGCCGCTGTACGGACAGGAACTTTCCGAGACCATATCGCCCGTGATGGCGGGGCTCGGCAGGTTCGTAAAGCCCGGCAAGGGGGATTTCATCGGCAGGGAAGCGCTGGTGAGCCAGTTGGAAGGCAATATGAGCCACATGCTGGCCGGGTTCGGGATGATCGACAGGGCGATACCGAGGACAGGCTACGAAGTGTACCACGACGGGAGGAAAGTCGGCCATGTGACCAGCGGAGGGTTCTTCCCGACACTGAAAAAGAACATGGGGATCGCGCTGGTGGAGGTGTCCTGCGCCGGGGAAGGGACGGACCTGGAAGTGCTGGTCCGGGACAGGAAATATGCTGCCAGGACAGTGAAACTTCCGTTTTATAAGAGATAGTCTGTAAGTAAAAACGATCGTTTTCGGACGACAGCTTCAGGAGCGGCAGCTTTACGGGCAACAGTTCAAACGGCAGCCGGTTCGTTCTTATCAAGCCTGTAACTATACGGAAAGCAAAATTTATCTTCGAGGAGGAGCGGTATGGAAATCTATGAAGGGATGAAATTCACAAAGGAGCATGAATGGGCAAGGGAAGAAGGTGGCAAGGTATATATAGGCATTTCGGATTATGCCCAGAATGCACTGGGTGATATCGTGTACGTCGAACTGCCCGAGACCGGGAAGAAGGTGAAGGCCGGAGATCCGATCAGCGTGGTGGAATCCGTCAAGACCGCATCAGACATATATTCGCCGGTTTCAGGCACCGTGTCCGGGGTGAACGAGGCGCTGGCAGACTCCCCGGAGCTTCTCAACGAAGACCCGTATGAGAATTACATCGCGGTCATCGACCCGGACGATCTGTCGGAGCTGGAGGACCTGATGGATGAGGAGGAATACAGGGAATTCTGCTCCAGGGAGGAATGAACAGCAAATTTATCGAGGAGGAATAATATGTACCGGTATATCCCGAACACCCGGGAGGACCAGGAAAAGATGCTGTCGGCCATCGGCGCCGGCAGTGTGGCTGAATTGTTTTCCGACATACCGGAAGACATCAGGCTGGACAGGGACCTGGACCTGCCGGATGCGATGCATGAGCAGGAACTGGTTTCCCATATGAAGGCCATTGCCTCGGAGAACGTCAATACCGCTGACCATCCGTGCTTTCTCGGGGCGGGCGTATATGACCATTTCATACCGTCAGTGGTCGGACATGTGATATCGCGTTCCGAATTCTATACATCTTACACGCCTTATCAGCCTGAAATAAGCCAGGGCACGCTCCAGGCCATATTCGAGTACCAGACGATGATCTGCCGGCTTACGGGTATGGACGTTTCCAACGCATCCATGTACGACGGCGCGACTGCGGTGGCCGAAGCGGCGCTGATGGCCGTGCGCAGCACCGGGCGTGAAAAAGTGCTGGTCTCACGCGGCGTCCATCCCCAGTACAGGGAGGTCCTCAGGACATACGCGGTCCATGCCGGCATAGGAATAGCCGAGGTCGGGCTGTCGGGAGGTATGACGGACCTGGATGGACTTAGGGACGCGCTGTCAGGCGAGGCAGGTGTGGCTGCCGTCATCCTGCAAAGCCCGAATTTCTTTGGCGTAATAGAAGACATGGAAGCGGCGACCGCACTTGCACATGAATATGGAGCATTGACGGTCGCATGTGTGGACCCGGTATCCCTTGCGATATTGCAGCCTCCCGGAGAATACGGAGCCGATATCGCTGCCGGGGAAGGGCAGCCTCTCGGGAACCCGCTCAATTACGGCGGTCCCCACTTCGGTTTTCTGGCAGCAAAGCAAAAACTGGTCAGGAAAATGCCCGGGAGGATAGTCGGCCAGACCACCGACAGTGAAGGCAGAAGAGGCTTCGTGCTTACGCTGCAGGCACGTGAGCAGCATATCAGGAGGGAGAAGGCGGTCTCCAACATCTGCTCGAACCAGGCGCTGAACGCTCTTGCTGCGACAGTTTATCTTTCGGTGATGGGCAAACAGGGACTGAAGCAGGTGGCGGAACTTTGCCTCAGCAAATCCCATTATGCTTACAGCAAACTGCTGGCGACCGGCAGGTTCGAAAAGGTCTGCGATGCGCCGTTCTTCAGGGAGTTTGCCGTAAGGTCCGTGGACGAACCGGTGGAAACCATCAACAGGAGGCTGCGCGACAGGGGAATGATCGGCGGCCTTGCGCTGGAGCGATATTATCCGGAAATGAAGAATTGCTGGCTCGTAGCCGTGACGGAAAAGCGCACCAGGCAGGAAATCGACGCGTTTGTCGAAGCGGCAGCGGGAGGTGGACGCTAATGGCGAAACTGATATTTGAAATGAGCAAACCCGGCAGGACAGCTTACAGTCTTCCCCGGTGCGACGTGGAGACCTGCGGGAGCGACGTTCTCATCCCGGAAAAGTACAGGAGGAAGAAGGACGCCGAACTGCCTGAAGTCAGCGAAACAGACGTGATAAGGCATTTCACGGAACTGTCCCGCATGAACCACGGCGTCGACACCGGGTTTTACCCGCTGGGTTCGTGTACGATGAAATACAACCCCAAGGTCAATGAAGACATAGCGGGCATGGACGGCTTCAGGGCGGTCCATCCGCTACAGGACGACGAAACTGCCCAGGGATGCATCCGGATATTATACGAGATGGACAGGATGCTTTCGGAAATCACCGGAATGGACCGCTTCTCACTGCAGCCGGCAGCGGGGGCCCATGGGGAACTGGCAGGCCTCCTGGTCATCAGGGCGTACCATGCCCACAGGGGCGATACGGGCCGCAACAAGATAATAGTCCCTGACTCCGCCCATGGAACGAACCCGGCATCGGCAGCCATGGCAGGTTTTGAGATAATCGAGGTGAAATCGGACGAACGCGGCGGAGTAGACCTGGAAGAACTGAAAGCCGCCGTTGGTCCCGATACGGCAGGACTTATGCTCACGAACCCGAACACGCTGGGGCTGTTCGATGAGAATATAAAGGAGATCGCCGATATAGTGCATGACGCCGGGGGACTGCTGTATTACGACGGCGCCAACGCCAACGCCATAATCGGTGTCTGCAGGCCCGGGGACATGGGCTTCGACGTCGTGCATCTCAACCTCCACAAGACTTTCAGCACGCCCCATGGAGGCGGCGGGCCAGGCTCCGGCCCGGTGGGCGTCAAAAAGGAACTCGAACCGTTCCTGCCTGTGCCGCTTGCCGAGTACGACGGGAAGCAATACAGGCTCGATTACGACCGTCCGCTGTCGATAGGCCGTGTGAGGTCCTTCTATGGCAACTTCGGCGTGATACTCAGGGCCTATGCCTACATCAGGACGATGGGACCCGACGGACTCAGGAAAGTTGCCGAAAACGCCGTGCTCAACGCCAATTACCTGATGCACAGGCTGAAAGGCCATTTCGACCTGCCCTATGACCGGACCTGCATGCACGAATTCGTCCTGTCGTACGGCAGGCATAAGGAGACGGGGGTCCGTACCCTCGATATAGCAAAGATGCTGCTGGATTACGGCTTCCATCCGCCGACGGTATACTTCCCCCTCATCGTAAGCGAGGCGCTGATGATCGAGCCGACCGAGACGGAAAGCCTCGAAACGCTGGATCTTTTCGCCGACACGCTGATAAGCATAGCGGATGAAGCCGAAAGGGACCCCGAAAAGGTCAGGACCGCCCCGCACAGGGCTTATACGTCAAGGCTGGACGAGGTCAGGGCCGCCAGGAACCCGGTACTGGTCTACGTAGACGAAGATACGGCGGAATAGTTGCCCGGGCGGACCGGCGGCAACCGGACTTATGCTATAATCAAATACAGAGGAAACATCAATGAACGAAGAGATTTTCGAAAAAATCTGCCGGGAACTGCCCGTCAGGCCCGGCGACATCAATTCTTATTCTCCGCTGGCACTGGCGTTCGTCGGGGACGCCGTATATGAGCTTTATATACGCACCCTGCTGCTGAGCAGGGGCAATGCGCCGGTACACAAGCTGCACATGCAGTCGGTGGCCTTTGTCAAAGCCAAGGCCCAGTCCGACATCATCCATAAGCTGCTGGAAAAACTCGACCCTGCCGAACAGGACGTAGTAAGGAGGGGGAGGAACGCGAAATCCGGAACGGCGCCGAAGAACGCCGATGTATCGGATTACAGGTATGCCACGGGATTTGAGACCCTCCTGGGATACCTTTACATCAAGCAGGATTTCAAAAGGCTCCTGGAAGTGCTGCGGACAGCGGTGGAGCAGAGTGGAGCCGGCGGAAGCGGAGAGGCATGACAGCCGCGGTTCACGATTATTGTTTCGCGGCTGAGCAATAATAAGACAGGGCAAAAATAATCGGAAGCGGACCGGGGATACAACGGTACGAAGGTCCGGGACCGCAGCGGATGTCTGACGAATGATCGAGAATATAAAGAAAGGCAGCTGGATATGGCACCTTTGAAGAAAGAAAAAACATCAGTCCAGAAAGGGAAAACGGCAAAAAAGGATAAAAAACCTGTCCTGAGAAAAGACAAAAAACCGGTTGTAAAGAAAGCCAGGCAGCATGCTGCAAGGCAGGCCGACGATAAGGTCCGGGAATTGCAGGCCGATGAGAACCTTGACAGGCTCGAGGGCAGGAATCCTGTACTCGAGGCACTGAGGTCGGGCCGCAGCATCAACAGGATCCTTGTCTCAAAAGGCGAAAAGGAAGGTTCCATAAAGCACATAATCGCACTGGCGAAGCAGAAGCATATCGTCATACAGGAAGTCGACAGGTCCAGGCTCGATGCGATGTCGGAGACCAGGGCGCACCAGGGCATAATCGCGTTTGCCGCCGCCAAAGACTATGTAAGCGTGGACGACATACTCAAAGCGGCAGCCGACAGTGGGCGGCCGCCATTCATCGTTATCCTGGACGAGATCACCGATCCAAACAATCTCGGGTCCATACTGAGGACATCCAACGCCGCCGGCGTCCATGGCGTGATCATACCCAAACGCCGGGCGATCGGACTGACTTCCGCCGTATCGAAAGCGTCGGCAGGGGCGATAGAATATGTGCCTGTCGCGCGGGTCACCAACCTGGTGCAGACGATAGAATACCTCAAAAAGCAGAACATATGGGTGGTTGGAACCGATGCGGCGGCCGACAGGCCCTATTTCGACCATGACCTCACCGGCGGCATCGCACTGGTTATAGGCAGCGAGGGTGAAGGCATGAGCAGGCTCGTAAGGGAAGCCTGTGATTTTACCGTCAGTATACCGATGGCAGGAGAGATATCATCGCTCAATGCTGCGGTCGCGGGTGCTGTCGTGCTGTACGAGATAGTCCGCCAGCGGGAGGAAAGGAACAGGCTGAGCAAATAAATGCGATAGTTTTGCAGGATGGGTAAATAAAGGATAAAAATCGCAAGGCAGTTGCCGATAAATATATATGAAGGAAATGCTGATAGAAATATTTACCAATAATGTAAAATAGGAATACCTCACGCTCATTGGTCAGGGTTGCCGAAAAGCGCCGGGATAAAAGCTTTACGGGCAGCGCTCACTTGACATAAAAGCCCGCGTTAACGTATAATGAGGAAAGATGAATTTCCAGCAAAATTCTGCCTCTTTATATAATGTATTGCATTACTTACGAGGGGGACATATCATTGAAGCAGAATGCTCAGGCCAGGACACATCCATCCTACAATTCCGCTGTCGATGAGGAACTCATCAGGGAAGCGAAAGAAGGCAATGACGCAGCCCTCGAACTTCTGATAAACAAATATAAAAAATATGTCCGTGCCAAGGCCAGGACGTATTTCCTGATCGGCGCCGACAGGGAGGACATCATACAGGAAGGTATGATAGGGCTTTACAAGGCGATCAGGGATTTCAGGGGGGACAAGCTCTCATCGTTCAGGGCATTTGCAGAACTGTGCATAACGCGCCAGATCATTACGGCCATAAAAACGGCCACCAGGCAGAAACACATACCGCTGAATTCGTACATATCGCTGAACAAGCCTATATTCGACGAAGAATCCGACAGGACCCTGATGGACATCATAAACGAGGAAAACGTAAGCGACCCCGAGGAGATGATGATCAACAGGGAGGAGTTCGCCGGGATAGAGCTCAAGATGAACGAGATACTGAGCAACCTGGAGTGGGAAGTCCTGTCCAGGTACCTGCAGGGCAGGTCTTACCAGGAGATAGCGCAGGAACTGAACAGGCATGTCAAGTCCTGTCTCTTATACACATCT
>DGEQ01000085.1:13860-22791 GCA_002386045.1 Hungateiclostridiaceae bacterium UBA3922 | reverse complement strand
CAATACGCTTATTGGAACCGGGACATATCTCTCCTTCGGAGGAAAATTCCTGTCAAATTCCAGCACATCATTTTCATCAAGGCTTTCAAAGACCGGGTCTATGAAAAAACGTCCCTGTATCCCGTCCAGCGCTCCTTCATACAGCGGCAGTGCCATGAAGGCATCGAAACTGCTCCCGTCAGCGGTGGTTATGCCAAACTCCGAAGCGCGCCTGAAGCCGATGCGCGGATAATAGTCCGGATGGCCGAATATAACTACGGCCCGGTACCCCAGTTTTCTTGCCTCCTCAAACGTATGCATCATAAGTGCCCTGCCAATACCCCTGTTCTGGAATTCAGGAAGTACACTGAGAGGACCGAACGTGAGCACCTCGTGCGTTTTTCCTGAAGGCTCCTCGATCCTGGCCTTTGTGTATATAATATGGCCAACGATCCTGCCGTCCGCTTCGGCGACATAGTCAAGCTCAGGCACAAAAGACGGGCATTTGCGTATCCTGTGGACAAGCAGGTGCTCGTCACAGAAACCGCGGATGCATCTCCAGAAAGCTTCGCGTGTCAGTTCCTCAACAACGTGGTAGTCTTCAGGACGTTCAAGTCTCAGAACGATATCCAGGTTTGCCATTTCCAGACCTCCACTCTTTATGCTGTGTTATTTGCGTTGCGGTCGTTATGAATCGTCACCCGGCAGCCCAATGCGCTTTTTAATTAGTGACTGCTGCCGGTTCATGTACCATTTCTATTTCCTGAACACAGCGCATAAGGTTTCCGATCCAGCGTAATAAGGGGTTCCGGTCACATCTGCATAAAACCCGTCACATGTGAATCCTGCCGGCAGCACTTCGTCCAGCAGGGAGTCCGTTGTGAAGCTGGTGTCCCAGATGTTGTAGCAATGCACTGCGTTCTCTTCTATAATAACATACCTGTCGAGAGAGACGTTTTCGTTATAACGGTATACTGCATTCAGGCAGATGTAGGGTCCGGCGCTCCAGAACCCGCCCTGAGGGCAGATTTCCCATGATGTGCCTTCCTGTATGCCCGAGGTGCGCACTGGCGTGAAAACATCGAAAAGGAACCTGCCTCCCGGCTTCAGAGCCCGGTAAATGCGCCGCAGCAGTTCGTCGCGCTCATCGGGTATCAGCGCCCCATAATCGCAATAAATGAGTGTGATCATATCGAAAGCATTTCCACAAACCGCACCCTGTCATATATCTCTTAACTTTATACACTTATCATCAGACACGGCGCTGAGCAATACAGTTCAGCTGGCGTGCCAGGCCATTTTCAGAAGAAACTCAGCTGTTCCGGCTGTTTGACCTCATAAGTATGCAGATACCTGAAAATCTCATTGTTATCGCAGACGATGCCATGCTTCCTGCACTCGTCATGTAAAATTGCCATCAGCCTGTCATTGTTGTCGCTCATCACTTCGTACCTGTAGCCGTATTTTTTGTGATACTTCTGCCTGAGGCCGGGGAAATGCCCGTCCAGCTTCGAATAGAAATACTCCCGGCTGCCTTCCCGCAATGTGAGGCCCATGCCAAAGCAGATGATCCCATATACCTTCGCCCTGACACAGTAATCGAGAATGCCCCTGAGATTCTCCTCCGTATCGTTGATGAAGGGCAGGATCGGGGCCAGCCATACGACCGTGGGTATCCCGTTTTCGTTCATTATTCTGAGTACCTCGTAACGTTCCCTGGTGGTGCAGACTGCCGGTTCAAGGATCCTGCAGAGGTTTTCATCATATGTTGTGAGCGTCATCTGGACCACGCATTTGGATTTGCTGTTTATGCCCTTCAGAAGTTCCAGGTCCCTGAGGATAAGGTTCGACTTCGTCTGGACTGCAACACCGAAACCATACATTTCTATGATTTCGAGGCATTTCCTCGTATAGCCCAGCCTGGCTTCGATATGCATGTAAGGATCGCACATGCTGCCGGTGCAGATCATGCACTTTTTCCGCTTTTTTCTCAACGCAGCTTCCAGCAGTTCGGGAGCATTGACCTTGACCTCTATGTCTTCGAAATCATGGTCCATATTATAGCATTTGCTCCTGCTGTCGCAGTAAATGCATCCATGGCTGCAGCCACGGTAAATATTCATCCCGTTTTGCGACGACAGTATCGTTTTAGCTTCCTTAAAATGCATAATAGCTGTCCCTTTTCCGCACCTGGCACTTCTGTCAGATACTTATCACCAGGCGCAACATCGACATTGATTTTTCAAATACCTGACTGGCATGCCTGGCGCCATTGGTTACTTACTGAACACGAAACCCTCCAGTTCGCAGATCGGCCGGTTTTCGAAGCCTGGTTTGGCAAAGTCCCAGACGTCTCCGTACTTGTCCTCGAAAACGAAATACAGCGCGTGCCTTCCGGTCACACACCGGACAGCGGAGTAAATTATACTGTCGTCCAGGCCGATATCGCATCGGCCTATTTCCATGCCTTCCTTCCAGTCGTCGATGAGGATCCTGACCTGTCCCCGGGCCCCGCAGCCTCTTATTTTCGCAGAGAATTCCATGGTCCTGCTGGAGTGATCCTCTCCGAAGTCGAAATATTTGAAACCGATGACGCATCCGTCAGTGATATTGACCACTGCCCTCTGGAAGATGTTCCTTTCCGTTATATAGCATCCGCCTTTCAGCACGCATGCTATGTCTGCCGGGACGTACCGGTACGGAGACAGTGATCCCTCAAAGCCCAGGGACGTCATCTCGACCTGCGGGATCCTCCCGTCGTCCAGGATCTCTATGCGTTCTACGCATGCACGTCTTGAAAATACCGAGTTGTTGGTCATCCTGTGGTAAAACACGTACCACTGCCCGTTTATATTGCAGATGGAGCCATGGTTATTCCCGCCAGGATAGTCGACCCCGTTGTCGATGATCGTACCGCCGTATTCGAACGGGCCCGTGGGTGACTTGCTGACGGCATAGTCCAGCCGGCTCCCCTTCCTTGGCGAGTATATCAGGTAATACCTGTCCCCGATCTTGCGCGGCGAGCAGGCCTCATAAAAATCCGACGGTCCGTTTCCGGCCGGTATGATGTCCTTCCTGACGGAGCCTGGCAGTATCTCATACATATTTTCCGGGTTTATCTCGGCCATGTATGACCTCTCGAATCCCCAGTAAATATAGACCCTGCCGTCATCGTCGACCAGGACGCCCGGATCGACGAAAACTCCCCTGTCCATATCATTCTCATACATAGCAGGAACGCGGTACTGCGATAGCAGCCTGAAAGGCCCTTCAGGCCTGTCGCTCACGGCGACGCAGCCTTTGGCATAGAAAATATATGCGTACAGGTAGTACTTCCCATCCTTTTCGATTACATCCGGCGCATACAGTTCGCCGTCGGTCCACGGCGTATCGCTTTCGTGGTCGCGGTCAGCCCGCGTGTGGAACGAATCCCCGTGGCATATCCAGTTGTTCAGGTCGTTCACGTCCGCAGACCAGACTTTCAGCTTAAAATCACAGAACTTGCCTGACCCTGCTGTGTCATGGGAACCGTATACGTAGACCCTGTTCCCGAAAACCCTCGGTTCACCGTCCGGTATATACTCCCAGTTCGGCAGATATGGATTGGCCATCTTTATCCTCCCCTGTTCAGTTTGCCCGGCATGCAAGCTGGCACTTATTATTTAGCACGGCGTCGAGTGATAACTGACCGTCACTTCAGGTACCTGATTGACATGCCAGGCACCTCATTTTATTTGCTGTTACGCACGACGAGTCCATACGTCTCTTCTATGACGCGCCAGTGATTGGGCGCCGAAAAGCCATGGCCTTCTCCCCGGAACACTTCTATTCTCGCATTGGGATACAGGTCAGCTGCTCTCAGTCCATATTCGACCGGCACTACTTCATCCTTGTCCCCGTGGAATATAAGGACTTCCCTGTCATATTTCCCGATGTGTTCATATATGTCGTATCCATGGACCGCTTCGATATACGGTCTGCCCAGCGTTACTCCCCAGAATTCGTAGCGGTCAGGTATGCTCTCGCGCGTTGGGAACCACCTGTTCCAGTCGTCGGGAATGCAAAGGGCAGGAAACACCAGTACCAGTCCCTTTATGTCTTCAGCGTACTCATCGGCTGTCAGGGCTGAAACAGCTCCTCCCTGGCTCAGTCCGAACAGGAATATGTTGCCTGTGTCAACGCGGTCCCATTTCTTAACGTTTTCCAATACGGCGACCAGGTCCTCTTTTTCCGTGAAAAGAGACATTTCATATGTCTTCATGCTGCTCCTGGAGTTTACGGATCCTCCGCAGAAATCGAAGCGATACGTGGCTACGCCTCTTGATACCAGGTATTCGCTGTATTCCGCGAAATCGTCCGCCGTTCCGTTGAAGCCGTGGCAGAAGATGACGATCGGCCACTTGCCCTCCCCTTCGGGAAATTCGGCTATGCCGTAAACCGTCCGCCCATGGTGCCCGATCTGGATAACTTCTCTCGTCATGCGCCCCACTCCTTCTTCACAAAAACGATCCCACTGTTATTCATCGGCATTTCGCATCAAGTCCCATCCGGTGGATTGTCATACCCCGGCTCATCTGCGGCAGGTCTCTTACGCCGGTTCTCTGCCATTGTCCTCGCATAATCGCGGAAAGCAAGCAACTGCGCCCTGTTCCACGCGACGCCGCCGACTTTCCTTTCGGCTTCGCTGACCGGCCTGTCACAACTGTATACTTCCAGGGCCTTTTCAACAAGCGCCGTATACTCCTCCGGAAGGTTCCTGATCCCCCACGATCCGCCTTCATACTTGCTGAGCACCTGCNNCATGAAATCCTGCCAGTCCACCTCACCGAACACCTCATCGACGGGCTTCCCGTACAGGCACACTCCACGCTTCCGGACACACATCAGATGGGCAGGAAGATCAGGATCAACAAAGCCTTTTCCGTATTCCATCCTGTCTTCGAGCACCATCTGGTGCACCGCCTTGCTGTAATGCAGTTCATACGGGATCCGGCCAGGGACTGTCCGGGCGGTTTCCAGCGTTATTATGCTGAGTTCTATACTGCCTGCCGTCGGACGTCTTTCGGCATATTCGGCAATCAGACGGTTGAGGCTTGCGGCAAAGGCAGCTTCAAGGCTCCGGTAAACAACAATGATGATATCGATATCGCTTTTGGGCGGAAAATAGCTGCCCATGGCCAGCGACCCGTGGAGATAGACGCCGGTAAGATTGTCGCCCAGCCTGTCCTTCAGCATCTCAACCAGTCCCATGACGTAATCACGTATCTTTCTGTCGCAGTCCGGCCAGGACTGCGGCCTGATTTTCACATAAGTCGCCGTAAGATTATCAGTTATCGATCCGAATCACTCCGGGTACTCCTGTAAGGAATAATCTATAAAAAAAGCCTTCGACCGCCAAACAGCCACATACTGCAAAACCATCAGCTTTCCCGGCATGCCCGTTCCTTTTCGGTTGAAGCGTCACGAAACAATGGAGCAGAATACTCTGCTTTACACAGCGGTCAGATGGATCAGCTTCCCCTTGAAGTCGCCGTGCAGGCCGGTCATGTTTATGCCGGCATACATCAGCGCGCTGCCGGTGTAAGTTTCGCCTGTCTGTTCGTCCCTGTAGACGGTGTTCTCATCGAGCCCTTTCAATCGTATCCTGCGGCTCTTGTAGTTAGGTCGCTGCATGACCTGTATATATGTTACAAGCGCTTCCCTCTTGTCTTTCGACACGACCATCCATGCGTCATACAGGCGATTCTCACCGTAATCGGCTATCCTGTAATAGTCCCCCTCGCGGATAAGGTCGTTGTACCTGTGGTACATCTTTACCTGTTCGGGGATCATTTCCCTGTCTTCCTTCGGGATCCTTGTCACATCCAGCTCATACCCGAAAGTGCCGGCCAGCGCCACGTAGCCCCTTGTCTCAAAGGGCGTCGTCCTGCCGAGGACATGGTTGGGGCAGTCGCTCACATGCGCCCCGATCGTCGAAAGCGGGTACACCATCGCTGTTCCGCGCTGTATTATCAAACGTTCAATGGCATCGGTATCGTCGGAGCACCAGATCTGCGGGCAGTAGTACAATATGCCCGGATCGAACCTTGCTCCTCCGCCCGAACAGCCTTCTACCAGGATATGCGGAAAATCCGTGGTCAGTCGCTCCAGCATCCGGTAGACGGCCAGCACGTACCTGTGGGATATTTCACCCTGCCTTTCAGGGGGCAGATAATTGCTGCCGAGATCGGTCAGCGGGCGGTTCATGTCCCACTTCACATACCTGATGTTGGCCTCCGACAGTATTTTCTTCAACATGCCGTAAACGGTCTCGACAACCTCGGGATTCGTCAGGTCCAGCACCAGCTGGTTCCGCGACAGGCCAGGAGTGCGGCCTTCTATGTGTATGCACCAGTCCGGATGGGCGCGGTACAGGTCCGAATCCGGCGAGACCATTTCAGGCTCGAACCATATCCCGAAGTCCATGCCAAGCCTGTTGACTTCATCCACAAGGTATTTCAGCCCGCCCTTTATTTTCTCTTCGTTGACGACCCAGTCGCCAAGCGAACAGTTGTCGTTGTTGCGCTTCCCGAACCAGCCGTCGTCCATGACCAGCATCTCGATACCCAGGGCAGACGCCTCCCTGGCAATAGCCAGCAGCTTTTCGGTATCGAAGTCGAAATAGGTGGCCTCCCAGTTATTGATCAGGACAGGCCTCTTTTTGTTCCTGTACGGGCTCCTGATAAGGTGGCCGCGGTAGAGGTCATGGAAAGTCCGCGTCATACCACCTATGCCCTGGTATGAAAAGACCATCACGACTTCCGGGGCAATGAACTCCCCGCCCGGTTCCAGAAGCCATTCAAAATCCGTGGGGTTGATGCCCATGGCCACCCTGGTCGTTTCGAACTGTCCGCCTTCGACACAGGCGTAGAAGTTCCCCGAGTATACGAAATTGAAGCCGTAGACCTCGCCGGAATCCTCCGTCGCATCGGGCCTGACAACTGCTACGAAGGGGTTGCACTGGTGCCCTGGTTCTCCGCGGTTCGACGAGAATATTTTCTTCCCGAGCCCGGCAGGGATCCTCTGGACATGCCTTTCCCTCGCCCATGAACCGTGAAGCGATATGATATCGAAATCCGCGCCATCAAGGTCGACGCAGCACGAGAGCGCCTTCTTCAGCCAGACCGGATCCCGGCCGTTGTTCCTGAACCTCACGCTCCTGGTGATAACGTCCAGTTTTTCGAAGGCAGTATAGACAAGGACCACTTCTAGTCCAAGCACCGGGTCTTCGCAGAAAAGTTCAAGGGTCGTGCAGTCATCCTCGTTCCCGAAAGTGGCCGGCAGCCCCTCCAGCTTCGGCTTACCGCCCGTTATCCTGTGGGACACGTACTGCAGCTTGCTGACGGCATGTCCGTTCACATCGCGGATCTCCAGGCAGGTTTCGCGGAAATCGCCTATCCCGTGCGTCGGGTATTCCTGCGGAAACGTGTCATAGAACGAAAGCCTGTCCCTTTTGTTCTTCGAAGGAACGAACGGGTACTCGTTTATGCGCATCAGGCTCTCCGGCGAAAAATGGCCGTCGGCGATGCGTCTGCCAAAATATACATGTCCGATGAAATTCTCATCATCGACGATGCCGATGATATATGACGTGTTATTGGCATCGAGCTTGAATATCCTCTTATCTGCGAAATATTTAACTCCCATGGCGATCCTCCCGCATCAGGTGTTGCCGGAAAATACCGCGGCGTTTTAAAAATCCACCGCTCTGCTGCATATGATATTTTCCCGTCACCGGTTAATTATACCATAAGTTGCCCTTCCCATCGAACATGTCGGAAATTAGGATCCCAAAAATCTTCCCAAACTTTTGCAGCTTTTTTGCGGTCTAAAGAGTATAAAGGATGGAGGGTTGAAGATATGTCATACAGGTCCTGTCGGCCGACGGACTTTGAAGCGTTCGTGACAAGGCATGAAAACAGCCTGTTTCGCGCCGCCCTCGCAATTATGGGAAACGTGTCCGATGCCGAGGATATATTGCAGGAAACATTTCTGCGGGCATACGAAAAAGCCCCGGAATTTGCTTCAGACAAGCATGAAAGAGCATGGCTCATGAAGGTTGCGGTCAACCTTTGCAAAAGTAAACTCCGCTCACCATGGCACAGGCGCAGGGTCGAGCTTACCGAATCATATCCTGCATCCGGGCCGGAACAGCATGAACTCCTGGAGCAGGTCATGGCACTGCCTCCAAAATACCGCACTGTGATCCACCTGTATTACTACGAAGGGTATTCTGCCAAAGAGATTTCGGAACTGACCGGACAAAAGGAGTCCACGGTAAGGAGCCACCTGGCACGCGCCCGTCAGAAGCTGAGATCGGTCCTGGAGGAGGAAGACTATGAAGTCATATAAAGAATATATGGATAGGATAACGGTACCGGGTCCGCTGCACCAGAAGCTCGTATCCCGTGCCTCTGAGAAAGGCACGGCGGGAGAGGCATTCAAAAGCCCGGCACAAGGCACGGAAAACAGGCGCAGGGGCCGGGTCGCAGCATTCAGGCGGTATGCCGCGGCTTTTGCAAGCCTTGCAGTCGTGCTGGTATGCATCTGTGCCACACCGCATTTATGGAAAAAAACCGCTTCATCTGACGGGCAGCCCGACAACACCGGATCCCTGCTCCCCGATGGTTCTTTATCAGAGCCATTTTCGGCACCTTCAGATGAACCTTCAGTTGGATCGTTTACCATTTCAAAGGCAGGATCCGACCCGACTGCCGGAAACGGCGAAACTCAAGGCGATATACAGCACAATGGAGTCCCGCATGTTTCGGATCAAGGCGGAGACCCGTCTGCATCCGACGTGTCCGTCAAATACATCACGGAACCCGATGGACCTGATTCCGGTCCGTTTGGCATCAGCACCGTTTCCCGCAATGACCTGGGCCTTGACGAGGCCCGCGCCGACGCCGATTT
>DGEQ01000085.1:12703-13597 GCA_002386045.1 Hungateiclostridiaceae bacterium UBA3922 | reverse complement strand
CTGGAGCGTTTCCAGGCTTGAGGAAAAAGACAAGGCGAGGATAACGTCCGTGGCCGACAGGGAAAACTACGACCTTGCGCTGTATCCCGCACCCCGCGCCGGATCAGTGCCGGAGGAACTGAGGGAGATCGTGGATGACCCGATTTTCAGGATAGAAGATCTGACGCTCGACGCGGTAAAGGCACGTTCTGTTGAAGTTGCTGACGCCGGCGATATTCCCGGCCCCCGGATGAGCTTCAGCGTATTGTACGGTGATATCCTGGTAAAGCTCAATGTAAAGGGAGCTTCGCCGGAAGAAATCTATGATATCCTGAAAGGAATCGGTGCTTCCCTGTGACCGGTCATTCATCCACATATCCCGTTGTAGTATCGATGACGACGGTCCAGTTCTTCCAGTCGACCCCGAAATCAAGCTCTTTCGCAATGTCCCTGAGCTTGAAGTAATTGTTCCCGTTTATGTTGTAGGCAGTCGGGAAAACTTCGTTATCACCGATAAATATCCTGGCATTCGCAGGCATTGCTTTTTCGTAGGAATCCAGGTCATTTGCAAGCTCACCGCCCACCTCCGTGTAGGCTTCCCCCGGTATTATCGCTATTGACTTGCTCGCCGAGTCCCAGGTGACTTCAAACTGCTTTTCGGTCCCCCTGAGAAGCATCGCCAGGTCACGCAGCTTGATGTAATTATTGCCCCTGATCTTGCAAAGGATGATGTCCGTCGTGTTGCCGTTTACCGATACATGGGTTTTGGAGCACACGGCGCCTGTCCCCTCGTACCTGTACATTTTGCGGATCGTCGTGAAATTTTTGAAATTCTCGCCAAGCAACGTGTCCAGGCAATCGACCTTGTTTTTCAGCACGCCTGTCGAGTCATTATCGACAGCCACCATCAGGAAT
>DGEQ01000085.1:12312-12439 GCA_002386045.1 Hungateiclostridiaceae bacterium UBA3922 | reverse complement strand
ACGAAAGAATAGCTGCCCAGTCTTTCCTCCTTGTCATCCCTGCCATTCATCGTCATTGTTTTCAGGACAGCATTCTTATTACTGACCCCGAAGGACCCCGATTCATTGCCCCACATGAGCCGTTCGA
>DGEQ01000085.1:3066-12058 GCA_002386045.1 Hungateiclostridiaceae bacterium UBA3922 | reverse complement strand
CCTGATAGTCACCGTATAGCCTTTCTGGGTATAACATGAAACGACTTCCCTGACAAAAGCCGCACCCAAATGCGACAGGATCGAATCCAACTGTTCCAGCAGCGACAACTTTTCACTCTCAGTATAATTGGTAACGAAGGTGATGTTCATCCCGTATTTTTTCTGCAATGCCGATGACATCTCCTTTGAAGTCTGTGCACCGCACACCGGCAATGAGCACGTAAAAAGCAATAATAAGGCAAGCAGCGAAGATATGATCTTTTTCTTCATGCAAATTCCTCCACAGTGATATTATGTCGGTCCTGCATAACGATGCAGGAAAAGACAATCATGCCGACCATAGTTTAAAATACCATCCATATATATCTATTGTCAATATAATATGCCTGATAACGCTATTATGGATACATTTTGCCGGGAGCCCAAAGTATCATCATTTTTTGTAAAAGTGCTGACTTTCATCGTTGGGTTTTGCATAAAAAAACTGCCTGCCACATCGGCAGGCAGTCTGCTGTTTCCGTGATCCGGCTCCGAACTCACACTCAAGTCCTCCCGGTGCAGACAATGTTAAGTGTCCTTTGCTATTTTCACTGCATTCTCGGAAGGCCGGTCAGCCAGGGATCTTGAAATAAGCGCTTTCACTCAGCTTATGCATCTCAGAGTCCATCTCAAATGAAATTACGAAGTCGACCCTGTATGTTTCGCCCGGTACGAAATCCCTGGCTGAAAGATCGAGTTTTTCGTTCACGGTGAATTTCTCCCCGCTGCTTATCACCTGATCTACTATAGGGAGTATGGAAAACGGGTATTCTTCAGAATGCCTGTATACTTCATTTCCGGCTTCGTCATACACGGCGTAATCGTAAAATGGATAATACAGGGTTATTGTAACATCCTCGTCGGCAACGTTCCTGAGCTGGAACTCCAGGTCAAGGGTGCCGCCGTCGATATCGGCTATCAGTGCTGCGCTCACAGCGTCGCTTCCAACGGAAAAACCATCTGCCTTTTTGTCTGTGATATTAACTGTCTTCGTCGCCTGGTCCCATGTTACTTCTTTGCCGAATAATTCTGCAACTTTCCTCAACGGTACATATGTAGTGTTCCTGTACATGAAATGGTCGATATCTGTTTTTTCCCCGTTGTACAAAATGTTAAGGGAATTGATCATGACCTGGATACTGGAATTGCCGAATACGTGCCCGGCAGTCAGCGCCAGGATGCATACCGATACTGCAAATAATAGTGACAATCTTTTGATGATCCTTGACATATACATCCCTCCGTAATCTGATTATTCTCCGGCTGTTTTTCATAAGCCGTCATATAGAAAACGCTCCAGGCCTTCAAAATGTTGCACACCATGCCGAAAAAAAGCCGGTCGCTGCACGGCCGGCTCCTTCTGCAGGGCACATCAGCACGGATCACTCAGCCCTCAAAGCTACGACAGGATCTTTCTTTGCCGCGCTTCGGGACGGAATGATGCCAGCGATCAGCGTCAGCAGCATGCTGATCACTACGAGGGCGACTGCAGCTTCAGGCGGCAGGTATGCGGCGAGGTTGCCGAGCCCGGTCAGATGACGGAGTATGATGTTGATCGGTATGCACAGCAGATATGTGATCAACACGCCCAGCATGCCTGAAGCGAAACCGATGATAACGGTTTCCGCATTGAACAGGCTTGAAATGTTTCTCTTCGATGCACCCATGGCCCGGAGGATGCCGATCTCCCTGGTGCGCTCCTGCACTGAAATCAGCGTCACAACGCCGATCATGATGGACGATACGACCAGCGAAACAGCTACGAATGCGATCAGGACATACGTGACGGCGTTTATGATCGTAGTTACGGAGGACATTATCAGCCCCACGTAGTCGGTATATTTTATTTCCTTCAGGTCGTCTACTCCTTCGTTGTACTCCGCGATGACTTCCTCTATCACATCCTTGTCGGCGAACGACGACGCATACAGGTTGATGGCAGCCGGGCTGCCGCGGTCGACAAGGCCGAGCTTCACAAGGTTGTCCTCATAGGTGGAGTCCGAGAAAACTGCCAGTTCGTCGTAATAGGCTACGCACTGCTCTTCAGTGAACTGTCCGATCGCCATGTCAAGCGCTGCCGCAAGCTGTTCATCGCTCATGGCTCTCATCTGTTCTTCCGCTCCTGCGGCATACTGAGCCCTGAACTGCTCTTCGAGCCCTTTTGCAAGCAATCCCGCCAGTTCCTCATCGCTCATGGAGGTAATGTACTCCGCTATCATTTCCTCCGCCATCCCGGTCTGTTCCGAAACAGCCGGGGCGATCGCCGCTTCCATGTCGGCACGCGTCATGCCGGCCAGCGTGCCGGTGACAAACTCCTTTACCGACTCCTCCGGGGGAATGCTCATGATTTTCCTGTATGCGGCCGCTTTCCCGGCAGTATCGAGCGACGATATATAATTCCTGAATTCTTCGGCCTTCTTTTCGTCAGTCATTTCCCCGTCGGCAACCCTGAACGGCAGGCCGGTGAATATATCAGTGGACGGGTCCGCAAGCTGCGCTTTCACGGCTTCTGATTCCTTTGCCCTGTCGATGATATACTCAGTCAGCTTGTATGTGTAGCCTATCGACGCGTTCGTCATCGTGGAGACAGTATCTTCATCCGGCTTCGCAATACCCACGATGCGGAGCTTCAGCGCATTGTCGTACAGGTATTTGAGTCCTGCTTCGGATTCGCGCAGGTCGGTGTATGTCCCCGTCTTTTCGTCGTACGTGTAGCAGTCGCTGTTAAGGATCGTACGGAAATCCATGTTGCATATTTCTTCGAATGACCATTTCCTGACCTCGTAATCGACGGTCTTATGGTTGAGCGCAGCATCCATCAGTACCTCGATCTCTTTTTCTGACAGAAGTCCAAGCGAATAAAGCGTCAGGTCGTCTATCTCGTTGTTTTCATCCACGAAAAGCACGAGTTCGTCATATTCGGACGGCCATCTGCCATAAATTATGTCGTACTGCTTTTCAGTGACGCTGTTGACCGGCCTGCCGCCGTCTCCCGGCACAAGTTCCTTCCAGAGCGCCATGGACCGCTTCATCATGTTGTCAGTGCTGCCCATGACCGTCTGTTCCCTCAGGGCAAGCATCGTCGACATGTCCATGCCCGCGTATTTTCTCATGACTTCCGTCATCAGTGTCTGCCTGTCGGAACGGATGATGTTCCCGTCCACGTTTTTTGTGTATATCAGCAGGTCAAGGTCGTAGGAATACTGCACGCCGGACAGCGCGGAATACAACTTGCTGTTCTCGTCAGCGCGCTGCGCTTCTATGAATTCCCTGAAAGCTTTCAGGTCGTTTTTCTGTGACTCGACCGAATTCATCGCATTCATCATTTCGTAAATCATTGCCTTCTGGTATACAGCGTCGTCCTCATGTCCGGAAATCGACTTTGCCTTCCCGAGGAAAGTCGAGATCAGCGTGGTCATGTCCACGTTTTGCGCTTCGATCGTAATAGGATACGAGGCAAGAGTGTCCTCCTGCACCGAATCTATGAATGCCGTAGTCCCCCTCGACACGGCATAGATCAGCGCTATGCCGATGATCCCGATGGAACCGGCAAAAGATGTCAGCGCAGTCCGGCCTTTCTTCGTGATGAGGTTCCTGAGCGACAGGCCGAAGGAAGTGCCGAACGACATGGAAGGCATTTTTTTCTTGTAAATGTCGGTCTTTTTCTGCTTCACCTCTTCAAGCTCATTCCTGTATTCCTCGTCAGTAAGGGGCCGGCTGTCGTCGATGATCCTGCCATCCAGCATTTTAACGATGCGGGTGGAGTATTTCGCAGCCAGGACGGGATTGTGCGTGACCATGACTACGAGCCTGTCTTTCGCGATTTCCTTCAGTATATCCATGACCTGCCTGCTCGTTTCTGTATCGAGTGCACCGGTCGGCTCATCCGCCAGGATGATGTCAGGGTTGTTCACGATGGCACGGGCGATCGCGACGCGCTGCATCTGGCCCCCGGAAAGCTGGGCCGGCTTTTTGCTCAACTGGTCACCCAGCCCGACTTTTTCAAGCGCTTCCCTGGCGCGCTGCCTGCGTTCCTTCTTCGAAACGCCGGTGAGGGTCAGCGCAAGCTCCACGTTTGACAGCACTGTCTGATGCGGGATCAGGTTATAGTTCTGGAAAACGAAACCGACGGAGTGGTTGCGGTAAGCGTCCCAGTCGCGGTCCCTGTATTCTTTGGTCGTCCTCCCGTTGATGACGAGATCGCCGGAAGTGTAGCTGTCCAGGCCGCCGATGATATTGAGCAGGGTCGTTTTCCCGCAGCCGGACGGCCCGAGTATGCATACGAATTCGCTGTTGCGGAACTTAAGGTCGATCCCTTTCAGCGCTTCCACGTCTTCGCCCGCAGTATGGTATGTTTTCGTGATATTCTTCAGTTCAAGCATCGTCACAACTCCTTTGCTGTACCTGGTTTATATTTTACTGAAAGATGTCTTTTTTTATTTTACTGAGAGACGCCCGTAATCCAGCAGACATTGGCGCTGCCGGATCTCAGTCCGCCGATGGCGCCTGCCCCATCCTTCTGCACCATTGCCGATCCGATTATACGGACATATTCTAAACTGAAAATAAACAAGGGAAGAGATTCGGGACCCGGCAATGATCCGCCCGAAAAAGACATTGCAGATTTTCCGTATCAGCGCAGAAAACGGATTCCGGGAAAAGAACCGATATTCTTGCTGAGCCGGTATTATTTCGGAAGTGACACGGTAAACACCGTTTTGCGGTCTGCCGACGAAACGGTGACATCCCCGTTGTGCAGCTTTACGATGGCTTTCACGACGGCCAGCCCGACGCCGTTGCCCTCGCCGGAATGGGATTCGTCTGCCTGGTAAAACTTCTGGAAGATGCGCTCCTTCAGTTCCGGCGGAATCTCGACGCCCGTGTCGTCAATGGAGACGAAGATGTTTTTTTCGGTCTCGGTGATGGTCACCCGCACCGTGGACCCTTCGTCACCGAATTTTATGGCATTGTCTATAAGGTTGATCCACACCTGCTTGAGCATTTCCTCGTTTGCCCTTATGGTGTGTTCGCCGAAATCGAGTTCAGGCGTTATATTCTTTTTGGTCCACTTGCTTTCGAGGAGCAGGAAGCAGTTCCTTATCTGCTCCGACAGGTTGAATTCCGTCACCCCCGTCAGGATCGTCTGGTTTTCGACCTTCGTCAGGCTCAGCACGTTGGTCGCCATGGCCGCAAGGCGCATGGATTCCTCCTCGATGATATCGATATATTCCGCCTTCTGCTCCTCGGTCAGGTTGCCGTGCTTGAGCAGTTTGGCAAATCCCGCGATCGAAACTATCGGTGTCTTGAACTCATGGGAAAAGTTGTTGATAAAATCGGATCGGAGTATTTCCGTTTTTTCAAGCTCTTCCGCCAGGTTGTTGAAACTCCGGGTGATTTCTTTCGCCGTCGGATGTTTGCCCAGGTATTTCCCGAAACTCAGGCGCGTCTTGAAATCACCGGCGGCAAGCCTGTTCATCGCATTGATGATCGCGTTGACCGGTCTTAAGGGGATACGGCTTGCAAGGGCAGACAGGATCGCCCCGATCATTACGCTTGCCAACATCATCCTGAGTACCAGGTGCCGCGCCCTGGGAACTTCACCGATGGGCTCGAGATATCCCCGGTGGACCAGGAAGATGATAACTCCGCCGACTACGGCCATCGTAAGGATCAGAAAACAGAAAATGACGCCCGCAAAAAGCAGCGTCAGTGCCAGCCGGTGTTTTTTCTGTTCGGGCTTCATACCTTTTTCACCGCCTTGTAACCAAGTCCCCTGACCGACACGATCTCAAACTCTTCCCAGCCCTCGAAGCGTTTTCGCAGTCTCGCGATATGGACCGTCACTGTTTCCCAGCCCGAATCGCTCTCATTGCCCCATATTTCGTCCATAAGCTGTATCCGGGTGAAAATCCTGCCGGGATATGAAAGAAGTTTGAACAGGAGCATGAACTCCTTCTGCGGCAGTTCCTGGACCTCGCCGTTTTTCGTGACCGTAAGTCTGTCGTAGTCCAGTACCACGTCACCTATTACGATCTTTCTCTCCGCAGCTATCTGCGCGCGCCTGAGGAGTGCCTTTATGCGCAGAAGCATTTCCTCCACGTCGATGGGCTTCGTGATATAGTCGTCAGTTCCGACGATAAAGCCCCTGTGCCTGTCCTCGGGCAACTGCTTCGCAGACACCATAAGGATGGGCAGGTTGTTGTTCGATTCCCGCAATATCCTCGTAAACTCGTAACCGTCCATTTTCGGCATCATTATGTCCAGCACCACCAGGTCGATATGTTCCCTGTCCATTACCTGGAGCGCTTCCTCGCCGTTGGTCGCGGTGAAGACCGTATAGTTCTCCGCCGCAAGGACTGCCTCAAGCAGCCGCCTTGTATTCTTATCATCGTCGACGACCAGTATCCGTACCATCTGCATCTCCCCGAATCCGCAGGATCGGACCTGGCAGCATGCCAGGACCCAATACAATATTATAACGCACGCCGTCAAAATATTTCGCTCCTTTCTGAAATAACCGGACGGCGGCAATGCTCGTGTCCTGAATATGGTATAATGATTTTGCAGCCTGATTGATAGGATTTTTCGCCTTATTGTGCAACGAAACCATTTTTTTGTTGTCTTTATGGGTGAAGCTTCAAAAATTCAAGGGGTAGCTAAAGATGGATGACGAAATGATACTCGACCTGTACTGGGCGCGCTCCGAATCCGCTGTCAGTGAAACAGCGAAAAAATACGGCAGTTACTGCACGAAAATAGCGGCCAATATCCTTCTGAACAGCGAAGACGCAGAAGAATGCGTGAACGATACATATCAGAAGGCATGGGAAAGCATACCGCCCCAGCGCCCTGCAAACCTCCGCGCCTATTTGGGCAGGATCACCCGGAACCTTTCGCTCAACAGGTATAAAGAACAGAGGACCCAAAAACGCGGCGGCGACAATATCGCACTTATATACTCCGAACTGGAGGAATGCATACCGGCAAGCCGCAATGTCGAGGCTGAGTTCGACTCGGGACTCGTCGCTGGAGCAATAAACTCCTTTTTGAAGTCGCTGGACAGGGAAAGCAGGATCGTGTTCGTAAGGCGGTACTGGTATGCCGACTCTATCCATGCAATAGCTGCACGATTCGGAATGAGCGAAAGCAAGGTCAAGTCCATGCTCTTCCGCACACGCAAAAAGCTCAGGACCCATCTCGAAAACGAGGGAGTGATACCGTGAACCCGGAAAAACTAATGGACTTTATCGGTCAGATCGATGACCGTTTTATAACGGAAGCCGATGATCCGGTCATTGAAGCAGAAGTTATAAAAACTGATGCCATGGAAGCTGAGGTCATGACAGCAGGAACTCGGTATACAAAACTCCGACCCATATGGCTGACCCGGGCAACGCGGACATCTGCTGTCGCCGCAGCTGTATGCCTTATCGCCGCTGTGATCCTCCTGCACGGCAAAATACAGCAGACCGCCCCAAACGACGTGCCGGACATGGTACAGCCGACTGACCCGGGCGATGTGCCGGACATGGTACAGCCGGCTGACCCGGGCAACGCACCTGACCTGGTACGTCCGGCTGATCCGCACGATCTGCCTGGTTTGCCTGACCTGCCGAAACTGCCCGTAAACACCGATCTCGGGACCTTTGGCTTTGAAGGTCACCTGGCTTATGATATCGGTGAACTGCAGAACGGCAACCCGTGGACGGAAAACAATGACCTCGGGACCATGCCCGTGTTTGCCAATCCACATGAATATGACGGAGCAGGTGCGCCGGTAAGCGGCCTGACTCCCGAAGAGATGCTTGCCGAAGCAGGGAAAATCGCAGACCTGTTCGGCCTTGAAATAACATCACTGTACACAGAGCCGACTATGGATGAAATAGGGCAAATCATTCAGAAAATGGAATCCGCCGGCGCATCCGGGGAAGAAATACGCCGAAACACGGGTGCGTACCGCGCAATTGCGGAATGCAGAGGCGCGAAAATCGAGGTCCACAGGGACGGGGATATCCTGCTCTCGCTTACACCTGAAACATCACACATAGCAAAAGACATCGGCAAGCTCGCTGCCTATGAAAGATTCACAGTTGCGTTTGATTTCGGATATGAAACAGTCGACGGCTCCATTTACAGCACTGGTCTTCCCCTGCCTGACGGATATATCTTTGCATATGATAACACGACATACGATCAGGCCCTGGCAGCCACACAATATCTTTTTGCCGAGTACGGCGGATTCATGGGAATAAAGGAGCCCGGCTATGACCTGGCAGCCGATTATACGTTCAGCGGAGTCCTCAATCGCATGGAAACATCTGTATTCGAAAATGCAGGTAGCCTTTCGGACCGGATACTTAACTACAATTTCAGGAGGCTCTGTTTCCAGCCGACCGGTTCGGGCGGACTCAGCGCGATCAAGTATTATAACGCCGACCTGTCGCAGAAAATCGGCGACTATCCCATAATAACTGCGGAAGAAGCACGAAGGCTCCTGCTGGAAGGCCATTATATAACATCCGTCCCTGAAGAACTGCCCGGCGAAGAATATATTGCCCGTGTCGAACTGGTCTACCGCACAGGCAGGCTTGACACGGTGTTCATGCCGTACTACAGGTTCCTGGTAGAATTGCCGGCAGAGGCACTGGAAAACGGACTGAAGACCTTTGGTGCATTCTATGTGCCGGCGGTCCAGAGCGAGTACCTGGAAAACATGCCCGTATGGGACGGCAGATTCAACTAAGCCCCGGTTTCAGTCCGAAACCACGGTTTACCAGGCCTCTGCATAAACCGGGTATCTGACGCAGCAGCTTTCTATGAAAAACAAATCCGGACCTCGCACTTTTTTGAGAGGTCCGGATCTTACTTTGCTGGTGGAGATGAAGGGATTTGAACCCTCGACTTCTACACTGCCAGTGTAGCACTCTCCCGCTGAGTTACATCCCCATGCGTA
>DGEQ01000085.1:0-2932 GCA_002386045.1 Hungateiclostridiaceae bacterium UBA3922 | reverse complement strand
CCCGGCAGTCAAGGCCGACCCACTGTAAATTTTCACATAGCCGGTCAGTTGTATCAACATGTTGACACAGTTCCCTGTCCTGTGCTATTATTTTCTAAACCGATGAAGAGGGAGTAAAACTGCCACACCTGTCGCACAGAGAGCCGGGGGTGCTGGGATCCCGGCGGACAGGCGCAGACAAATGGGCCTCTGAGGGCGGAGCGAACAGGCAACTTGCCCAAGTAGCTTTCGACGCATTGCCGGCGTTATCTGGCAGGGGGTGTGATGGCACTCCGCAGAGTGGATGCTGCGTAAAGCATCAATAAAGGTGGCACCGCAGGCTGACGCCTGTCCTTTAGTCAGGACAGGCGTTTTTTGTTTGTAATTGTCAGATCAAAATTCAGAGGGAGGAATGTAAAATGAAAAAAGTTTTCAGGATCATCACTGTATCAATGGTCATCTCCGTATTGGCGCTGTCGCTTGCCGCATGCGGCACAGGCAATACAGACAAGTCCGAAAACAGGACCGGCGTCGGAAATGACAGCGGGAGCTACGGCGGGGACACAGGCAAGGTCATAGAGATAGGGATCGTACAAATAGTGGAACACCCATCGCTGAACACGATCCGGGAAGCTTTCATCGAGCGCCTTGCCGAAAAGGGATATGTCGACGGCGAAAACATCAGGATCGACTATCAGAACGCGCAGAACGAGCAGACCAACCTCAATACTATCTGTCAGAAGTTCAAGGCAGACAAGAAAGACCTGGTAGTGGCTATTGCCACCCCATCGGCGATGGCGGCAGCCGGGGCTCTGACGGATACACCCGTGCTGTTTTCCGCATGCACCGATCCAGTCGGTTCAGGCCTTGTGAAAAGCCTTGACAAACCCGGCGGAAACGTGACCGGCACATCCGACGCCGTATCGGCAAAGAAGATAATGGAACTGGCGATGCGCATAACACCCGGTATCAAAACGATCGGCGCCCTCTATAACTCAAGCGAGTCCAACTCGATTTCCGTTGTAAATGAACTGAAGGAATACGCCTCCGAGAACGGTCTGGAAGTCATCGAGGCTACCGTCACCAATACCTCCGAGGTACAGCAGGCTGCACAGTCGCTGGCATCAAAGGTCGACGCGATATTCTCCCCCATCGACAACACCGTTGCAGCTGCAATGCCGATAGTTTCACAGGTGGCTCAAACCGCAAAAGTACCTGTATACGTCGGTGCTGACTCGATGGTGGCGGACGGCGGCCTTGCCACATACGGCATCAACTACGTGGAACTGGGCAGGGAAACTGCCGATATGGCCATCGAGATAATAAACGGGAAAAACCCGGGAGAAATGCCGGTAAGGATGATGTCCGAGGTCGAGATCTATGTCAACAAAAAGACAGCCGAGGCAATCGGGATAACCTTGCCTGAGGATGTGCTAAATGAAGCTGTTCAGGTATTCGAATAATCGTCCCAATTTAAACCGCAGGAAACATTCTGAATGAAAATTTTTGTATACATAACAATAAATGATATAATAGGTTAAGCACTATAAAGCAAACAGGAGAAGTTGACCATGGCTGATATCATAAAGGGTGCAGCGGAACTTGGCATAATCTATGCAGTAATGGCTCTGGGAGTGTTCATCTCGTTCCGCACACTGAATATGCCTGATCTGACAGTGGACAGCAGTTTCACATTGGGTGCCGCATGCTCCGCCATGCTGTGCGTAAGCGGGCAGCCGGCGCTCGGGCTCATTTTGGCATTTTTCGCAGGCTGCGCTGCGGGATGCGTTACAGCGCTGCTTACAACGAAGCTGAAAATACAGCCTATCCTGTCAGGTATACTGATGATGCTTGCGCTTTACTCGATAAACCTGAAGGTGATGGCTGGCAAGTCGAATATACCTTTGTCGAGGATCCTGGGCGTACCGACCATTTTCAGCCCGTTCCTGGATACTGGTCTGGAGCGGTACATCGCGCTTATCCTGAACACAGCAGTACTTGCGCTGATCATCGTTCTGCTGTACTATTTCCTGAAAACCAGGTTCGGCCTTGTCCTCCGGGCTACCGGCGACAATGACAAAATGGTCAGGGCGTCCGGCGTTGATACAGACCTGACGACGATAGTAGGACTCGCCCTGTCAAATGGACTTGTTGCATTGTCCGGTGCTTTGCTGGCGCAATACCAGGGTTTTGCCGATATTGGCATGGGCATCGGGATGGTAGTTATAGGACTTGCGTCCGTTATAATCGGCGAAGTCATATTCGGCACAGGCTCGTTACTGAGAAGGCTCATCGCCGTAGTACTC
Organism: Hungateiclostridiaceae bacterium UBA3922; assembly: GCA_002386045.1. Classification (GTDB taxonomy): domain Bacteria; phylum Bacillota; class Clostridia; order Acetivibrionales; family DTU013; genus DTU013. The sequence continues at coordinate 647 of DGEQ01000085.1, read as the reverse complement.
GGCGCCGTCACATACAGGTTCATCATAGCAGGCGCACTCGAACTTGGCATGCCTGCCACGGACCTCAAGCTGGTGTCTGCGGCCATAGTTGCTGCGGCATTGTCCATGGGGACCATCCGTGACAAGGTCATATCGCTGGCCGGCAGGCAGGCGGCTTTAAGCAGGTACAAGGGAGGCAGCCGGTAATGCTTAAGATAGTAAATGCAGTGAAAATTTTCAATAAAGGCAGTGTCAACGAAAAAATCGCGCTTGACAATGTAAATCTCGAGATGGCCGAAGGCGAGTTCGTCACTGTCATCGGGAGCAACGGCGCCGGCAAGTCGACACTGCTCAACTGCATAGCGGGCGTGTATGAGCTGGACGGCGGTAATATACTGCTTGACGGCAAAGATATAACAAGGATGCCTGAGTACAAGCGGTCAGCTTATATCGGCAGGGTGTTCCAGGACCCGCTGATGGGAACGGCCTTCGATATGACAATCGAAGAAAACCTTGCGATAGCTTACGCCAGGGGCAAATCCAGGGGACTTACTCCCGGCATATCGAAAGCAGATTTGGCTTTTTTCAGGGAAAAGCTGGCTCGTCTTGAACTGGGACTGGAAAACAGGATGAAGGAAAAGGTAGGCAGCTGTCTCTTATACACATCT
>DGEQ01000118.1:1191-3486 GCA_002386045.1 Hungateiclostridiaceae bacterium UBA3922 | reverse complement strand
TGTTACATGATGGAGGGTCTGTCTGTTGAGTATATATACTTTTTATTTATGCCTTAGTCAAGGTTTTTCTCTTCTCCGAGGACCACCTTCAGTTTCAGTGTCTCTCCGTCCCTGTAAACTTCGATTTCCACTTCGTCTCCGGGTTTATGCCGGTTCTTCAGTTCTTCCAGTTCGCTGAACGTCGTTACTTCCTTGCCGTCAAACTTGACGATGATGTCGCCGATGCGGATGCCTGCCTTGTATGCTCCCGTCAGCGGCTGTACGTCGTAAACCAGCAGGCCGGCAGGAACTTTGTATCTCTCGGCATCTTCCTTTGTAAAGGTGTTGTCGATCACGACGCCGAGGTACGGCCTGTTTTTCACGTACCTGTAGTTGATCAGGCTCTCGGCTATTTCCCAGGCTTCGTTTATCGGTATTGCAAAACCGATGCCCTCCACCTCCGTAGCCGCGATTTTTATCGTATTGATGCCAATGACCTGTCCTTTCGAATTGACGAGTGCTCCTCCGCTGTTGCCCGGATTTATGGCAGCATCGGTCTGTATCAGCCTGAACTCACGGCCGTTATCGAGCTTGATGGTCCTGTTGATGCCGCTTATCACGCCGGCAGTGACCGACCCCATGTAATCCATGCCCCCCGGGTTGCCTATAGCGACTGCAAGCTCACCCACTTTCACTTCGTCCGAGTTGCCCAGCTCAGCTGCCGACAGGCCGGTCGCATCGATTTTCAGCACGGCAATGTCCGTTTTCTCGTCCCTGCCTATCACTTGCGCCCTGTAAGCCTTGTCCTTGTTGTCCGGCAGGATGACCTCGATTTTCGCGCCGTCTGCCAGTTTATTGGACATCTGTCCTGCCATCGCCGCTTCGATGACGTGGTTGTTCGTCAGGATATAGCCGTCTTCACTTATTATCGTGCCGGAACCGTAACCGACCCCGTCACGGTTGATGTCGAAGAAGAAGCTGAAATTGCTCCTGACCGGGTAGGTGATCTGAATGCCCACTATCGACGGCCCTACCTTTTCAGCGATCGCTTCGACGGGCGACGTTGTCTCCGCTATCTCGATCTTCTTGATTATACTGCTGCTGTTGACGCCCGAAACTTCCGTCGTTTTCAAGGGCAGTCCGAGCATCCTGGCAGCGTCGGCGCCTATCACCGGCACAAGGAACACTACAGCCGCAAACATTATGGCTGCACCAAGCAGCGAACTCAGCACCGATACCAGTACCAGGTGGCCGACTCCTATTTTCCTCTGCCTGGTCTTCTTGATATTCTCCGAATAATACATCTGTTTCCTCGCGTCCGTATCGGACGGTCCTGCAGCCTGGCCGCCGGGGGTTTCGGATCCCTGGGCCGGATTTTGATATCCTGCCTGGGCATCTCCATCCGGGGCGGTACCGAGCACAACTTCATTCGAAGGCTCTTCTTCAGAAGCTGCCGTTCCGGGAGTCCCTGCATCCGTATCCTGCCCGTGTATCAGGCTGTCAGCTGTGTTCCCTGCCGCATCTCCTGCCTGGACAGATGAATCGACAGTTTCTCCGTCGGTTTTTTCCTCCGGTTCGTTTTTCGCAGTGTCATCGCTGTTGCCAAAATCATTGGATTGATCGAAACCGAATCTGAAATCGTCCATATGTTGACCTCCCTAAAAGCCGAGCATCCGTTCCTGTTTCACCTTACAAGTATATTGTAAATCTGCTATTTGAAGAATCTGTGAATAAATTGTAAACATTGAATTTCTCCAGATAACGGATGCCTCATTGCTTGTCCGCCTTATCGGCAGGACTTCCGCCGGCTTTTGCGAGCGTGAACGTGAACGCAGTCCCTTCGCCAAGCCTGCTCCGCACGCTGATACGCTGGCCATGTTCGTTTATTATGTTCCTGACTATCGCCAGACCGAGCCCGGTGCCTGTCTTATCCCTGCTCCTGGATTTGTCCGATTTGTAGAACCTGTCCCAGATCATTCCAAGCTCGCTTTCCTCGATCCCGATCCCGGTATCCCTTATCGTTATTTCAGCTGCATCTTTGATGCTCCTTGTTGTGACGCTTATCTTGCCTCCGGCAGGAGTGAACTTGATCGCATTGTGCATCAGGTTGTAAACGACTCTCTCGATGGCGTCCGGGTCAGCGCTGACCATCAGGTCTTCCTCTTCGAAAACGGCATCCACGGCCAGGTCTTTTTCCAGTATCAGGGTCTCGAGTTTGATCACACATTTCCTTATCAGTTCATTGATATCAAAATCGGTGATGTTCAACTTCATCTCGCCGGATTCCATCTTCGCCAGGTCCAGCAGATCGGTCAC
>DGEQ01000118.1:0-1101 GCA_002386045.1 Hungateiclostridiaceae bacterium UBA3922 | reverse complement strand
GTGCCGTCCAGGATCCCCTCGATAAATCCGCGTATCGAAGTCATCGGTGTGCGAAGTTCATGAGATACGTTGGCGACAAAACCCCTGCGCATCTTCTCGATATTTTCCAGGGCCGAAGCCATCTGGTTGAATGCCTTTGCCAGTTCACCTATCTCATCGCGGGATCTTATGCTGACCCTCTTCTCAAACTCCCCGTTCGACAGCCTGGCTGCAGCGTACTTTAGCTGCTTGAGCGGACGTGAGAGCCTGAGCGAAAAGATGTAGATCATTACCACGCTGACAGCAATGGCGACGCCTCCGGAAGTCAGGAAATATTTCAATACCTTCCTGCGCGCAGCGATAACTTCCCTGGCCGGCGTATGCAGGTATATCACTACCATCACGTCGTTCCCTCCGGGAACAGTATACCTGAACGAGCGGGCCACCGTCAGCCAGACATCGCCCACTTCGCTGAAATACGGGTCCCTGAAAAATCCGTTGAAATCTCCGACTTCCCTCACCGTGGTCGGTGATTGGATAAGCTTCTGGAAATTCTTCGGATCATTGATTTTGACATATCCCGTGTCGTCGGTATATTTCTCTGCTATGGAAGCGGGCATGTCCCAGTTGGAACGGTACAGGTATCCATCCTGGTTCACGATCCAGATATAGGACGATGTGTATTTCCCATAACTGACAAGCGTATCCCTGAGCAGTATTTCGGCATATGCAAGGCTGGCATAATCATTCAGGTCGATAAGGTTGAGATAGAACCCGAAGACGTTGTTCACCCAGTTGCCGGTTTCTTCAAGGGTTGCCGCCTTCTCGTCCGTGACATAATCATACAGGAAGAAATTCATCATCACGCCGGTGACCGCGAAAGCCACGGCCAGTATAAGCAGGAATATGGCTATCAGTTTGCTGAAAATACTTCTGAACATTATTTATCCCCTGGCATCACTTTACCTCGAACTTGTAGCCTACGCCCCAGACTGTCTTGAGCTGCCACACCTGTCCCGGCTGATCTAATTTTTCCCTCAGCCTTTTTATATGCACATCCACTGTCCTGCTGTCACCGTAAAAATCGTATCCCCATACATTTTCCAGCAACTGCTCCCTGGT
>DGEQ01000124.1:19651-20672 GCA_002386045.1 Hungateiclostridiaceae bacterium UBA3922 | reverse complement strand
TTTCATATCGTCCAGCGGCCGGGCCACTATGTCCGCAAGCGTACCTTTCCAGCCTGAATGGAGCAAAGCTGCCGGTTTTGCCGAAGGCGCGAAAAGGAATCCCGGCGCACAGTCCGCATGGAATGTTACCATCGTGACACCGGGCTCGGTCGTGATAAAGCCGTCGGTGCCTTTAAGATCGCTGTCCCTCAGCAGACCTTTTCCCATATCCCCTGCATCTACCCTGCAGACTTTCGTCCCATGGACCTGGTTAGTCAGCACGAGGCTTTCGATTTTGACCGATGCGGCATTGCAGATCCTCCTGAAATTTTCGAACACATTGCTCCTGTCATCATTCCTGCCGAGCCCAAGATTGAGGGTACTGCATTCTCCGGAGCTGATACCGCCATGCCTCGTGCTCATGAAGTGCGTCAGTATGTCCCTGTACCTGTTAAGGCTTTCGAACTCGATATATTTAAGGTCACCTGCGGTGACGAGGACCGTCCCTTCTCCTATCTTCACGTATTCTTTCAATTATGTCCCCCCGCTCCGATCACATTCACATATTATCATATCCCATTTCCATTCTCAATACGGGACGATTTTAAGTTAAGGACGCTCCCGCGCCAAAAAAAATGCTGCCAGTTCCCGCACGACCGGCAGCACGAAGTGGTTTTATCATTATTTTCTCGGCTCTACGATAAGTTTAATGGCCGTCCTTTCCTCGCCGTCGATAATGATATCGGTGAAAGCCGGGATACAGATAAGTTCGATCCCTGACGGTGCCACAAACCCACGGGCGATCGCCACTGCCTTGACAGCCTGGTTCAAGGCACCGGCGCCTATAGCCTGCATTTCTGCCACGCCTTTTTCTCTGATGACGCCTGCAAGTGCACCTGCTACGGAGTTTGGATTTGACTTTGCTGAGATTTTTAAGACATCCATGATATTAACCCCCTATTGCATACCATATTATAATCTAATTATATTATATAGAAAAATTCTACATTAAAACCCAAATTCCTCTTTATTAATCTAAAAT
>DGEQ01000124.1:1979-19314 GCA_002386045.1 Hungateiclostridiaceae bacterium UBA3922 | reverse complement strand
AGACAAGCCGGGCAGTATACAGCAGGCAGGCATCGACGGCCGGCTTGATGCCGGAGTGATGTCATACGCTGAACACGTTCGAGATGCGGTGTATCCCGGTCGCTTTCCCTGTTTCCTCGTCGATATCGAGGATAACACCGTTGAACTGTACCGGGCCCTTTGCCACTTCGAACCGGACCGGCATGGAAGTGCGGAATTTCTCTATCACCAGTTCCTTTTTTACCCCTATCACGCCGTCACGGGGTCCGGTCATCCCCGCGTCGCTTATAAAAGCAGTCCCGCAGGGCAGTATCCTTTCGTCTGCTGTCTGGACATGCGTATGGGTACCTATGACGGCGCTGACCCTGCCGTCTGCGTACCAGGCAAGCGCGCATTTCTCCGAAGTAGCTTCGGCGTGGAAATCCACTATGACGGCCCTTACCTGCCTTTTCAGCACTTCAAGCTCCCTGTCCAGCGTTCTGAACGGACAGTCGACAGGTTCCATGTAGATCCTTCCGAGAAGGCTTATGACGCCAAGCTTTCCGTCTATGACCACGGTCCCCTTCCCCGGCAGTTCTGCAGGATAATTGGCCGGTCTCGCTATCCTGGGATCTGCGTCTATAAATGTGTTTATCTCTTTTTTCGACCATGTATGATTGCCCATGGTTACGGCATCTATGCCATAGCCGTACAGCTCCTGGGCCGTCGCATATGTGATCCCCGAGCCTCCGGCAGCATTTTCAGCGTTCGCGATGCAGCAGTCGAACCTGTACTGAGACCGAAGTTCGCCGATATACTGCCTTACCGCTTTCCTTCCCGGACCGCCGACTATATCTCCTATAAACAATACTTTCAAAACCCTGATCCTCCGTTAATAATAATATGTGCCCGATTTATTCTACTATAACATAAAAAGCGTGCAATGCACGCTTTTTATTTCGATTCCGATTTCATTTTGCATATTCTATCGCTCTTGTCTCACGAATGACATTGACCTTTATCTGACCGGGGTATTCGAGTTCGCTTTCGATCTTCTTCACTATTTCTCTTGCCTTGAGCACTATTTCGTCATCGGAAACATCTTCCGGCTTGACTATGATCCTGATTTCCCTGCCTGCCTGTATTGCATAACACTTGTCAACACCGGGGAAGGAATTTGCGATCTCTTCCAGTTTCTCGATCCGTTTGATGTACGATTCAAGCGTTTCTCTTCTGGCTCCCGGTCTTGCTGCGGAAATCGAATCGGCTGCCTGTACAAGTACGGCTATAATCGATGTGGGCTCCACGTCTCCGTGATGTGCCTGTATGGCATTTACCACTTCGCTGCTTTCCTTGTACTTCCTGGCAAGTTCTGCGCCAATTGTGATATGAGAACCTTCCATTTCATGGTCGACAGCTTTGCCTATATCATGCAGCAGTCCTGCCCGTTTCGCCAGATTTACATCCGCTCCGAGTTCGGCTGCCATGATACCTGCCAGGTGCGCCACCTCGATAGAGTGGTTCAGTACGTTCTGACCGTAACTTGTCCTGAACTTGAGCTTCCCGAGAAGTTTTACCAGTTCGGGATGCAGTCCGTGCACTCCTGTCTCGAATGTGGCCCTGTCGCCTTCCTGGCGGATCGTGTTGTCGACCTCTTTTTTGGCCTTTTCAACCATTTCTTCGATCCTGGCGGGATGGATCCTTCCATCAAGAATGAGCTTTTCAAGGGTTATCCTGGCCACTTCTCTCCTGATGGGATCGAATCCTGAGAGAATGACTGCTTCCGGAGTGTCATCGATGATGAGATCGATTCCGGTGAGAGTTTCGAGAGTCCTGATGTTCCTTCCTTCACGCCCTATGATGCGGCCTTTCATCTCATCATTGGGCAGTGGCACGACAGAAACTGTTGTTTCGGATACATGGTCGGCAGCACATTTCTGGATCGCGGTCGCTATGATCTCCCTCGCCTTCATGTCTGCCTCTTCCCTGGCCTTTCCTTCCAGCTCCTTCACAAGTACCGCCATTTCGTGCCTCACTTCATCTTCCACGTTCCTGAGAAGATACTGCTTTGCTTCTTCGACGGTCAGCCCTGATATCCTTTCGAGTTCTTCGAGCTGTTTCCTGTGAAGTTCCGCCGTTTTTTCCTGGGTGGCCTGGATTTCTTTCAGCTTCGTGTTCAGCAGTTCGTCCTTCTGTTCGAGACCTGCCGCTTTCCTGTCGAGGGCCTCTTCCTTCTGGACGAGCCTTCTTTCCAGCCTCTGGATCTCGTTCCTTCTCTCCTTGATTTCCCTGTCGAGTTCGATCCTGCTTCTGTGGACCTCTTCCTTGGCTTCGAGCAATGCTTCCCTTTTCTTGCTTTCAGCTATCTTCAAAGCTTCGTTGATGATCCGCCTGGATTCCTGTTCAGCGCTTCCGATTTCAGCTTCAGCCTGGACTTTCCTGCGGTTGTAACCGATACGGAATGATATAAAAGAAGCAATTACTGCTCCGATTGCAAGGCCGATCAAAATCCCTGTAATTAATTCTAAAATAGCACACACCTCCTGTTATTCAGTTTTCAATGGTCAGCGCCGGCTCTCCGTTCCCGGAAGCCGGCAGGTCGTTATGCTCGATCAGCATGTGATGTATGTTTCCCTGTGAAACATAGCTTAATTGTAAACTTTTTTAATTTTTATGTCAAGAAAAACAAAACTTCCGTCATAGTGCACAATCACAGCCGAAAACGCCGGTGATTCAAGCAGAAGCCGACGATACAAGCTTCCTGAATTCACTTTTGCCCCTCATGCCGTCAAAGGCGCTGTTGACCTTCAGATCCTCTATCAGTGAACTGTCTGCCTCCACTGCAGCCCTGAGGTTCTCCATCGCGATGTCGTACCTTCCGAGCATGGCATACACTGCGGCAAGGTTATACTGGAGTTCACCGTCGGCCGGCTTGATTTTCAGGGCTTTGCTGTATGCGTCTATCGCGTCGTTGAAATAGCGCATCTCCGTCAGCACGGCTCCCAGATAGTAATATATTTCCAGTTCATCAGGGTTGATGTCGAGTGCATTCCTGAAAGCAGCGGCTGCTTCCATGTACCTTTTCTCATCCATCAGGCATATGCCCATGTTGAAGTATAGCCTGTAATCGCCCGGGGCCATTCCGATGCCTTCTTCATAGACCTCCAGCGCCTCCTCCCGCCTGCCCTCCAGGCTGAGCGCGATCCCAAGGTTGTTATATGCCTCGGCAAAGTCGGGGCACAGTTCGATAGTCTTAATATATGCATCAATGGCCGATTTCCTGTCACCTGATTCATCCAGTGCCAACGCCATGGCATACCATGCCCTGTGGAAATCCGGCCTGATATCCACGGCTTCTTTGCAGGCGGCTGCAGCTTCCGCCCACAGCCCTTTCCTTGCCAGGGCATTCGCTTTTTTGTACAGGGCGGTGTGATTGCGGGGATCCAGCATCAGTATCTCGTCTAAAACCGCAATGGCTTCATCGTTCTTGTTCTGCTTCATCAAAACCCTTGCAAGCTCATCGCGTGGTTCGATGCTGTCCGGCCTGATCCTTGCTGCCTTTTTGAGTTCATCTTCGGCTTCTTCCAGCTTTCCGGCCTCAGCGTACAGCCTTCCCCAGACATAGTGCGGCCGATACAGCGAACCGTCGGCCGGTATCCGTTTCATGACCTCCGTCCCCTTTTCCGCCTGTCCCATCTTCACATATGTATACGACAGGTTTTCGAGGATCTCAGCATCGCCAGGACTTATTTCCAGCGCTTTTTCATAGAAATCTGAGGCCTTCCCGTATTTACCGAGCATAAATGAAGTATTCCCAAGATTATAGTAAATAGAACTCCTTTCTTCGTCGGGACCTCCGAAAAGCCGGAGGGATCTCTGGAATGCGCTTAACGCTTCTTCGTACATACCCTGCTCATAACAGAGGCATCCGCAGTTGTAATACAGGGCATATGAACGGCCGGCAGCCTTTGCCAGGGTTTTGTATACCCGGACAGCGCCTTGTGCGTCACCCCTGTTCATCATGGTGTGGGCCTCGACTATGCATTTCCTGAAATTTGCCCTGATATCCTCCGGCATGAACTCAAGGTCCGCGATTATATCAGCAAGCTGTCTCCTTTTTCTTATGTCGTTGATGCCTTCAGCAGGAAACGAAGAAAAAGGCTTGTCCCGGGGAACACTCCTGACAAGCCCTTCGTATACGCCCCTGGCCTTGAAATCTTCGACCATCTTCCTGTAATCATGAACCAGGAGCACTGATGGAGGGATCATGCCAAAAATCATGTAAATCGCTTCGATCTGCAGCAGCACTTCCACGTCGTTTATGAAACTCATAACAGATATCACTGAAGCAAAAAACTGCATGCAGACGGGAATCAGCATCAGAACGCTCTTTCTTTTTATTGCCCTGTACGTCGAGTAGGCAAGCAGTATAATCATCAGTAAAGTGATGAACCCGTTGACGATCGTCATGGCGATCCCCCTTGTTCATTCATCTTTCTGGGCCATCTGCATTTCATGCCACTGCTGCTTCGATATGAGCACCTGCCTCGGTTTGCTTCCTTCATATCCGCTTATGATACCCCTGGCTTCCATCTGGTCGATTATCCTGGCTGCTCTTGCGTAACCGACCCTGAACTTTCGCTGGATGAATGATACGGAAGCCTGTCCGGCATCGATCACAAGCTCGATAGCCTGGGGCAGCAGTTCGTCATCGTCATTTTCACTGCCGCCTCCGCTTTCATCGGTTGCACCGCTGTTGTTTATTTCTTCTATGACATCATCATCATACCGCGCGTCTCCCTGGGACTTGACGAACCCGACTACTCTTTCCACTTCTCCGTCCGTTATATTTGCACCCTGTATCCTTACAGGTTTTTGCCTTCCAACCGGGTGCAGCAGCATGTCACCCCTGCCGAGCAGTTTCTCCGCCCCCGCCATATCGAGTATAGTCCTTGAATCCACCTGTGAAGAGACCGCAAATGATATCCTTGACGGGATGTTTGCTTTTATGACACCCGTTATGACGTCCACGGAGGGCCTCTGTGTTGCGAGCACAAGGTGCATGCCGGCAGCCCTTGCCATCTGGGCAAGCCTGCATATCGCATCCTCGACCTCGTTGGGCGCGACCATCATCAGGTCTGCAAGCTCGTCTATTATTATCACGATCTGCGGCATTACCGGCTGCTCGCCGGTACGGGACACCAGCTCGTTGTAGCCCCTTATGTCTCTCACGTTCTTATCGGCAAAAAGCTTATACCTGCTGACCATCTCCTGGACCGCCCAGTTCAGCGCTCCTGCCGCTTTCTTCGGGTCGGTCACCACCGGGATCAGAAGATGTGGTATACCGTTGTATACGCTCAGTTCAACGACCTTCGGATCGATCAGGAGCAGCTTGACCTCTTCCGGTGAAGCCTTATACAGTATGCTCACTATGAGACTGTTGAGGCAGACACTTTTCCCCGAACCCGTAGCGCCTGCGATGAGCAGGTGCGGCATTTTTGCTATATCGACCACCACCGGTTCGCCCGATATGTCTTTCCCGACGGCAAAAGCAAGTTTTGAAGGATGCTGCACGAATTCCGGAGATTCGAGCACTTCCCTCAGGCGGACCATGGTTATTTCCCTGTTCGGCACCTCGATCCCTATGGCAGCTTTGCCCGGTATGGGTGCTTCTATCCTTATGCCGGGCGCTGCAAGGTTGAGCGCTATATCATCCGACAGGCTGACTATCCTGCTTACCTTGACGCCGGCGCTCGGCTGCAGTTCATACCTCGTCACCGTCGGTCCCCTTGCGACGTTTATGACCCTGGCTGAAACGCCGAAACTTGCCAGGGTCTCCTCGAGCTTCCTTGCGCCTTCCAGCACCTGGTTGCGGTAGGCCCTGGAATTGCCCTGGTCGGAAGGTTCTTCCATAAGCAGGTCATACGGCGGGAAAGCATACTTTACGTTCTCCTGCTTATTCCCCGGGACCGGTCCTTTGATCACGATCTCCCGGAGGCCTGGTTCGCTGTCTCCGTCCATGACGGCTTCCTCACTTTTCGCCGCCTTCTTTTTCCTTTTCCCGGTCCTTTCCATATCGCCCGCGACCAGTTCGTCGGGCGACACCACGGGATCGGCAAAGAGATCTTCATCATATCCCGTCTCCGTATCGATCCCTTCACCGGCCGAATCTTCCGCGTCAGTTTTTGCCTTTTCAGCGGATTTCCTGCTCTTTTGCTGTTTCTTCAGCTCTCTTGCCGTTTTTTCGATCCTGAAGTCGATGACCTTAGGCTTGTCGAATCGCAGTGTTATTTCGTCCCCGTTTTCCTCGATCACGGGCTGCATATCGTCAGCATCCGTCTCAACTGCCTTGCGGGATTTCCGCGAGGCCTTGAAAAGGCTCCGCAAGTTCCTGATGAAATCGGCTATCGACCTGTTGGTCAGCAGTATTATGTCTATCAGCGACAATGCCGTGAGGATTATGATGGTCCCCGGCACCTGGAACGTGACGAGGAAGGGAAGGCTGATAATGCCGCCTATGACGCCTCCTCCTGAAAGGGCGGATCCTTCGGTATAAAACCGCTCCAGTGCCTTTATCGGGGTTAGCCCGGAGTAGTCGTCAGGCTTGTATATCCCTGCCTGTATCAGTGCCGATACGAGTGCAAAAAGAATGAAAACATAAAGAGGTTTCCTCCTGAGGTCGACCTTGTCGTACGCTGCTATCAGGAGCACTCCGTACAGTATGACAAGAGGAGGTATGAGGAATGCCGGCAGACCCAGTATCCCGAGGGAGGCGTCTCTCAGGAACATGCCGAACTGCCCTGTCGAGTTTTTTATGTAGAAGCTGAGCAGCATCAGCACTCCGAAAGCGAGTACGAGGATCCCCTGGATTTCATTGAGATATGCCATCTGGACCTGCTTTTCAACCTTGCGTTTTTTCTTTCGTACTTTCCTGCCTTTCAAAACAACACCTCCGGCGCCTGTTTCAGGCGGACTGCGTGTATCACGGGGCTTCCCCCGGTTCTCCCTTATCACTATATCATATTCCCGGCTCATATTCCAGAGTCGTACAGCAGCTCTGACCAGGCATGGAATGCGAAAAACCGCAGGTTCATTGCATCATTTCTGCACTGAAAAAAAGGATTTTGGGCGTTTCGTGTCTAATTATAGCATTAGTAAATCCTTACGAAAGCTGGTATCGGTTTATGAGAAGAATACTGAATCCATTCGCAGGTTTCATCAAAAAGTCCGCAGATTTTCTCAGGCGTCTGCCGCAGGTAACCCTGAGTATCAAAAAGATCCGGACGAAGCTAATCCTCGTATTCCTGATCCCGATCTCTCTCATAGCGGTACAGGGCATCATGACCTATTCGAATTCTTCAAGGATGGTCCGGGCCAATATGACGGAAACATCCCTTTCGACGATGGAAAACAGCGGGAAATACCTCGAGGTCATCCTGGGGACCGTGGAAAGCCTTGCAGGGCAGATTTTCTCGGATACCGACATCCAAAACTACCTGTCCGGCAGGTACAGGGAAGCCGATGTCGTCGCACAGGCAGATACACTCAAAAATGCCAGGCAGACTCTTATCAACATCGCCCACTTCAGCAATGACATCAAAAATATCATAATAGTCCCGATCAACGAAGACATAAACAGCATGTCCACCATATTCCAGGGCGATGTGAAATACAGCGATATCGCAGATTCATCCCTGGTAAAAACCCTCGAATCAGGCGATTCACAGCAGGCCTGGTTCGGCAGGCATGAGGAGATCGACGCGATACTTGGGCAAACGGATGATTCATACTCACTTTCATTCGCATGGCTTATCAGGAGCACGAAAAATGCCCGGAACCTGGGCATCCTTATCATTGATATAACTCCTGACGTTATCACCGGCTTGTGCGAATCCCAGGTGATTTATGAGGGACAGCAGTTCATAATCGTCACGCCGGATGGCAGGGTCATTGCAAACGGCGTCGACGTGACTGATTCCAGTACTCTTCCCGAACAGGACTTCTACAAAAGGCTGGCCGGTTCACCTGAAACCAGCGGCTATGAAACGGTACATATGGACGGGGAAAAATATCTCATGGTTTTCAGGAAAATCGCGCAGACCGGCATAACGTTGATAGACCTGGTTCCTGAGAGGATCCTCCTGGCAGCGTCCAACCGCATCATAATCACCACTGTCCTGACATGCGTCGCCGCTGTTGCCATAGCCTTCACAGCTGGGATAATCATGGCCAACAGCATGAGCCGGACCATAAACAGGATCATAAATGCTTCCGCCAGGGCAGCTTCAGGTGACCTGACCGTTACTTTGCAGTCAAGGAGGAAAGACGAACTCGGAAAACTGACCAGGAGCATCAATTCAATGATCGCAAGCATGAGAAACCTTATCGATCAGGCATCTGCTGTCGCTGAAAAAGTCACGGGTTCGGCGGAGATCGTTTCCTCGACATCACGGCAGGTTTCCGAAGTTTCGAAGGACATAACCCGCGCCATACAGGAGATAGCTGCAGGTGCGGGCGCACAGGCTGCCGATGCCGAACAGGGCGTAAGGAAGATCGGCATACTTGACCAGAAGATAAACGACGTCGTAAAAAGTGCGAAACTGATCGATGAACTGACCGGCGAGACCAAGTCGCTGACCAGGGACGGGCTTGCCACGGTCGAGGACCTCGATGTCAAGGCAGGCAGGACGACGGATATCACGAAGGAAATAATAGAAGACATAAAGGATCTTGAAACACAGTCCAGATCCATAGGAAAAATCATCAAAGTCATCAGTGACATTGCTGACCAGACCAACCTGCTTTCGCTCAACGCCGCTATAGAAGCTGCAAGAGCCGGAGAAGCCGGCAGGGGCTTTGCGGTCGTTGCCGACGAAGTCAGGAAGCTTGCAGAAGTTTCTATGAAATCCGCGCGTGAGATCACGAACATCATCAAGGCCACGCAGGATCTCACTGCCAAAACTGCAGACAAGGCAAACGATACGGAAGCTTTCCTGAAATCACAGAATGAAGCCGTACAGGAAACGATACGTATCTTCAACAGGATTATGGGATCGATGGAGAACCTGTCGGTACAGGTGGAACAGATCATGTCCGGTGTCACCGAAATGGAAGAAAACAAGACTCAGGCCATAAACTCCATCCAGAACATATCCGCCGTATCGCAGCAGACCGCTGCTTCCACGCAGGAAGTCACAGCATCCACGGAAGAGCAGTTCTCATTCATCGAGGAATTGTCACGCTTTGCCGACGAACTAAGGAAATCTTCAGAAGAACTGCAGCAGGCCATCGACAGGTTCAGGCTTGAATAAGCGGAAACACCGGCCTTTTAGCCGGCGTTTCCGATATCTGATGAGTAAGTCTGTAAGCCGGGTTCTGTCGTGGATAATCATCTATCTGGGCCATGCATTGCTGCATGGCTCGAGCCACCTGCCCGGGACTGGCGGGCCACCATATGTCCCTCTGCGGTGTTGCTCCGGGTGGGGTTTACACAGACCGGCAAGTCGCCATGCCGCTGGTGAGCTCTTACCTCACCTTTCCACCCTTACTCGGCAGTGATGCATGCATCACGTGCCAAGCGGTATATTTCTGTTGCACTTTCCTTGAAGTCGCCTTCACCGGGTATTACCCGGCACCCTGCCCTGCGGAGCCCGGACTTTCCTCAGGTACGGCCTTTCGGCACTGTACCCGCGATTATCCGACTTACTCATGCAATCATGTTTTCCGTAAATTATGATAATCCATAAGACGTATCAAGTCAATAAGCAATAAAAGGGTCCTGCTCCCGGTCAAAACTCATAACCTCGACTGAAGGGAACCTTCCGGCAAGCACAGACGCAAGATATGGTACCACTATCCTTTCAGTACTGAAGTGTCCCGCAGCGATAAAACACAGGCCTTCTTCCCGTACATCCAGCGCGGTATGATGCTTCAGTTCTCCTGTAACGACAACATCAGGACACGAACGCTTAACAGCTTCCAGGTCATCATCGAAGCTTCCGCTGAAGACTGCGACTTTCCTTACACCTGCCGCGGCAGTACCCGCCACTCTCACATGGGTCGTGCCGAGGGCCGCCTTGACACGGCTTATGAATGTTCCAAGGTCTGTCCTTTCCTTCAGCATGCCTACCCTTCCCGGCCCTCTTCCAAGCACCTCGAGTTCGCCCAACCCAAGGGCTTTTGCCAACTGTACGTTCACCCCGCTGTCCGAATGGTCAAGGTTTGTATGGGCCGAGATAACGCTGATGCCGCTCCGTATCGCAGTGCATATCCGGCTTCCTGTGACATCGTCATCGGTTATTCTCCTGATGCCCCTGAAGATCAGGGGATGATGTGCCACAACCAGGTCGGCACGTATTTCGGCCGCGTGATGCAGAGCATCCGAAGTAATATCAAGACAGACAAGGATCCTGCCGACTTTTTTGTCCCTGCTTCCTGTCATCAGCCCGATATTGTCCCACTCTTCCGCAAGTTCTGAAGGTGCGAGTTCCTGCAGGAAATCCAGGACATCGCCGCATGTTATCACAACGATCCCTCCTTTCCGGACCACTGTCGCTTTCTGTCAAGGATAGCAACAAGTCTGTCTCTTATTTCAATGCATGTCCGTGTATCCATGTATGAGCCGTACTCTGTCCGGCGGGGTTTGCGCGGATCCGACCTCGACCGTCCTCTTATTATGGTGTCCAGTTCCCCCAGCTTTTTCTCGAGGTATGGCACGAGCAGCGGGTCGTCGCTTTCCAGCAGCCTGTTTCCTATAAAACAGTCGAAGTCATCCCTTATTTCGCACTCACCGGTCCACCTGGCCTTTATAAGACAATACAGCTTCCTGCTTTCCTGAGCAAGTTCCTCCCCGATAATGCTGAACCCGTTGTCGTACAGCCATCTGCGCAGCGCTTCCGCAGCGTTGTTCGGCTGCAGCAGCAGCAAACGGCACTTCTTCGCCTTTTCTGCCGATTCCTCAAGTATCCTCCTGATCAGCGGACCACCCATCCCCGCCATCACGACCACATCGCACTCTGACTCCCGTATAGGTTCGAGTCCGTTTCCAAGCCTGGTTTCTATGTATCTTTCGAGGCCATGTCTTACGATGCTTTTCCGTGCGTTTTCCAGGGGTCCGGGCCTGATATCGGCTGCAATTGCCTTTTCACATATGCCGGCTTTCACTGCATAAACAGGTATGTAAGCGTGATCCGTGCCTACATCGACCAGTACCCTGCATCCTGGTATATTTTCAGCTATCATGCCGAGCCTTCCGTCCAGTCTCATTGCTTCCACCGTCCGTTGCTCTGTTCCGTTATAATCCTGTCCTGTTTTGCGCATGCTTAAATTATACACCAAAACAGGCCCGAATAGGAGGGTGATACGATGGGAAGGAGTTTTTCGGGCAAACAGGCCGCTGATGTGGAAACCGCCAGGGAAACTTTCATTCCGCTGATCGCAGCCGGAGTTCCCAAAAGGACCGACAGGGAATCACGGAAGCTGTCGGTACATGCTAACCTGCACGATCATCATCTGATCGACGGGATGTCCGACAAAAGGCTTCGGACATGACATAAAAATAAGAGCAAGGAAAGTTTCCTCGCTCTTCCTGGTGGGCCTTCAGGGACTCGAACCCCGGACCAACCGGTTATGAGCCGGTTGCTCTGACCAACTGAGCTAAAGGCCCGAATGGCTCCTCAAGTAGGACTCGAACCTACGACCCTGCGGTTAACAGCCGCATGCTCTACCAACTGAGCTATTGAGGAACGAAACAAGTATAATTATACTTACCTGCAGCGTACAGGTCAAGAGCTTTTTTTCCCAAATAATGCTCTGCGTCCAAAGCATCACATGCTTTCTGCTGTTTTCGCCCATTTATTCCGCAAAGCTTCGGCCGGAGCGTCAATCCAGGTAATCTTTCAGCTTCTTGCTCCTGCTGGGATGCCTGAGCTTGCGCAGTGCTTTCGCCTCGATCTGCCTGATCCGCTCCCTCGTCACATTGAACTCTTTGCCGACTTCCTCGAGTGTACGCGCACGTCCGTCGTCAAGGCCGAACCTGAGCCTCAGGACTTTCTCCTCCCTTGGTGTCAGCGTGTCCAGGACATTGAGCAACTGTTCCTTTAGCAATGTGAAAGCAGCAGCTTCAGCAGGCGCAGGAACATCATCGTCAGGTATGAAATCTCCAAGGTGGCTGTCCTCTTCTTCACCTATCGGCGTTTCAAGGGATACCGGCTCCTGCGAGATCTTCATTATCTCCCTGACTTTCTCGACAGACATGTTCATTTCTTTTGCTATCTCTTCGGGCGTCGGATCCCTTCCCAGTTCCTGGAGCAACTGTCTCGATACGCGTATGAGCTTGTTGATGGTTTCTACCATATGCACAGGTATCCTGATAGTCCTTGCCTGGTCGGCGATAGCCCTGGTTATCGCCTGCCTGATCCACCACGTGGCATAGGTACTGAACTTGAATCCTTTCCTGTAATCAAACTTTTCAACGGCTTTTATCAGCCCCAGGTTCCCCTCCTGTATGAGGTCGAGGAACAGCATGCCCCTGCCCACATATCTTTTGGCTATGCTCACCACAAGGCGGAGATTGGCTTCGGCCAGTCTCCTTTTCGCCTCCTTGTCTCCTTTCTCCATCGCAAGGGCCAACTGCACCTCTTCCTCGGCGGTCAGAAGCGGAACTTTTCCTATCTCCTTCAGGTACATCCTGACAGGGTCGTCGATGCTGATGCCTTCAGGAAGAGTAAGGTCGTCCACATCTTCATCGATATTCTCGATATTCTGCAGTTCCTTTATTTCAGCGTCAATATCACCGACGACATCGATGCCCATGTTCTCGATCGTCTCATATATCTTCTCTATCTGCTCCGGTTCGAGTTCGACTTCTTCAAAAGCGTCCATTATCTCTTTATATGTCAGCATGCCCTTGGCTTTGCCTTTTTCGATCAGCTCTTTCAGGATCGTTTTCCTGTTATTGATATTGCTGGTGTTATTGTTATTGTTGCTGCCCTTTCCGTTGTTCTGCGTCTTCACCTCCGGCCCCTCCTTTCTTTCCCGTATTCGGGGTTTTCCTTTATCCTTTTCAGTTCCTGGATCAATTCCCTCAACTCCGATTCCAGTTTGTCCACCTCGTTTTCTGAAAGCCTGCTTTTGTTTTTCAGCAGGTCGATTATCTGGTCCCGTCTCATCTCGGTCTTCATAAGTTCTATGTCCCTAATTTTACCCAAAATAGCCTTCTCATTATCATCACAATGGCATTCATCGTTGAGGATCCTGGCAAAGATGCCCGATTCGCCATCAGAAACGATATTCATCAGTTCTGCGGGCGAAACACCGCTGCCTTCCTCTATCCTCCCGTATATTATTCCGGCTATCCTGTTGTTTTCTTCACCGACATAATCTCCTATCTTAAAATGCTCTTTTACCACATCGTATATACTATTGTCAACACATAATAACGACAGTACGAAGCGTTCGCCATGGATTATCTTCTCCTTCGGACTCTCCGCAGCAGAAATCAATTTCCCTGCCGTTCCTACAGTCTTCGACATCTTCGTGCGCCGCACTGCTGCAGGTCTTGTACGCCTGATCACTTCCGAATGCATTGCCTCTTCCGATACTTCATATTCCCTGGCCAGTTTCTTTATGTACATCTCCCGCTCAAGGGCATTTTCTACTTTGACCAGCACATCTGCAGCCCTGCTGAGGAATTTGATCTTCTCTCCGGTTGCTGAAAGATCGTGCTGCTTTCTGATGACTCTTATCTTATATTCCACAAGCGGCAGTGCATTATTCGCCAGCCATCTGAATTTATCCGCGCCGTACTCCCTTACGTAATCGTCGGGGTCCCTGCCCTCCGGCAGGGTCAGTACACGTACATCACAGCCCGCGTCACTGAGTGTTTCCAACCCTCGCAGCGTTGCAGCCTGCCCGGCGGTATCGGCATCATATGAAATGATGACTTCATCGGTATATTTCTTCAGCAATCGCGCCTGACTGTCGGTGAGCGCTGTGCCCAGGGACGCCACGACATTGGTTATGCCGTGCTGGTGCAGCGATATGGCGTCCATATATCCTTCGACAACAATTATCTGATCCCCTCCGTTATTTTTTGCAAAATTCAGTGCGTAAAGATGCTTCCTTTTGTTATATAAAACAGTCTCGGGAGAGTTCATGTATTTCGGGAGCGAATCGTCGAGGACACGTCCCCCGAAACCTATCACGGTCCCCCTGATATCGAAGATCGGGAACATCAGCCTTCCCCTGAAGCGGTCAAACAGGCGGCCTGAACTGCCCTTTATAACGAGGCCGCTCGCGAGCATTGCTTCATCGCTGATGCCCTGGGACTTAAGGTGCTCATAAAGGTTGTCCCATCCGTCATAAGAGTATCCAAGCCCGAACTTCCTTACAGTGTCCCCGGTGATGCCTCTCTTCCTGAGGTATTCAGCGGCAGCCTCTCCCTGTCCCGATCTCAATGCTTCGTAAAAAAACCTTGCAGCTATCCGGTTTATATCCTGGACCTGCTGCCTGAGTTTCGTCCGTTCCTTTTCGCGAGGGTCGTCGCTTTCCGGCAGCGGGATCTTCGCCCTGTCGGCCAGCAGCTTCACCGCATCGGCAAAGTCCAGCCTTTCTGCCAGGGATATGAAATGGATAACGTTGCCGCCCTTGCCGCAGCCGAAGCAGTAAAATATCTGTTTTCCGGGTTCGACACTGAAAGAGGGAGTTTTTTCCCTGTGGAAGGGACAGAGGCCGAAATAATTCTTCCCCTTTTTCTCAAGCCTGACATATTCAGAAACGACATCGACTATATCATTGCTTAACCTGATTTCCTCTATCAGTTCATCCGAATACCTGATGGTATCATCATCCTTTTTCCCGGTACTTCAGCTGCATGCACCCGGCTCGGGTACGACCATCACGTTATGATATACGGTCGCCGGCTGCGTAATACTCTAATAAAATTCGACACTTTTGCCATTATTCCTTCTTTTTGCCGACACATGGTCCAAACCCGGGCCATAATGATAAAACCTCGCTCCAAGCAAAACTCAGATGAGGTTTTACATGACCTGCAATATATTCTACACGTGTGGGTGATATCCCTTCCGGAAAAGAAATTTTTTTATCCCTGAAGTTTATATTCCCAGCAGATCATCCAGGATGTACGGCAGCGATACCGGAGTCACGGTATTTGAAGCCAGCGTCCCTATCAGTTCCCTGGTCCTGGACTTGTCCGTGAATATACCTTCGAACCTGCTGTTTTCCACGCAGCCGCCATCCGTTTTCTTGACTATCTCTATACCATAGATCGTGCGGTTATTTGCCGCATCATCATTATCAGCTTCGCTTTCAAGCAGGTAATACTCCAGTTCGAAACTTTTCATATCCCCACTGTGTTCCTGGTTCCCCCCGACCCTTATACGTTTCTCCAGCGTCCTTAAAGCCATGGATGCGACCCCCTTCAGAACATGGATTTTGCATTGCTAATTATAACTTATTTGCCCTGCTTATCCCACAAAAAAGTTTCGATATCATCTTTTAATATCCAACATCAACTGACACAATAATAAAAAAAGCCCGGTATAAAAACTTATATACCGTCGCTTTTGCAAGGCTTTTATCGTAAATTTCAACACACCGTATCGGGATCACACCATCTCTGCTATCCTGATACTGCTGTCAGTAGACAGGTCTATGTATTTATCACCGCATTTGACGATCGGCCTTGAGATGTTGTAAGGGTTGATGTAGACGATCTCTCCCGCTTCACCGCTGCTGAGTATCACATGTTCTCCGATATAGTAGGATGCTATGTTTTTGAGGAACGTGCTCGCTATCCTGTGGTCCAGGGTGCCTATATGCTCTTTCTCGATATAGCCGATCACCTCGAACGGACATGCCCTTTCCCTGTAAAACCTGTTTGAAGTCATCGCGTCGTATATGTCTGCGACAGCTATTATCTTGGCTGTTTCATTTATCCTGTCACCAGTAAGGCCAAAGGGATATCCTGATCCGTCCTCCCTTTCATGATGCTGGAGTATGCCTGCCAGGATATCCTCGTTCATGCCGGTGAACGATTCCGCAAGCTTGTACCCGATAATGCAGTGCTTCTTTATTTCCTCGAATTCATTCTCGTCGAGGGAGCCCGGTTTGTTCAGTATTTCCGGCGGGATCCTGCTCTTTCCGATATCATGGAGGAAAGCTGATGTCACGAGGGATTTGAGCCTGAAGTAATCATACTTTAGCCATTTACCGAGCAGCATGGACAGAAGGGCCACGTTTATGCTGTGGGTATACAGGTATTCGCCGGCGGCACGCATTTCGGAAATACATTCGACGATCTCCCTGTTTTCATTTATCTTCGAAAGGATCGAGCTTGTCGCATAGTTCACCCGTTCAGCGTCAATTTCCTTTCCGCTGGATATGTCGTGGAGGATACTTTTGACATGGTTGACGTTTTCATTGTACTGTGCCCTGAAAAGCTCCGAGTTGCTGACCTCAATGAGGTTTTCCACGCTGTCGTAGATCTTTATCCTGTTAAATCCAAGTCTGGAGATGCGGCTGATGATATGGTCGTCGAGAACCGTACCGTCTGCAACCACCAATGCCCCATACTCATTGAAGATATCCTCGGCGATCCTCATGCCGGGTTTGCAGTCATGGACACCAATGAAAATCTTTCTCATGGGAATCTCCTCTTTTGTTCCCTCACCGATTCGACGGTATCTACATTTTACCACATTTTTCTCGATCAGTACAGTCGCTGGCAAAGAATGGCACTTGATGAGGACGCAACATTATGTTAACATGCTGTAGTAGGCCGACTGCATGGTCATTCTGTGAAAGGGGGTCTGGATATGCGGTCAGGACAGTCAAACCGTTCAAAAAACACAAATAAAATACTGGCTGCTTTCAACGGGATGCATAAAACCTCCAAAATCCTGATAAAATCCGGGTTGTTCGTATTCCTTGCCCTTTTCGTGACAGGATCCGTGCTGGTCATACTCAATAATACTGTGTTACCGTATGATCCACATTTCGACATGGTATCCAAGGAACTGGTGAAGACAAGTTTCATACTGGCCGCTGAAGCGATTATCGGCGGCGTTGTCATGGATTACGTTTTTTCTCACCATCGTTCGTAGTGTATCTTTGTATCGTCGAACCTGTCCGCTGCCGCCCTTTCCTCACCTTTATGCCCTATGGATATCATCCCTACCGGGATTATCGTTTCGGGCAGCGAAAGAAGCTGCTTCATTCTTCGTGTCAGGTGGATCACCGGGTACAATCCGCACCAGACCGCACCGAGCCCCATGCCGTGTACGGCAAGCAGCATGTTCTGGATTGCAGCCGAACAGTCTTCTATAAGGAATCCCGTCTGCGGCTGCCTTTCCTT
>DGEQ01000124.1:0-1769 GCA_002386045.1 Hungateiclostridiaceae bacterium UBA3922 | reverse complement strand
ACGATGCAGGTGTCTGCGTCGGGAAGCATACTGGCGTATGTATGGAATGCTGCTATCTCCTTCAGTTTCTTCCTATCCCTTATCACGATGAAATGCCATGGCTGTCGGTTGTGTGCCGACGGAGCATGACATCCTGCTTTTATTATGGTCATCAGCTGTTCTTCCGTGATCCTGCCCTGCGTGTATTTCCTGATGCTCCTTCGTGTGAATATGGCTTCCAGAACATCCATAGAGATACTCCTCCACTACCATCGATTCGACGCCGGTATATATACTATCATATCCCACAGCATTTTTCCACTGCTGCAAAAACCGGCACACAAGGTGCCGGTCCTGCATCTGCATTATTTATCCTGCGGCTCTTTTCGCTGCATTCTTTCTGAATTTCCTCTCCTGCCACATCATGTACAGGGGGCTCGCTATGAACAGCGTTGAATACACGCCGCTAATTATACCTACCACCAGCGGCATCGTGAACTCCCTGATCGACTGAATGTTATATATGACAGAGAATACCAGCAGCGTAAGCACAGCTATCAGCGTGGTGATGGACGTATTGATCGACCTTGTCAGCGACTGGAGCACGCTTTTGTTCACCAGTTCCCTGTAGGTCGCCTTTGGCATGAGTTTCATGTTCTCTCTTATCCTGTCGTATATGACGATCGTATCGTTGATGGAATATCCAATGATTGTAAGCATCGCTGCGACGAATGACTCGTTCAGCGGGATCCTGAAGATCACGTACACCGTAAACATGGCCACTACGTCATGCAACAGCGCAAGTACAGCGAAAACGCCGGCCGACAGACCGTGCATCGATTTGAACCTCAGCCACACGTACAGGACTATGAGCACCGATGAGATCGCTATCGCTTTCACCGCGTTCATCCTGAATTGTTCGCTGATGAACGGCTCTACACTGTTGACATATGTGTTGGCATTCTCAGCGATGTTGAACTCTTTCCTCAGCGCATCCATAACAGCCATGCGTTCGTCATCGGTCAGCGTTTCATCGCTGGCAATGTTGAGGACCATAAGGTATATCCTGTCATCTTCATCCTCCGCATTGAAAGTGGAGGACCTGTTGACAGTGGCTGTCTTCCCTATGGCAGATTTGACTATATCCGCTGCCAGTTCCGTATCGAAATCCTCATCAGGCATTTCTATCTGCATGATGGTACCGCCCTGGAACTGTATGTCCAGTACCACTCCGTTGACAATAAGTCCGACTGCACAGGCTATCAATATGAACGCAGACATCATGAAGCAGTATTTGCTTTTCCCCATCAGATCCACCATGGCTACACCTCCTTTACGCCGTACAGCCATGTTTTCCTGGCTATATCGAGATCAGAGACCGACTGCAGCATTATCCTGGTAAGCGTGAGTGCCGTGAAGAAACTCAGTATCACGCCTATGATCAGCGTCAGCGCAAATGAGATCATGGGGCCCGTACCGAATCTCCAGAGTATGACGGCAACGATGACTGTCGTCATGTTTCCGTCGAATATGGCGGAAAAAGCTCTCCTGAAACCAAAATCGATGGCAGCTTTGATCGTTTTGCCCGAACGGAGTTCTTCCTTTATCCTCTCGAATATGATGACATTTGCGTCAACTCCCATGCCTATGGACAGGACTATACCTGCAAGGCCGGGCAGCGTCAGTGTGATCCCGGTCCAGGATACAAGGTTCAGCGTCATAATCGTCAGCATGAAAAGCGCTATGGAAGCTATGAGTCCCGGCAACCTGTAATACAGTATCATGAACAG
>DGEQ01000012.1:1860-2923 GCA_002386045.1 Hungateiclostridiaceae bacterium UBA3922 | reverse complement strand
CCTTTTGTACACAGATGAGATCGCCGGCACGCACGTTATGGCATACACCGTCTATGGTGTATTCAGCTTTGCCCGCGACGACGTACGTAAGGTCGACGAAACTGTTGACACGCTCCTCTATGACCCACGAAGGCGTGCACATCCGATGGTTGTAGTAATGTATATCGACCACAATACTGTTGAATTCCTGCTCGGTCATCCCGATCACCCACAACCTGATTATATCACCACGCAAGCACAAAATACAAATTGTCCATCGAGGAATTCAGGGTATATGCGATCCCTGCTGATAGCTGTAAGCTTATCACATAACCGTACAGCCGGATTTTCGGCACAAATGCACCGAAAGCCAGTATGCCGTGACAATCAGGCTATTATCAAATTTCAACAGAATAGCATAATCAAAAAAGACCCGGAAACATCCGGGCCTCTTTCTCTGACTTCAGTTTTGACTTTTGACTGCAGTTTTTTTCCTGATCCGCTCCATGGCAGGAAGCCTGTTTCCGCTCCGAAACCAGTCCCGCGGTCAGGAACCTGGTCCCGCATCGACAGCCTGTTTCCGGGTCCTTCAACAGCTGCAGCATGACACCGTCTACAGCATGAGGCGGTAAATGTTAATGACGTCTTCCTTGTTCAGTTTGACAAAGCCGCCTATGGTCCCGCTTCCTTCGTTGCCATAGCAAGCCTTGTGCGCCATTTCCTCGATGTCCTCTTCTTTCGCGCCGAGTTCCGCAAAGTTTATCGGCATGCCTATGGATTTCAGGAACCTCTTCAGCGCTTCAATGCCTGCCCTTGCAGTGTTTTCCGGGTTTTCGAAATCCATCTGGCAGCCCCACACGCGGACAGCCAGCTGTGCCAGCCTGTTTACGCCGCCGTGTTCGATCATGTACGTCATCCATGCAGGGAACACCACCGCAAGGCCTGCTCCGTGAGG
This sequence comes from Hungateiclostridiaceae bacterium UBA3922, assembly GCA_002386045.1. GTDB lineage: Bacteria > Bacillota > Clostridia > Acetivibrionales > DTU013 > DTU013. The sequence continues at coordinate 1,989 of DGEQ01000012.1, read as the reverse complement.
GACATCGTAAAGTGCGGAAAGCTCGTGCTCCATGGCATGGCTTGCCCAGTCCTGTGTCCTGCCGACACCGCACGAATTATTGTGCGCCATCATGCCTGCCCACATGAGGTTTGCCTGGGCATCATAATC
>DGEQ01000012.1:0-1619 GCA_002386045.1 Hungateiclostridiaceae bacterium UBA3922 | reverse complement strand
ACCTCGACACGGCTGGTCCTTGTGAAGTAGCGCTCAAACAGGTGAGCCATCATGTCCGTGATGCCGCATGCCACCTGGTACGGCGGCAAAGTCTGTGTCAGGGCCGGATTCAGTATGGAAAACACGGGCCTCAAAGCCTCTCCTGCTGCCCCGCGCTTGTACATGCCATTTTCGTTGGTTATGACGGAATTCGGGGAACCTTCGCTGCCCGCTGCCGAGATCGTCAGTATAGTCCCGACAGGCAGTGCTTCAGTGACGGGCCTGCCCTTGTAGAAATCCCAGAAATCGCCGTCATAAGGTACTCCTGCCGCTATTGCCTTGGCAGAATCTATAACGCTGCCGCCGCCGACAGCAAGGATAAAGTCTACATTTTCCTTCCGGCAAAGGTCGATGCCTTCATAAACGAGCCCGGCCCTCGGGTTTGGCTGAACTCCGCCAAGCTCCGTGTAGCTGATGCCTTCCCTTTCGAGGGATGCCTTCACCCTGTCAATAAGGCCCGACCTGACTGCCGAACCTCCGCCGTAATGGATGAGGACCTTGCTTCCGCCGAATTTTTTCACGTACTTTCCTGTTTCGTTTTCCTGGTCTTTTCCGAACACGAAATAAGTAGGGCTGTGGAATGTAAAGTTGTCCATATCTATCCTCCTTGTTTTAAAGGTGGTGACACTTCAGGCATTGGGAGATACTCAGCCATGAAGGAGTGTCCCTTGCATTGTCACCTCACATCTCCCTGATGAATGTCACCATCCTTTTAATTCTCATTTTTCAGAACAAACCTGTATATAACTTTTGCAACGCCGTTTTCATCATTGGAAGCCGTCACGTAATCGGCTTTGGCCTTCACTCCGTCGGCGGCGTTCCCCATTGCGACGCCAAGGCCCGCATATTCTATCATCGACAGGTCATTGTATCCGTCGCCGATGGCTATCATCTCTTCCCTCCGGATGCCAAGCCGCCTGCCGATGAACTCCAGTGCTGCCGCTTTTGACACACTGCTGCTGAAGAACTCGAGAAAATGCGGCTGGGACGTGCAATATGTCACACTGTCGTTCACCATATCTTTTATACCCTTTTTCCAGGCTTCTATTCTGTCAACATCGTCGATCCATATGATTTTTGTGACCCCACGGCCGACTATGTCGGTGATGTCGGTGAAAACGACAGGCTCTTCGCCCGACAGTTTTTTGTAACTGTCGACATGGCCGTTGATTTTGTTCACGTAAAGCTTATTGTCAGACCACGCTATGACCGTTGTATCCCTTTCAAGCCCAAGCCTGAGCACATTTTCGGCATCCTGCCTCATCATCCCCTGTTCGGACAGTATATCTCCGGTCACTGCATCGACGATCATAGCTCCATTGTAAGTGATTATCGGCGCATCGAGCCCAAGTTCTTCAATGAAGTTCCTTACTCCCTGTATGGGCCTTCCAGTGCTTATCGTGACCACGACCCCGGCATCCCTGCACCGCCAGATGGCCTTGGCCGTCTCATCCGTTATTATTCCTTCGCTGTTTATCAGCGTCCCGTCAATATCCAGTGTGATCAGTTTATATTGCATAGGCTAACCTGGTACCAGGCATGGCAGCCGGTTATTCCGCTCCTGTCTCTTATACACATCT
>DGEQ01000084.1:3401-12913 GCA_002386045.1 Hungateiclostridiaceae bacterium UBA3922 | reverse complement strand
AATTTCACACCGTATGTATATAGCTGCCATATTCGGCAACAATATTATACGGAGGTGGAATTTGTGAATATGAAGAAGTCGTTTCCAGATGAGAAAGGCAATAAATTCAGGGAGTTCCTGGACAAGAAGGGTTTCTATATCGTTCTGCTGCTGTGTATAGCCGTCGTGGCAGGGACCGCGGTATACGTCGGTTCACGCAGGGCCATCGACAGGACGGCGCCGGAATATGAAACCGGGGATCTTGCCGAAGGAGACGCGGACAGCCTGCTGGCCGAAGAGGCGATCGCGGATACGGGTGAGAAGTTGACGGACCTGGATCCTGACGAAGAACTGGTCTCCAGGCCGGGTGAAAATGAAACCGATATCGGCAGTCCGGCGTCCGTGACCAGGGAAGACGGGGATGCCGATGGATCCGCGGAAAGCAGCAAAAAGGATACGGAGCCGAAAGACAAGGAGCCTGGGAAGGACGATACGAAAAAACAGCAGTCAGTACCCTCAAAGCAAAGCTTCATCATGCCTGTCAACGGCAATATCTCGTTCGAATATGCAATGGACAGGCTTGTATATTCCAAAACGCTTGAACAGTGGCGCGTCCATCCGGGTATCGATATCGCAGCCGACAGGGGTACTCCTGTAAAAGCGGTGGCCGACGGGGTGATATCTGATGTCCGGAACGACAAGTTCTACGGCATATCTGTCGTCATCGACCACGGAGACGGTCTGAAAACGCTTTACAGGAACCTTGCGTCCGATGAGGCAGTGGCTGTGAACCAGAAAGTTAAGCAGGGCGAAATAATAGGCAGCATAGGGAACACTGCCATGGATGAGTCTTCTGAACAGCCGCACCTGCACTTTGAGGTGCTTGTGGATGATGAAAACGTGGATCCGACCGATTACCTTCCCATAAAGTGAAGCAGCGCATGCTGCATGCGATGACCCGGTCATACGGATGACCGGACGGCAATGAAATGCCGGTCAGGGATGCGGACAGACCTGGTGACGGTCCGCCGCATCCCTGTTTTCATGTTTTTTCCCCTTTTAACTCATACAGGCGGTATACGGGGCATATATATACATTAGACGCGCAGGGCCGTACGCAAGCTTGGCAGGAGTCCGTCATGCGTACGCCGTCGGGCTGATCCGGTCAGGTCGTCTGCAGATGGAATGACAGTGGTCTCCCGATCACCGCATTTTTCTCCATAGTATGACTTGAAGAGGGGGGTATACACAATTGAAGGGATATATCGAAGAAAGAGCGATCGAGCTTGCAAATTACATTATCGATAAAAAAACCACTGTAAGAGCTGCAGCGAAAAAATTCGGTATCAGCAAAAGCACAGTCCATAAGGATGTGACAGAAAGACTAATGAAAATCAGTCCCGAGCTTGCTGAAAAAGTGAGGGTCATACTCGAGGAGAACAAAGCGGAAAGGCATATAAGGGGCGGAGAGGCGACCAGGGCCAAGTACCAGGAAGCAAAGACGAAAACGGGGTAAATAAAAAACGGGAAAGGGGACACGAAGTGTCCCCTTTCTTTTTCCCTGTTGCATAATTGTGATTATATGATAAGATAATTTTATCAGCCGGTGTAAAATTTTCTAACCATTATATAGTGGCAATTTCAGCCGTCAATGACAGCGGACTGGACGAAGGGGTGTTTTTGTTGGATATAGGCATAGATCTCGGTACCGCATCCGTGCTCGTATACGTCAAGGGAAAAGGCATAATGCTGAATGAACCTGCCGTGGTCGCGTTGGACAAGACCACCAACAAGCTTCTGGCAGTTGGAGAAGAAGCGCGCAGGATGCTCGGCAGGACCCCGGGCAACATAGTGGCGATCAGGCCACTGCGCGATGGCGTTATATCGGATTATGAAATCACCGAGAGGATGTTGAAATATTTCATCAACAAGATATGCGGCAGCAGGCTGCTGAGACTGTTCAGGCCCAGGATAATGGTCTGCGTCCCGAGCGGCGTCACCGAGGTGGAAAGGCGCGCCGTCATCGACGCGACCATGCAGGCCGGCGCAAGGAAAACCTACCTGATCGAGGAACCCATAGCTGCTGCCATAGGCGCCGGCATCGACATATCCAAGGCCTGCGGCAGCATGATAGTCGACATAGGCGGAGGGACCACCGATATTGCCGTCATATCGCTGGGCGGCATCGTAGTGTCGACATCCATCAAGGTAGCCGGGGACAAGTTCGATGAAGCGATAGTCAGGTACATGAGGAAGAAGCACAACATCATGGTGGGAGAACGTACGGCCGAGGAAATGAAGATAAACATCGGCACCGTGTATCCCAGGGTCCAGGAAGTGGCGATGGATGTCAGGGGCCGAAACCTGATCTCCGGGCTTCCCAAGACCATAACGGTGACGTCGACGGAAATGATGGAAGCCCTCGAGGAGCCCATGCAGGCGATCATCGAGGCCGTCCATTCGGTCCTCGAGAGGACGCCGCCGGAGCTTGCCGCCGACATAAGCGACAGGGGCATCGTGCTGACAGGCGGCGGGAGCCTTGTTTATGGCCTGGACAAGCTGTTGCAGGAAAAGACCGGGATCAACGTAGTCATCGCAGATGATGCGATCTCCGCCGTGGCGCTCGGTACGGGCGAAGCGCTGAACAACATCGAATCGATAGAAAAGAGCGCTGCCATGGAAGGAAGGCAAAGAAGATAAAAAATAAGGTGCAAAGCATGCACGATAACGACAAAAGAAACGAAGCCGGCGGATGCCGGCTTTTTCATTTTCTTAAGCCCGTTGCCTGTGGATCTTCACGCCGGGCGGTCCGCCGTCATTTTTCAGTTAAGCCCGGCGGCACTTATTCCGATATTAGTAGTGGACCAACCAATATCCTAATCATGTTCAGGCCCGCAGGCATTTACGGGCGGGCGGGAGAAGATATGGTACGCGGACTGTATACATCAGGCTGGAGCATGCTGGCGCTCCAGAAGAAGATGGACGTTATAACGAACAATATGGCGAATGCCAGCACCTATGGATACAAAAAAGACATAACGGTCATGGAGAGTTTCCCTGACCTTATGACCAAAATAGTCAGGGATCCGGACTCGTTATCCAAAAGGCCCCGCAATATCGGTACCATGGAACTTGGAAGCGACGTGAGCGAAGTATACACCAACTTTTCGCAGGGCCAGTTATCCAAAACGGACAACGAGACCGATATGGCCATAAAGGACAGCGACAGCGCCTTTTTCACCATCGCTGCGCCTGACGCCGACGGCAACATCGCAGTTTTTTTCACGAGGGACGGTTCCTTTACCAGGAACAGTGAAAACGTCCTCGTCACTAGCGACGGGCATTACGTGCTGGGCGAAAACGGACCGGTAATACTGCGGGAAGGTCCGTTCTCGGTAGACGAGTACGGGTATATCTTGCAGGACGGTGAAATAATCGACCGGCTGCTGATAACCGAATTTACGGACACGACTGTGCTGAGGAAATTCGGCAACAACCTGCTGCAGGCAGGCGAAGACGCCCAGACACGCGCATTTACGGGGACCATACAGCAGGGACATATAGAATTGTCGAATGTGAACATAGTCCGCGAAATGGTGGACATGATTTCCGTGATGAGGGCATATGAAGCGAATTCAAGGGTGCTCCAGGCCATAGACAGCACACTCGACAAGGCAGTCAACCAGGTCGGGGCCGTGAGGTAATAAGGGATCGGGAGGTTAACCAGGTATGATGAGGGCATTGTGGACAGCAGCATCCGGAATGCACGCACAGCAGATGACAGTCGACGTGATCGCCAACAATCTTGCGAACGTCAATACGACCGCATATAAAAAGCAGCGGATCGAATTCAAGGATCTGCTCTATGAGACCATGGACAGGGCGAGAGTGCTGCCGGAAGGCGAAAGGCCGGTGAACCTGCAGGTCGGCCACGGTGTGATGGCGGCGGCGACCGTCAGGGATTTTGAGAAGGGCAGCCCCGAGGAAACAGGGAATCCGCTGGACTTCTATATCGACGGTGACGCCTTTTTCATGATCGAAGGCCCGAACGGGGAGATTTTTTATACGAGGGACGGCAGTTTCAAGGTAAGCATGACCGACATGGGCAAAATGCTCGTCACATCTGACGGATACCCGGTACTCGACGAGGCCGGCATGCCGATCATACTCGACTTCGACCTGTCTGTCCTGAACGTTTCCCAGGACGGCGAGATCAGCTATAGGGATGAAGACGGGGTGACCATCTCAACGGGACAGTTTCTCGGCCTGGTCTATTTTGAGAACAGGAATGGCCTCGAAGCCACAGGCAGGAACCTTTACAGGGCAACGCCGGCAGCCGGCGAACCTGTTCCGGCCTTCGAGTCCACCCAGACAAGCATCATCATGCAGAATTTCCTTGAGGCTTCAAACGTAAAGACTGTCGAGGAAATGGTAAAGCTCATCGTGGCACAGAGGGCATATGAACTCAACTCCAAGGCGATACAGTCCTCGGACGAGATGATGCAGATCGCAAACAACCTCAGGAGATAACGGGCTCTACTGACCGGTTGACATGGCAGCCGCAGTAAATATACTATTTATGCAGAGGGATCCAGATGGATATAAACATGATCGACGGCATGACCATGGGGAATTTCGTCAGGAACGCGGCGAACCAGGCGGCCCGCGCATCCGATGACGATTTCGCGAGAAGGCTTGAAGAGGCTGCCAGGAACAAGGACGACAGGGAGCTTAAGAAAGCCTGCCAGGAATTCGAGGCTATAATGCTCGACATGCTTTTCAGGCAGATGAAAGCGACTATCATCAAGTCCGGCCTCGTGGAAGAGGATCCGGGCAGGGAGATATTCGAAACGATGCTCGACGAGGAACTGATGGAACAGGCTTCGAAAAGGGGCAGCCTCGGGCTGGCGGACATGCTGTACAAACAGCTGTCCAGGCAATACGGGATAAGCCCTTCTCCCAAAACATCCGAAAACTCGCAAAGCAGCGGGGCGTCCGGTGAAGAATAAGAGCGGCGCGAACAAAACCATACTGGTGATAATCGTAACATTATCCCTCATATTGGCCATTGAGGGTTTTTTTATTTTACTCAGGACCGGCAGCGGAAGAGGGCCGGATGCGGAGGGGCCCCCGGGAGAACAGCCGGAGGAGGCGGCCGAAGAGCCCCCGGCAGTCGATCCGAAGGAATACGTGAAATATGAGCACAGGACTGAAACCATAAACGGCCTCAGGCAGGAGATCAACATCCTCGAGGTGGATATACGGGTACCCGGGGTCAGGATAAAACCGGCACTGTCCTACGACCTTATCTACGGTTACGAACTATTCAGCAGGATCGCGTCCAGGCACGATGCCTACGCTGCTGTCAACGGCGGCTTTTTCAGGGACTTCGGGCTGCCGTCCGGTATGGTGGTCATCGACGGACAGCTCATATCGGCGGGAACGGGGGATTACCCGGTGCTGGTACTGAGCGGCGGGAAAGCTGAACTAAGGGAGATCGACAGCAGGCTGTACCTGAAGGTCCACAGAGCGGAAGCTGCCGATGGCGGAAACAGAGACGCCGCCGGGACGACCCTTCCCGGTGCGGAAACGGCAATGATCGAAATCGACAACATCAATTTTCCCGGCGGCGGGAAGCAGACCATCGTCTATACCCCTGTCTACGGCAGGACAAACCGGGCCGACAAAAGGAACATAACCGCGACTGTCCAAAACGGCGTCGTGACCAGTATAGCGGAGTACGGCAAGGAAGTGCGGATACCCGACGACGGCATGCTGATAACCTTTTTTAGCGTTGACGCATACAGGGAAAAGGAATTGCCGGTGAGGACCGGTGACAGGATCGAACTCATACATGAGCCCGATATGACCGGAGATGTGCAGGCGTATGAATGCGGATGCTGGCTGGTCCGGGACGGGGTGCCTGTAGTCGGGGACTACGACCCGTGGATCGGGGTGCTGACGAACCGTGACCCGCGGACGGCTGTCGGCATCAGGGAAGATGGAACGGTCATACTGCTCACCGTCGACGGCAGGCAGCCGGGGTACAGCGCCGGGTTCACCGGCAGGGAGCTTGCCGATTACCTGGTACGATGCGGCGCAGTGGATGCCGCGATGCTCGACGGCGGCGCATCGACTGCCATGCTGTTTGATGGGAAGCTGGTCAACAGGCCGTCCTACAAGGGGCAGGAAAGGGAGATAGCCGGCGCTCTCCTTGTGTTGGCTGAGAACCAGTCTGTACTTCCGGGGATACGATCATCAGAAAACCAGCGGAAAAATCATCAGAAATAGAAGAAAAGCTGCTCCGACGTGTTTCCGAGATCGAAATCAAAATCAGCTGCCAGCAGCTTATCGTACGAGTCGGCCCTGAGGAACGGGTTGTGCGGGATGTCCTCCCCGCTGATCCAGCCAAGTTTGTAATACGCATGCCAGGTCCCCTGCCTGACTATCATTTCCTGGATGTATGCCAGCCGTTTTCCCATGTTGCACAGGTAGAGGCCGCAACTGTACGGGCGCCTCGTATACCTTGAGCAGAGGCCGTCCCTGAGGAAACAGCATGCACCTGACGCCTGCCTGGCGAGGGTCAGCGGCTCTGCGTTGTTGTACTCGAACAGCAGGGTCGCTTCCAGTTCGGAGATGGAAGTCCAGCCGCACATTTCCCTGATGGCCTTCCTGCGGAATCCCATGTCCGGTTTGTCCGGCAGCACCACGATGTTCCCGGAAGCATGTCCGGGACCGGGTCCCAATGCTGCAGGACCGGAAACCAGTGCGCCGGGATCGATACCCAGCACGGCAAAATCAAGTCCCAGCACCGGTATATTGTCGCTGCAGCATTCGCCGCAGCCTTTGCATTTCCCGGTCTTCAGGTGCGGCGCAGTTTCCCTGAACGCCTCCAGTTCCGCCGCCAGGTCGGCCAGCGTGGTACCGGCGTCATAGCTGTCTATTTCTATTTCATCGTTTTCCGTGATGAAAAACCTGACCATTACAGTTCCTCCTTCAACTAAGTATAACAGAAGCGGTACTGCCTCTCAACGGTGGCGCAGGATTTGCCGAAGATACCGGGCTGCCGCGGGAAATATATGCGGCAGCGGAACATTCATCCTGCCATGCCAGTCTAATACATAGTTCTGCCGGTCATGGCAGCAAATACCTTTAGTGAGAAGGTGGATAAAGTGAAAAGGAAAGCAGTACTGTTATTGGCATTCGCACTGGTGCTTTCGATGATACTGCCCGTGCAGGGTTTTGCCGCCGAGATGGACAGGGAGCTCGAAAATGCCATCAGGACGGCAAAATCCAGGTTTTCCATACCGGAGGACTATAAGTTCTCATCGAACATATACGCCTCACAGGCGCAGAATGTTTATGAACTGACCTGGCGCAGCCAGGATACCGTCGATCCGACGATCATAAACGTGTCCGTTGATGGGAAGGGCAACATTTTATATTACAGCAAGTATTCGCAAAGCAACTACAGGATCGGCAGGAAGCTGCCCGAATTCAGCAGGGAGGAAGCCAGGAAGAAGGCCGGAGATTACATAGAGCATATCGCGCCCGGTCTCCCGGGCGAACTGGCATACCGGGACATGCATTCGGACAGCATAATGGATTTCAGTTATTACTTTACCTATTACAGGGTCGTGGACGGAGTGCCGTATTACAATGATACGGTGAGCGTGAGCATACACAGGGATACGGGAGAACTGCTGAGCTATTCGAGGAACTGGACCGGGGACGTGGAATTCCCTTCGCGCGAAGGCGCGATATCGCCTGAAGAGGCACGGAAAGCCTACAGGGAGAACCTGGGGCTCCGGCTTATCTACAGCTACAGGGCCGAGGACGGTGTTATCAGGGCGATCCCGCTGTACACCACCGTTTATGACAACGATACTTTCGTCATCGATGCCTATACGGGCAAAAAGCATCGTCTCTCATTCGATCCATACGGTGGAGCACGATACCCTGCAGATGCGACAACAGCGCAGAAAACGGCGCTGCAGGTAGTGTTCGACGAAGTCAGGCTGACTCCCGAGGAACTGAAAGCCATCGGGGAAGCATCGGAACTCATAAGCCTCGGGGAAGCCGAAAAACTGGCCCGCGATGCTGAATTCACGGGCATAACCGACGAATATGAACTTGCGTATTACTACCTGAACACAAGCTGGCCTGACAACAGGGAATACTCATGGATGCTGCAGTTCAGCACCCCTGCCGGGGAAGACGGCATCGTGAACGACTATGTCAGCGTCGTCATAAATGCCAGGACAAAGGAGATCACGAGCTTCTACTCCTACATCGATACGCCTGATGCTGACAGCAAACAGCCGCTGAAAGACCTTGCAGGGGCCAGGGCGGATGCCGACGCTTTCCTGGAGAAATACTATCCCGGGTATTTCAGGCAGATGGAGTACAATAAAATCGATGAAGAATACATGTATGACGTCAACGGGAAGCATAAGAGCTACACCATTTCATATACACGCCTTGTGGACGGCGTTCCCTTCCCGGACAACGGCGTGTCCATCAGCTACGACAACCTGAACGGGAAGATAACCGGCTTCAGCCTGAACTGGTTCAATGCTGAGTTCCCGTCGGTCGAAAACGTTATCAGCCTTGACGAAGCATATGATATCCTCTTCGATAAAGTGGGCCTGGGACTGGAATACAGGTACCGTCCGAACGTGGTGATACCGTATGGTACGGAAGAAAAACAGGAAAACACCAGGGCAGTCCTGGTATATGCGCTTTCGCCTGAAAAGCCGCTGTATATAGATGCAGAAAGCGGCATGATCGTATACAGGGACGGCGGTGAATACAAGGAGCCGAAAAAGGTCAGCTATACGGATATCGAAGGCCATTTCGCGGAAAAACAGATAAGGGTGCTCGCTGATTTCGGCATCTATCTTGAAGGGAGCGAGTTCAGGCCGGACGATGCCATCGTGCAGAAGGAGTTCCTGGCATTACTGGCAAAGACACTGAACTACTATGCACCTGTCATAACGGAAAAGAGCAGCCGGGATGAAATAGACGAACTCTATGCGTATCTCATAAGGGAAGGCGTGGTCAGGGAGTATGAAAAAGCTCCCGACAGCGTCGTGACCAGGGAAGAAGCGGTCAAGTATATGATCAGGGCACTGAAATACGACAGGGTGGCCGAGATCAGGGGCATATTCAGCGTAAGTTTCGGGGACAGCGACAGCATCAGCGGGGACCTGTACGGATATGTGGCAATAGCTTCGGGTCTCGGGATCGTGAAGGGCGACGGAGTCTATTTCAGGCCGAAGAAAAACACCACCAGGGCGGAAGCGGCCGTGATGATCTACAATTACCTCCGCCTGTGACGGCATGACTGGCAAAGACTGAAAAGGCGCAGGAAACCGGCCGAGGGACCGTACTTGCCATATATCGTTAATTGCCAGGCGGATCGTATAAAGGGGCGCCGGACCGGGTTTTCGGACGGCGCCCTTCAGCTTTTCTGATCAGGGTTTTTAGTGCTTCTGATCTTGGTGCTTACGATCGACGTTTATCGTGATCAG
>DGEQ01000084.1:0-3233 GCA_002386045.1 Hungateiclostridiaceae bacterium UBA3922 | reverse complement strand
GCCGATCCGTGATCAGCGTCCGCCCAGGAAGCTCTTCACGGCGTCATCTCCGGCTGTATACGATATAGTGCCCCCTGGTCTTTACGCCCCCGATCCCCTTGATGCCCGACTGCGTCAGCCTTGCGATCTTCTCCGGCGTGACGAAGACTCGTGAATCGGTGAGCGCCACCCTGTCGCCGACCTTGGCGGGATCCAGCGCATGTATCAGTATCCTGCCCGGGGAACTGGCAAAGTTCGCCCCGGCTTCCATGATGCCCTCGAAGTATGACTGGCACGCTCCCGCGAAAATACAGAGCTTGTCGAGGCTGGGTTCATATTTCCTCGCTTCCTGCACTGACCGGATGAAGTAGCGCGAATGCCTGTAGCTGTCCGGCGAATCGATGTTGTACTTGCCCTTTTTCAGACCGTCATGGCCTGTCACGACAAGTATGTCTGCCCTGGTGCTCCTGAGCAGGGACCTTATGCTGCCCGGCTGTTCGCTTTCCGGGATCACATGGCCGTAAGCCTTTATCCTGGCATCCCGGTAGTAATTCATGCACATCTCGAGGAAGTCCGGGCTCGAGTCTATGTGGAGGATCGTGCCGGGTCTTCCTTTCGGGCGGAAAGCAGTTTTGGCGCTGCTGCCGCGGGTGCCGGAACTGTGGTGGATACCGTCCTGCGAAAGCCTGCCCTGCAGTTCTTTATGCACGTCCACCGGGTCCCTGCGCTGCAGGTCGATCTCGTCGGAGTCAGCCATGATCCTGTAGAGCAGTCCTTTGAGTATATATACTCTCCTGCCGTTCCTGCCGACAATTATGTTCGATATCCTGAAATCTATATCGCCGCCGTACGATTTCCTTGTAACGTATTCCCCGATCCTGAACGAATCCATATGACCACCCTTCAATTTACATAAGTCAATACTACATAATATGAAGGGAAGGATATATTGGTAACTACTGTGGGGATATCAAAACAGGGAACATGCAAGGGATACTGCACGGAAAAAGGCAGAAAAACAGCCATAATAAAAGGCATAAAAAAAAGGGGAGGTTCCAGGAACCCCCGCCGCATTTATGCATCGGTCGCCAGGCAATGATGCCTGTTCCGGTACACTGCTCATTTCTGCCGGACTGCCGCCATTATTTTCTCTGCAACCTGTTCCGGGGTGAGCGACGTCGTATCTATGACAAGATCGTAATTGTCCGGGTCAGAGCAATCAACGCCGTATTTCGTTATATATCGCTGGTTCTCGCTCTTTTTCCTTGCCATGAGGCATTCCCTGGCTTCCTCCAGGCTTGCGTATTTCTCGACCTTGCCCCTCTGGTCGTTCATTATCCTGTGTGCGGCCTCATCCAGGTCCACTGTCAGGTAGACCTTGAAGGAGTCAGGCACGAAATGCCAGGCCATCCTGGAGTCCAGCACCATGTCCCGGTCGAGGCTGCCTATTTTCACAAGTTCTGAGTCGATTTCCTCGTCTATCTCAGGATGGGTCTCCATGTACCTGTTGAATGCCAGCACGTCCATGTTGTACTTATGTGCCAGCGAGCGCTGTATCTGCCCGGTGGAATAGACCTCCAGGCCGTACTTTTCCTTCATGTAACGGCAGACCGTGGACTTGCCGCTCCCAAGATCCCCCGAGATGGCGATCTTTATCTTTTTACTGTTTCCATCCATGTCCGGCATCTTCCTTCATGAAGTATTCTGCTATCCGTCAAAGAGATTATACCAGCAAAATCCCCTTTTTTCCACATGGTATGCTAAAATTCCCGTGATATATACCTTTCGCGCGCCCGCCGCGCTGTGATATTTTGCCTTTTATTTTTCTGCCGGCGTTCGGTTGCTGTCAGCATTCGCGTGGTAAATATAATAATGATTTCTGACGAAGGGGTGGGAAAAAATGAGATACCTGGATATCAGGATCCCCGGGACCGGCAAAACGGCCGGTGACACGCTGAGAGTCTCGAAAATCGTGCTCGGGACCGACCATTTCGGGACGACCGTCAGCGAGGAGGATGCATTGCGCCTCATGGACATATTCGCCGACGCAGGCGGCAACTGCATCGACACAGCGAGGGTATACGCCTCGTGGATACCCGGAGGGGAGGGAGCCAGCGAGCGGACAGTCGGCAAGTGGCTTAAATCGAGGAAAAACAGGGACCGGATAGTGCTGTCCACGAAGGGAGGACACCCGGAACTTGACAGCATGACCAGGGGGAGGCTTTCCCGGAAAGAACTCGAAAGCGACCTCGACGAAAGCCTCAGGGCGCTTGGAGTCGATCATATCGATATCTACTGGCTGCACCGGGACGACATTTCCCGCCCGGCAGAGGACATAATGGAAACCCTGCATACATTCGTAAAAAAGGGAAAGGTGCGGGCCATAGGCTGCTCGAACTGGAAGACGGGAAGGATAGAAGAGGCGAACCGCGCGGCGGCTGCCGGCGGGAAGGAAGCCTTCTGCGCGAGCCAGATACAGTGGAGCCTTGCAACCACGACGCCCGGACTTCTTGGCGATACCACCCTCGTCTGCATGGACAGCAACGAATATGGATGGTACCTGGAAAACAGATTCCCCGTTTTCGCCTATTCGGCGCAGGCAAAGGGATTCTTCGCGAAGGCTGCTGCTGTGGGAGTCGGGAACCTCAGGGGGAAGGCATCGGTAAGGTTTGTATCGCCTGACAACATCGCAAGGCTGGAGCGCGTGAAGGAATACGCACAGCGGAGCGGGCTTTCGCCAACGGCCGTCGCCCTGGCTTACATCACCTGCAACAGGGTGCCTGCGGCTGCGATCGTGGGATGCAAGACGGAGGAGCAGCTGCTTGACTCGCTGACCGCCGCGGATGTGGAGATCCCTGCCGCGGACGCCGACTGGCTGTTCGCAGGGTGAACAGCGCGGCAGGCCTGCATCTGAGCAACAAACGGGACGCAGCAAGGACGAGCGTACAGACTGATGAGTGCAGTGTTTGAGCCTGATGATTGCAACACTTGAAGCCTGATGGTTTCGACGCTTACAGGCCGATGATCTCGTCGATGGCTTTCCGTACTTCGTCGAGTTTTACGGTCTTCCTTATCCTCTTGTCCCTGGTCGCGATCTCGGCCTCGCCGTTCGCGATATTACGGGCGCTTACGATCACCCTGACCGGCACGCCCAGGAGGTCTGCGTCGGCAAACATTACGCCTGCCGCGACGTTACGGTCGTCCATCAGCACTTCGTAATCACGCCCCAGTTCTTCGTTAAGGGCATAGCCGGC
>DGEQ01000055.1:40071-40212 GCA_002386045.1 Hungateiclostridiaceae bacterium UBA3922 | reverse complement strand
AGATGTGTATAAGAGACAGCATGTATTTTCTGGTATTCATGCGATGTCCTGAAACCATCAAAAAAGTGGATGAACGGTATCCTTGATTTGATGGCCGACAAGTGAGCTATACAGCCCAGGTCCATTACCTCCTGGACGTTG
>DGEQ01000055.1:36870-39907 GCA_002386045.1 Hungateiclostridiaceae bacterium UBA3922 | reverse complement strand
CTAAGTCTGCGGCAAATGATGTATATTTGCTGCACTTGTGCCGGCGTTTGTATCCTGGTTTTGTTCAACAAGACGTGATTGCCCGAAAGGATAAAGTATTTACAGCAGTAATACGTTTCACCCGGCTAAATTCGTGCGGTTCTGCGACAATACCGGATGGCGGGCTGCAAAAGCCAGATCCGGTCCGCGACAATGACGGATGCAGGGCACAGCAGCCGGGTGCGGTCCTGTGAAAGCGCCGGATGGCTGATTGCCGCATGCAGGTCGTACTTTCCGGTTAAATTAATTGAAATAATTTGTCGCAGATATTATAATTGATATACTGGTATATCGTTAACGAACAATCGACATCAGCAGAGCATCTTCGGTTTTGGTTTGGACCTGGGCAGCAGGACATGTCGAAAACTCCCATACAACCATCAGAGTATCAGCATCCAGAGAACAAGTGTGGAGAGTAATGATATGCAGAGCATCAACTTGCATTGAAGTGAGGATCATTATGGAAAACTTTCGAAGAAGGATACTGATAGCGGACGACAACAAGGATATCCATGACGATATAAAATACATACTTGATTCTTCTTCCGGCATGGAGGAATACCAGGAAGCAAAGCAGCTGAAGAGGGAATTGTTCGGGGACGGCGACGCTGCAGCCGACCAGGATGAGACGGTCATAGACATCAGGTATTCCATCGACGATGCTTACCAGGGCAGTGAAGCCGTCGAAATGGTAAGGAGAGCCAGGGAATCCGGCGATCCCTATTCGCTTGTGTTCATGGATGTCAGGATGCCGCCCGGGATGGACGGTATAGAGACCATCGAAAACATCTGGAAGATCGACCCGGATGTCGGTGTCGTCATATGCACCGCATACTCCGACTATACGTGGAACCAGATCGTTTCCAAGCTGGGCCAGAACGATAACCTGCTGTTCATAAGAAAACCTTTCGACCACGTGTCGCTCAAGCAGATCGCGCTCGCGATGACCACGAAGTGGAGCCTGAAGATGCAGATCAGGGAACATATCGATAACCTGGAGAAGCTGGTGGCGCAGAGGACCAACGAGCTTACCGAAACAGTGGGCAGGCTCAGGGAGGAGATCGCCCTCAGGGAGGAAAAGGAGAAACAGCTTGCCTATTCGGCACATTATGATTCGCTGACCGACCTTCTGAACAGGCGCTCCTTCTATACCTCGATGTCTGAGCTGACCGGCGGCGGGGCAGACAGCATGGACAGGTTCTCACTGTTCTATATCGACCTGGACAATTTCAAAAACGTCAATGACCTGTATGGCCATGACGTGGGCGACAGGCTGCTGATCGAGGTCGCAAGGAGGATCAGCAGCGGGCTTGAAAGCCATGTTTGCATGATCCCGGACTATGTCAGCAAAGAAGGCAGGGTCAGGGCGATCTTCAGGCTTGGAGGCGATGAGTTCACTGCGGTCATCGAAGAGACCGAGCGAGAAAAAGTCGGCGAGATAGCGCAGAAACTGATAGACCTGATAAGAGCGCCTTATTTCATTGCAAACCACGAACTGGACATCTCGTGCTGCATAGGCATCTGTATATATTCAAAAGACAGCATGCAGGCCGATATGCTGCTCAAGTACGCGGATATCGCGCTGTATGAAGCCAAGAGGACCCACGGCATATTCAAGTTCCATGAGCTTTCGAGTTCATGCATGCACCTCAATGAGATCAAGATAGAGAATGAACTGAAAAAGGCGATCGAAAGGAACCAGATAGACGTATACCTGCAGAGCCTGGTGGATACATGCGAAAAAGTGGTCGGCGTACAGGCGCTCGTGCGCTGGCTCCATCCGGAGTACGGAGAGCTCGAGCCGGGCCGGTTCCTGCATATAGCGCAGAAATCCGACATGATCGTGACACTCGGGCGCCATGTCCTGTACAGGGCACTTGAATACCTCAGAAAGATCCATGAAGCCGGTCACCGGGACCTGTTCGTAATGATAAGCTGTACTGCCAAGGAGTTTTACCATCCGAGCTTTGTCAGCACCATAAAGTCCGCCCTGAAGGAAACGGGGATCGAGCCCGGGTACCTCAAACTCAACCTTGAGGATAAGTTCTCGTTCCAGTCGGCCCAGCACGCGATGGCGATCATAAGAGAACTGAGCGAACTGGGCGTCCGGTTCGCAGTCAGCGGATTCGAGAACGCTTATCCCGCGTTCGCTTTCCTGCAGAAGATGCCGAAGGATACGATGATCAAGCTGAACAAGGCCTATGTACAGAACATAGTGACGGACAGGAAAAAACGCAGCTTTCTTCTCTCGCTCATGGACATTATCAGCACATGGGATCTCGAAGTGATAATAAGCGGTATAGAGACCGAAGAACAGAAACATCTGCTCGATTCGAGGCGGTGTATACTCCAGGGATACCATTTCAACATGCCTAAACCGCTGGAACAATATTTGAAGGAGCTTGGGCAAGGAGCCTGATATGCAGTATTTTTACCTTGGATCCGGACCTGTCCGGAAGGAACGCTATACCATAGGTTTTCTCGACGAAAACCTGGAAAGCGAGTACCACAACCAGATACTGCAGGGGATATCCGAAGCAGCGAGGGAACTGGGAGTACAGATCATCAGGTTCGGATACTACTCCTCTCATATAGCGTATAAGTTTTCCCACCAGGTCGACATGGTCCTGGATTATATAAGCCAATACGACCTGGACGGGCTGATGTTCATCGGCTGGACGCAGGCCGGGGCGATGTATAACCGGGAGAAGTTCATGGCACACTTCAAAAACATACCGGTGCTGAGCATCGGGACCATTTTCAGCGACATGCCGAGCGTGTACTTCCCCGGTGATATGGCTGTTTACAAGCTGACCCGGCACCTTATAGACGAGCATCACTATCAAAGGATAGCTTTTGCAGAGCATTACAGGGAAGACAACAGGAAGGAGGCATATGAACTGGCAATGGGCGAAGCCGGTTTGTATGATCCTTCTTTGTATATCGGCAATGATCGGCTACCTCCCTTCACAGACCGGCGCGGCAGGGTAAAGAAGAT
>DGEQ01000055.1:35061-36611 GCA_002386045.1 Hungateiclostridiaceae bacterium UBA3922 | reverse complement strand
AGCATACCCGATGAAATGGCTGTTGTCAGTTACGAGGAGGGTGAATTCGCAAAATACTCGGTCCCCGGATGCACCACCGCATATTTTCCATGGAGAGAACTTGGCTATGAAGGCTGCAGGAGCATGGTCAGGCTGCTGAGGACGGGCAGCTGCCCCAAGGAACTGCCGTTGGATGACAAGTGCATGATCCTGTACAGGGAGTCCTGCGGGTGCATGCCTTACTATATCAGGCCTGCAGATGCCGAATATGTCAAACCTGCCGGATATTCGCCCTGCGCCATGGCACCGTCCGAAAAGGATGCGATAATCAGGACATTGCAGACCCTGTATAATGACTCCGGCATTTCATTCAGGGATCTCGTGGATGCTTTCATACAGTCCTGCGACTTCAGGGACAGAGAGATATTCCTGGCGGAACTGGACGCCCAGATCCGGGATTTGGGGGAGTATCCCGGCATAAGCAGGCTGGTGCCCGATATCAGGTACCTTTTTTACCCTTATCTCATTTCAAATGTTGAAACGCTGCTGTGGTCAGGTGACCTGTTCTTCCAGGCGCAGGCAGCAGTCAGCAGGAGAGAGACGGCGATAACCGGCAGCTCTGCGCTGAAAAGCAAGACGGACGACCGGATACTCCAGGAAATGACTCAGCAGCTGCTTGTGAAGTTCTCCCTCGAAAACCTGCTGGAGACCCTTGAAAAAATCATGAGACTGTTCCGTTTGGACAGATGCCATATATTCATCTCCAATTCCATTTTCACGGGTTCCGACGCTGAAGAGGACCTGTTTGACAACAGCGTGCTGATATTCAGGTACTGTGACGGCGAAAGGAAAGAGACGAACGGCAGTGCGGGCAGCCTGAAAGAACAGCTTGCCCGGATACAGGCGGAAGAACTCGGCAGGGTGTCGCTGGCATACCTGCTCCATGTGACGGACGAGATCCTGGGGTTCGCACTGTTCGGGATGAAAGAGGAAACGCCGGATGAAATAATTTTTCAGAGCCTGGCAACCAGCATCAGTACGGCACTGCACGGCATAGTCCTGCTCAAGAGGCTTGACATAGCATACAAAAAGCTCGTGGAACATGCCCAGAAGGAGGGCATGGCGGATATTGCGACGAACATCCTGCACAATATAGGCAATATACTCAACAGCATAAATGTTTCAGTGCACATGATGTCCGAGTGTGCAAATTCGCCCGTCATCGACGATATGGCTATGGCCAGCGGACTGTTGAAGCAAAATATCGACAGGCTCGAGGAGTTCATATGCTCCGATGCGAAAGGCAGAAAGCTGATGGAGTTTTACCTGCGCCTCGGCGGTCCGGCTGAAAAGCTGCGTGACCAGCTCCTCAGCATACAGGGCAGGCTCAGGGCAAAGATAAGGACCATCAACGAAGCCATTGCCGCACAGCAGAACTACGCCGGCGTGGACACGAAGCTGGAAGAACTCATGATAGCGCCGATAGTCGACGACGCGCTCAAACTGAACGAAGATGCCTTCGAAAAACTGCAGATAAAAGTGGAAAAGGAATATATGCCCGATTTCAGGGC
>DGEQ01000055.1:11110-34786 GCA_002386045.1 Hungateiclostridiaceae bacterium UBA3922 | reverse complement strand
GCAAAGGACGCGCTTGCCAACTCGGAAGCCAGGGATCGGAAGCTTACCATAAGGCTGTATGAGGATGAGACCGGCAAGTACCTTTGCATTAAGGATAACGGGAGGGGAATACCCAGGGCCGTACTGGACAGGCTGTTCGAATACGGCTTTTCCACGAAGGAAGGCCGGTACGGGTATGGACTTTACAGCTGCGCGGCATACATGGCGGACATGGGCGGGTCGATCCAGGCTGAAAGCGAAGGCATCAACATGGGCGCTTCATTTATACTGAAATTCTCGTGACAGGTGGACGCACTATGGGCAGAAAGATCACCATCGGATTCATTGACGAGGATTCATACGACGAATACCACAACCTGCTCACCAGGGGCATATATGAGTATGCCCGTGAGCATGGCGTGAACGTGGTGCGTTTCGGGCATTTCCGTGTCAATACGACGGTAAGGAACCTGTATCATGAGAAAATGCTGCTTGACTTCGTAAAGCAGTTCAGGCTTGACGGCATCGTTTTCCTGGGCTGGGGGCTGGTGGCCCACAACAGCGGATTCCCAGATATACTCGGCGATATCCCGCTGGTCAGCGTGGGATCGATAAGGCCCGGCATCCATGGCGTTTTCTTCCGGGGTGAAAAATACCTGGGTCAAATACTGCATCACTTGGTACAGAAGCACGGGTACCGGAAAATAGCCTATATCCCGCCGTTCCTGCCGGACAACCGGAATGAGATGTACCTGAGTGTTATGAACGAGTATGGCATATTCGATCCGCAGCTTGTCGTGGAACGCAGGGAACTTATCGGGCTGGATGTGACTGAAAGAGGGAAACGGGCCGTGGAGATACTCCTGGATGAGAGAGGCGTTTTCCCGCAGGCTATCGTATCGCTGTACAATGAAGAGACCCTTGGCGTGGTCAGCGCGATCAGGGAAAGAGGGCTGAGGATACCCGAGGATATCGCGGTGACCAGTTACGAAGACGGGGAGATCGGCAGGTTTTCGTCGCCTGCCTACACCACGGTCTATTTTCCGTGGAAAGAACTCGGGTATTATAGCTGTGAAACTTTGCACCGGCTTATCATGGGCGAAGATGTCCCGATGGAAACGGAAGTTCCCGGGAAAGTCGTTTACAGGGAATCCTGCGGCTGCGTTCCGAGACTGGCCGTTTCACTGGACGAGGACAGATGCAGTACTGCCGGAAAGCTTTTTGAGCAACTGGATGATAACGAACTGGAGGTCATAGCCGGGCAAATCGCCGGCAGCACTCCCTTCAGCCATGAAGAAATCAGCGGACTGGTCGGTTCATTCAGGCAGGCTTTTTATAAAATGGAATACCGTCCGTTCCTGATGGGGTTTGAGAAAATGCTCCGCAAAATGGTCTACAGTGATGAACCGGGAGCTTACGAAATGACGGCGGCCAACTTCAGGAAGGCGCTGATGCCATATTTTCTGCCCTGTTTCAGCACCGATCTGAAAAAACTAATATGGGCCGACAACATTTTCAACCAGATGCAGGGCGTTCTGCAGAACAAGCTTGCAACCGCAGTGTTCATGGAGCATGTGGAATACAACAGGTCCCAGCTCATATTGAGGGAAGTGGGCAAGATACTGCTGACGAATTTCAACGTAGACAGCCTGAAGGAGTCGCTGGCGGCCAACCTGCCCAGGATAGGGGTGAAAGGCTGCTGGCTTTACCTGTTCGATGAGCCTTCCGAGCACATGGAATTTTCAGACTACCATGCAGAGTTCCGGTACAGTGACGGGGAATGGCAAAAGGATCACCCCCAGCATGGACAGGATGCCCGGGGCTTCCTGACCGACTGTATTTTCAGCGATGAGGGGCCGCATTTCCTCCTGGCCTACCTTCTGTACATGGGCGACGAGTTCACGGGTTTCCTGCTTATCGAGGCAGAGGGGGCGGATATCAGGATCATGCGCATACTCAGCAACCATGTCAGCCTTGCACTTAACAGCATCATACTGTTCGAAAGGCTCGACCGGAGTTACAGGAGGCTGATGGAACAGGCCCACAGGAAGGGTATGGCCGACACCACGGGGATACTGCACAACATCGCCAATATAATGAACACCGTGAACACCACGCAGCAGGCACTTGAAAACCTGTTGGAAAGCAGCTGCCTGGACGACCTTATGATGGCAAACGAGATGCTTTCGCAAAGATTCGGAGAGCTTGAAGAATTCATCAGGAACGACGAAAAAGGGAAACTGCTCGTAAAATTTTACGCCACGTTGGGCGACTCGTTCATCCGGTTCAGGAATGACCTGAAAAACCATGTAGAAAGGCTGCTCGAGCGTGTCAGCCTGATCGAAGCGCTCATCAGCACGCAGCAGACCCTGACAGGCATAAAATCGAGCCTTGAACGCCTTGACGTGATACCTGTCATTGAAAACGTGCTGAAACTGAACCGGAGTTCTATCGAAAAGGCAGGAATAGACGTGGTCAGGCGTTATGACAAGTCGGTCAGGGCACTGGCCCAGAGCACCAAGCTTTTCCACGTGCTTGCCAACGTGGTGAAAAACGCCGTGGAATCCATGGAAAATACAGAAGACGGCGAGAAGGTACTGACCATAGAAGTCACGAGGGACAATAAGCACGTATTCATACGGGTCGGCGATACGGGCCCTGGAATCGAGGAAGGAAAACTGGAAAGCATATTTGCCTACGGCTTTACGACCAAGCAGGGCGGTCACGGCTTCGGCCTCCACAGCTGTGCCAATTACATGACTGAAATGAAGGGCAGGATCTGGGCTGAAAATGCGAAAGACGGAAGGGGAGCCGTGTTCGTGATGCAGTTCAGGGCTCCTTCGTGACGCTTCCAGTGTTTAGCTGCGGGTTTTCAGCACCATTTGCCACGTGTTGCCGGCGTTTGCTGCGGGTTTTCAGTATTCCGCCCGGAGCTTGAATGCATACGAACTGATCCCTGCCATCGTACCGAAACAGGCGATGACCACGCCCGCCATCCGCACGGCGGGCGGTGCAGCGAGCAGCGCATTTCCCGCCAGCAGGGCCGCAAGCCATGATGCTGCGCCCGAAAGCGCCAATATGGCGATATCATGGATATCTATCCTGATCTCGCATACTTTCCTGATCTCTCTCAGATTCAATACCAGCGACGTTGCGGAAGTGATGCTGATCGACAGGCCGCATCCGTAAATGTTGAGGGACGGTATGCCGACCAGCACGGCCGTGAGCGCCAGGTTTTGCAGGGAATTGATCAGCGAGTTCCGAAGGAGGATGTTTTGCCTGCCGAGGGCGTTCAGGATACCGAAGGTCGGCGACGATATGAACGTCATCAGGCAGATGGGCGCCGAAAAACGTATCATGGCAGCAAGATCGTTCCTCTGGTAGAAAACCCGTCCCAACGTCCCGGGTATCAGGAAACACACGATGGCAGTCGCCGTACCGATGACGCCTGAGATCCTCAGGACCTGGGCTATCCTTTCCTCGGCGGACCAGTAGTCTTTTTTGCTTATATTGAGCGACATGTCCGGTACAAGCACGGTAAGCATGGAATTTATTATTATGGACGGGAGCGTGGATATGTTCAGCGCCATACCGCCGAACCTGCCGATCAGCGCCAGGGCATCCCGGTAAGTGAATCCCGCCGCCATCAGCCTGCGGGGGACGATCAGCGTCGAAATGGTCGATATCACCGATGAAACGATGCCGTTGAGGCAAAGCGGGACGGATATCACCATCACGTCGAAAACCAGCTGTATCCTTGATTTGATCCTGCCGGTGCCTCCCTTCAGCCTGCTCCTTTTTATCCGGTAACTGGTGAAGAGGGCGATGAAGCTGATCAGTTCGCCGACCGTAAGGGCCAGGCATGCCGTCGCGACCGTTCCGGATACGCCTTCGGGCTTCAGCAGTGCAGCAGCGCCTGATAAAACGGCTACCCTGAACAGTTTCTCGAGAATGTCTATGGAAGCCGTTATCCTGTACCTGCCCATCCCGTAAAAATAGCCTTTTATGACGGCTGAAAGCGGCACGAAAACAAGTGCCGGAGACAGTGCCATCAGCGCTCCCGCCGCCCGGGCATCCCGCACGACATATACCGCCAGCGGCCTGTGGAAAACCAGCACCAGCAGGGCGATGCCGCAGGCCTGGAACGTGACCGGAACGAAAACTGTGCTCAGGGTCCTGTCCAGGTTTTTATATTCACCACGGTTGAAATAGACTGTCGATATCCTGGAGATTGCCGTTATGATGCCGTCACTGGTGATGCAGAGCAAAAGACCGTAGACCGGCATTACCAACCCATACAGCCCAAGGCCTTCCGCACCCAGCTTCCTGGAAAGCAGGAGGGAGAAGACGAAGGCGATCACGCCGGTGGTCATATTTGAAAGCGTCAGGATAAAAGAGTCGCGGTAAAACTTGTCTATACGGTCCCAGATCCGCTTTTTCAAAACATGTGCACCAGAAAACCTTCTCACAAGTAAAAGCTATTCATCGGCGCTGCTTTTTATGAAGCGTTTTTCCGGTACAGGTACAGGACGCGGAAATCAGGCCTTGTAGCCGCGTCCACGAGATAGGCCGACACCTGAGCGCCTTCCCTCCTGTTGCGGTTCAGTGCACTTATGAAGAAGTCCAGGTCTCCCAGCCCTATACCGTGTCCATAGTACCTGCCGCTGCCCAGGTCTATGACGTTTTCCCCCTGCCATTCCGGGGTCAGCGGATCCACCTCGGGGTTCCTGACATACCTGCAGTCGCCAGGCAGGTAATCGGCAAGCCCACGGTATGTTTTGGGGTCGATCAGCGGGTCCATATCACGCCAGTTCATCAGGACGATCCTGGTGAAAGCGCGGTCGAAAAGCTGAGGTTTATACATGTCCAGTACCGCCTTGTAATATATGATGACGATAGCTGTTGCGCATTCGGTACCGTACATCCGGGTATTCGTGAAAATATCGTCCACAGCCTCTGAAGGCCTTGCGCCGGGTCTCAGCACGAAGCCCCCGTCCTGCCTCCTGTTCCAGTAAACCTCGTTGCAGAAGGACTCCTGGAATATCCGGAACGCAAACCTTCGCCTGTAAAGTGCCAGTGAAGCCTCGATTATGCTTTTCCGCATGCCGATCTCAAACTCCAGTTCTTCCGGGGACAGGTAGGTATAGACGCGGCTGCTCCCGGAAAGCTTGCCAAGAGCCTCGTATTCGGGGCTTCCACGCCTGTATCGCGCCAGTATGGACTGGATGTCTGAAAAGCCGTCTTCAAACCTGATCATCCCGATCCTCCTAACATGCTCAAGGCAGATTCCAGTTGTTCGCCGAGGGGGAGCCTGATCCAGGATTCCCACCGACGTTTGTCCTGCATGAAAAGAGCGCAGGATACATCTGCCAGCAGCCGTTTCTGCGATCCGTCCAGCCTGCGGAAACGCTCGAGACGCTCTGCTTCGGGTCCGCCGGAAGGGATTTCCGGTTTGCCGCTGTCCGCCGATACCTGCGTGCAAAGGTACCTGCCCTCATGTGAAACGGCGCAGAAGACCGGTTTTGGGCACATCTGCATGCTTTCGCCGGTAAAATGGATATACGGCATGTTGACGGACAGCCATTCCAGGACGCTGAAATACTGTGAATGGCCATCGGCACTGACATCGTCCGTTCCGGGGATGAAACAGAGCAGTTTCCTGGCCAGGGCTGCGTCCCGCCTGTCCGGCGAACACAGCCTTTGGGCGATCAGGTAGAGGCTTTCCCGGTCGTGTGCCTCGAAAAATGCCCAGACCAGGTTGTGGACCAGTTTGCCCTGCCTGTGCCGTTCGAAAATCACATCGGCAACATCCGGAAGGACTGACCTGTCTTTCAGGAGTACCAGCAGCAGCGCCGTACAGCGTTCCATAAGGCGTTCGTAATGCTCTTCCGGCATGTCACCGTCCCATCCGGTCCTGACGATCCATCCAAGTGCCTGTGCGGAGGACGGATCGGCAAGCATCTCGTCGACGGGCTTCGCTTTTTTCCCTGCCCGGTTTCTGCCTGACAGCCTTGTGCCAGCATACCTTCCGAACGTGCTGCTGCGCCTGCGGGATGGCGCCGTGTCGGCGGTTTCAGCTTCAGAAAGCGCTTCAGACAGCTCCAGCGCCTGTTTGTAAACTGCGGGCAGCGAATCACGGAGGCCGCTGCCTTTGATGTCAGATTTCAGCATGTACAGCGTGCTGAAACGAAGATGCCGGTCACTGAGCAGTTCGGCAAGATTGTTCCTGTTTGTGTGAAGAAGCTCGGAAAAATAGCTTCTCAGGATTTCCGGACCGCTGCTGATCCTTATGTTGTCGAGCAGGGAAAGCGGCCTGCCTGTCATGCGCTTCTGCCTCCTTCACTTGTGAGCGGTCTGCGGACTCAGCGATCGAGCTTTTGCCTGAGTTCCGTCAGCCTGTCTCTCATCACCGGGTCCGGGTCGGTTTCAAGTGCGTATCTCACGGCTCTGGCTGCATTCATGCTGTCACCGGCATCCATGAATGTTACGGCCAGGTTGTACCAGCCTGTTGTGTCGCCGGGATCCTGCCTGAGTTTACTGATGTACCATGGCAGCACCTTCGTTGCCAGGTACCTGGTTTTATCGATCTGTTCGATGTCGATGCCGTTCCATCGAACCAGTTCGATCCTGTAAATGCCCGGGTCATCTTCGTGCCATAGCGCCAGGACATCCCTGGAAGTGCGTGACGGGCTCCTGAGCACTTCCAGCTTGCTGTATCCCCTGCTGAATATTTTCCTGGGATCCCCGTCCGACACCGAGTACGCAAACAGTGTCCGGCCCTGCTGGCCGGATTCGACTCCGAGGAGGAGATCCTTTCTGCTGTTCCCGGAAATATTGGCGCATGTGACATAGTGGATACCGCTGAAGCCGGGGTTACTGATCTCGGCCATCCTGTACCACTGTACCTCATCTTTTTTCAGCACGAGTGTCCTCAGGCCGTCGCCGGCAACGTATGACGCGATGATTTCCTTACGGCCGTCGCCGTCGAGGTCGGCAAACCGGATATCGCCGGCGTGTTCGGGATACCTTGGCTTTACCAGCCTGGCGCCCGGAGGCAGGAAGCTGTTCACGATGTTATGGTAGTCGACTTTCGGCGGCCTGTATGTGAATTTGGGCAGTTCGATGGACCGGAACCTTTTAAGTGCTGTCTGCATGTTTTGCCTCAACCTGTCCGCACTGAAAAAGTCGGAGTAATGTTTAAAAATACCGGAGTAAAACCTGGCGCTCCTGCGGATCATCCTGTCCAGCGCTTCAAGTCCTGATCCTTTTGGCGGCTTCATTGGGAAGGCTCCTTTATAAATAGTGCTGCTTTTATATACTATGCAGCGGACCGGAAAACGTTAAAAATGTACCGAATACGTGCAATTCCTTTACATTATGGATAAATTAAGTTATTATGATAATATAACAAAACTCTACATTTTTTTCGGGGAGGTTATTGTAATGAGCAGCAACCGGCCTACGATACTCATCTGCGATGATTCCTTGCTTGTCAGGAAAAAAATGAAGGATTGCCTGAAAGAGTACGGTGACTTTAACATAGTTGAAGCTTCGACCGGGCAGAGTTCTATCGAACTGTTCAAACAATACGAACCCGATCTTGTTTTCCTGGATATAGTGATGCCTGACAAAAACGGGATAGAAGCCCTTAAAGAGATGATGGCCGTCAAGAAGGATGTAAAGGTGATCATGCTGTCCTCTTCAGGCACAAAGTCACACCTGAAGGCGGCGATGGATGCCGGTGCCCATGATTTTATCCAGAAACCGTGGGAGAAATCCCAGATAGAGCATATCATCAGGAACATTTTCTGAGAAGGGGTGTGGAAGATGTTTAGCCAGTATTTCGGCAATTACCTGCTGAACAGGGGACTTATCAGGCCCGATCAACTGACTGATGCGCTTGAGTACCAAAGATCCATGCGCCTCAAACTGGGTGTCATAGCAGTCAATGCAGGGTATATGACTCCCGCGCAGGTGGAAGAGATCCACAACATGCAGAAAAAAGTCGACAAGAGGTTTGGAGAACTGGCGGTGGAAAAAGGATACATAACCGAGCAACAGCTTGAAGAAATGCTGGCCACCCAGAAACAGGGGCATCTCATGCTGGGACAGGCCCTGGTCGACAGGGGGCATCTGACCATCGAACAACTCCAGGAAGCGCTTGAAAACTACAAGAAGGAATACGGGATGTCCTCGCGGCAGTTCAACGTGGTCGGGAAAGATGATTCCCTGCAGATAGAGCAGATATTCCGGGATCATGGCGAAGCCCTTCTTGGGAAATTGTACAGCGACTATGTCACGTTGCTCATCAAGAACCTGATCCGTTTCGTGGATGATAACCCGATAGTCGAGATAAACCAGTTCAGGTCCGATATTACGGCACAGTGGTTCGTCAGCCAGGAAATATACGGGAAGATCAACATGTTTACAGCCATAGCATGTGACAGGGATGTATTCGTGAAATTCGCAGCCAAATTCGCGCAGGAGGATATCACGGAACCTGATGAACTGGCACAGGCTTCCGTGGGGGAATTCCTGAACCTGCACAACGGCATTTTCCTTGTCAACATGTCGAACAACGGCGTGGAACTCGAGATGAACCCCCAGCAGGTCGAGCAGAACCGCACGCTGGCCAACCCGGGCAAGGCGTATGTCGTCACGTGCCATATGACATGGGGCAGGTTCGACATGATACTCGTGTGAGGGCAACAGGGGATCTGTCACAAAGAGAACAGACACTGATGAGGAATACATTGACGAATAATGCCGTGTTGCTGCCGGAAAAGCATGTTATACCACAGGAAACCGCCTGTGGTTTTATTTTTGCCTGGTCTGACAACATCCTGGACTGTCCCGGTTTCATGATCGAATCCGTATCGTTTCTCTTTCGAAACTCCCTGCATAATATGGTACGGGAAATCTGATGCCGGTGGGTGCAATGCGGTTGCTGCACCGGCTTTTGCTGAAGGGGTGTTTCGCCTGTACAGGAGCACGGAAGCGGGGAAGCGGCTTATAAGACTTTCGAAGGCATTCGAAAGCGACGGTTTTGAAGTCGTGAGGGCCGATACATACAACGGGAGGCTGGGGATCGCCGCGGAAAGCAGGACAGCCTTCAATTACGATACCGGAAGGCCCAAGCGGGCGTATTACGTCGAAGGCACGCCATACGAAATCGGATACCTGATGGGAAGGATGGCCGAGCCTGAGGTCGCCCGGATGATGGATTATACCGACAGGGTCGTCTTTTCGTTCATAGGCAGCAAGGTCCTTGAAAAGATGAAACTGGTCCAGGACATACTGGTCAGGATCATCCACGAGCTTTCAAAAAAGACATGGCGGCAGCTGCCGCCGGAAATAACGGAAGAGATACGGGGCATCCATGACGGGTGCAGGAGCAGAAACCCGAAGACCCGCGTGGATATGCAGCGGCTCATCGTCCTCAACGCCGGCATAGATATCATCTGTTCTGTGGTCTATTCGGGGAAATTCTTCAGGCGCGCGCTGGAAGGCATCGAGCCTGAGGACTTCGAAATACCGATGATGTGCAACGCGTTCGTCGCCAGTGGTGCCTGTGCCGGGGGCAACTGCTGGTTCGGCAGGGATTTCACGTTCCCGTCCGCCGGCGTCTTCCAGGATACCTGCGCATACGTGCTTTACCGCCCCGTAATGCCCGCAGGCGGGTACGGCGACGTAAGCGACGGGGCGGACAAAGAGTTCGGCGATAAAAAAGACCCGGTCTCCGCGGCGCTCGCCGGGCGGCGCCCTGAGCCGATACCATTCGTGAACATAGCCGCCCCGGGCATGGTCGGGAGCATAGCGGCGATGAACATGAGAGGCGTTGCCGTGGGCGTGGACATGTCCCCGGGTGCAAACTGCGACCCGGAGAACATAGGCGTCAATTCTCTGCTCATGACGAGGCTGTGTGTCCAGTACGGGAAAAGCGCCGAGGACGCCGCCGACATTATGGCTGCATTGCCCAAAGGAGTGTCATGGCTGTACGTTATCGCTGACGGCGCTGGAAGGTCCTGCATAGGCGAAGCCGGCGCATCGTGGCCGGAGCCCGATTTCACGCAGTACGCCGACGAAGATGCAAGGCCGCTGCTGCCTGACATGGAGTTCATAAGGAACCATGCGTCCGCGCCGTACTGGAACGGCGTCATGTTCAGGTGGAACGATTACGCCTACCCGCAGGATTACCTGGCATACAACCGGCAGTTGTGGGACTGGTGGAACAAAAAGAACAAGGCCGGGAAAACGATCCGTCCCGATGCATTTGAAAAAACCGGCTACATCAGCGGGACCGGCGAAGAGAACTGTCCCTCTACTTTCTATTTCGCGCCCCAGAGGGAGGAAAGCGATGACCTGCTTGTCGCGACGAACCATTACATCATCCCGGAAATGCGCTATTTCGCGATGCACCGCTGGACACGGAAGGTCATCGGCAAAAGGGCAGATGACATACAGTGGCGCTATGACGAACTGAACCGTCAGGTGCACGAAAGGCTGGCACAGAAGGGATACATAGGGTTCAGCGATGCAAAGGAACTGATCAGCTTCCTGGCGCCCTATGGCAGGTTCCCGGAATATTATGCCGGCAATCCCAGGAGCAGCGACGGGAAAGAGACCAGGATCGAAGGCTGCGTATCGGTGTTCGACCTGAAAAACATGGTAGTGGAAAGCCACTATGGCTATTATTGCGATGATTGGGTAAGGATATCGCCGGCCAGGTATTTCTGAGCCGGCGATACGTGAAAAGCTGTCTATGATTCCGTGGCCGGGACGGCGTCCTGTATTTCACCTTCTTCTGCTTCAGATACCTGTTCCGGGCGGTGTCCCTTTATCGCGATGACCACCTTGGAAGGATCGGTCAGCACCTTAACATCAGGCGGGAAACGGAAGTCTGCGACTGTAAAGCTCTGGCCCGCTTTCAGGCCTGATATGTCTGCCACGGCATATTCCGGGATGCTCGCGGCGGGACACTCGATCGTGATCGTGTTCAACTGGTGCAGCACCGAGTTGCCGGTCCGCGTGTATGCCTCTTCGCCTGTCACCTTGACAGGTATCTCCATCTGCACGGTCTCCTGCGGGTCGACCTTCTGGAAATCCAGGTGGATTATCTCCTTGTTGACCGGATGGTACTGTATGTTTTTTATGATCAGCGAGAGGTCATGTTCCTGGGCGAACTCGGTTTTGAAAACCGCGTTCCTTCCGTTGGTTTTCAGGAACTTCCTCAGTTCCGATCTGTCGACCTGGACAGGAGTGGAACCGAATCCCCTGCCGTAGATAACGGCCGGGACCAGGCCTTTTTCCAGGAGTCTTCTGGCCCGGCCGCCCCCGACCGCATCCCTTTTTTCCAGCTTCAGTGTTGAATCGTCCATGTTTACCTCCGAAAAAAGCTTTTTTCGTTCGGTTATTATTGACAGAAAATCTTTTTCTAAACATGTTGTCCGCCGCAGGGTATCCGGACCGTGAAGATTCAAAAAGAATATGATTTGCATGTTTTTTATGCTAAAATAATCTAAGTGTTGTTTGATTTCCCGGTAAATACAAGAAGCAGATAATAAAGGAGGGGCGCCTTATGCGTTATGGCTGGTTCGACGATGCCAACAGGGAGTATGTCATCGAGAGGCCGGACACACCGATGTCCTGGGTGAACTACCTTGGCACTGCCGAGTATTGCGGCATCATCTCAAACAACGCAAGCGGATACGGCTTCTACAAATCCCCGAAGTCTGCCAGGATGCTCAGGTTCCGGTTCAACAGCATACCGATGGACCGTCCGGGCCGCTATGTCTACATCAGGGATGATGAAGACGGCGATTACTGGTCCGCGTCATGGCAGCCGGTCGGCAAGCCGCTGGACAGCTATAAGACCGTCTGTCGCCATGGCCTCGGGTACACGAGATTCGAAAGCGAATACAGGGGGATCAGATCCGATTACAGGGTTTTCGTGCCCATCGACAAGCCTGTCGAGATCTGGGAAGTGGAGGTCGAAAACAGGTCGGACAGTGACAGGGAACTGTCGCTGTTCACATACGCGGAATGGTGCTTCTGGAACATGGACCAGGACCTGACCAATTTCCAGTACATACTTTACACGTGCAGAATGGGCTACGAGAACGATGTCGTGGATTACTCGATCCGCCTCTGGCCGATATACGAACCCAAGGCTTTCATGGCGTCGACGCTGCCGGTCGTGAGCTTCGAGACCGACAGGGAAGAGTTCATAGGACGCTATCGCCACGAGGGCAACCCTATCGCCGTGGAAAGAGGTCACAATGCCAATACCATAGCCGTCGGGGGCAACCCCTGCGCGTCGGTGCAGAACAAAGTAAAGCTGAGACCGGGTGAAAAGGCATATGCCGTTTACATAGTCGGGATCGGCGATGCGAAGACCTTCGGGCAGGAATGCAGGAAGCTTTATTCCGACCGTGCCAACGTGGAGAAGGAGTTTGAAAAGGTAAGGCAGTACTGGGACAAGAGGCTGTCTGCCTATACGTGTTCCACGCCTTCGCCGCTGGTGGACTCGATGGTCAACATCTGGAACCAGTACCAGTGCCACACGACCTTCAACTGGTCCAGGTCCGCCTCGTTCAATGAGGCCGGAGGGCGCGACGGTCTCGGTTACCGTGATACGAACCAGGATACGCTTGGCGTGATGCATTCGATACCCGAACTTTGCCGGGAAAAAATCATCGACCTGCTGAAGGGGCAGATATCCAACGGCGCGGCAATGCATGGGCTGCAGCCCCTCACGTGGGAACAGGGACAGCATAATGTGCCCCCCGATAAGTTCATCTTCTCTGACGACCACCTGTGGCTTCTGCTCTCGGTGCCCGCATATATCAGGGAAACAGGGGACATGGGATTCCTTGGTGTAAAAGTGCCGTACTGCGACGAAGGAGAAGCGACTGTCTACGAGCACCTGAAACAGGCACTTGAGTTCTCGTGGAGCAAAAGAGGGCCCCACGGGCTGCTGCTGGGCCTTGCAGCGGACTGGAACGACTGCATAAACCTGAAGGGAAAGGGAGAAAGCATCTGGAGCACATTCCTGTATTACCGCGCCCTCACGGAGTTCATCGAGCTTGCCGAAAGGGCAGGACATAAGGATGACGCCGGACACTTCATGGAGTACAGGGATGAGATAGCCGCGAACCTTGACAAGTATGCATGGGACGGCAAGTGGTTCCTGAGGGGGTATCTCGACAGCGGGAAGAAACTCGGCGGGCAGGAGAGCGACCAGTGCAGGATATTCATAAACAGCCAGACGTGGGCCGTAGTGTCGGGCGCGGCTTCCGCCGATAAGGGCATGCAGGCGATGGACAGCCTGAAGGAGTACCTGGCAACTGAGCACGGCATTGTGAAAAACTATCCCGCGTACAGGGAGCCCGACCTGGAAGTGGGCGCCATAACGTCGTTCCCTCCGGGTCTCAAGGAGAATGCCGGCATATTCTGCCATGCGAACACGTGGGCAGTGATAGCCGAGTGCATGCTGGGCAGGGGCGACCGGGCCTTCGAGTATTACCTGTCCTTCCTTCCGGCTGCCAAGAACGATATCGCGGAGATTTACACGATGGAACCATACGTGTATTCCCAGTTCATCACGGGCAGGGAGCATCCGTACAAGTTCGGCCGCGCAAGGAATTCGTGGCTGACGGGAACAGCCTCCTGGAGCTTTGTGGCCGTATCGCAGTACATCCTGGGCGTGCGGGCTTCCTATGACGGGCTCGTGGTGGATCCCTGCATACCCCATGACTGGGAAGGCTTCAGGGTACGCAGGGTGTTCAGGGGAAAGGTTTTCGACATAGAAGTCAGGAACCCTGACAGGGTCTCGAAAGGAGTAGCTTCGCTGACGGTCAATGGCAAAAAGCTGGACGGGACGCTTATACCGCTCGATGTGATGCAGGACGAAAACAGGGTGGAGGTCGTCCTGGGACGCTGACCGGAGCCGTCCCCGGATGCCGGCTGACCGGCCGCACCTAATAAATAACGATGTGATGAACGAAAGGATGAAACCGGTGATGAACGACGGAAAGAAAGCGTTCAAACTGCACATGGGGCCTGCCCCGTGCGCCGTCGACCTTGGTGACGGCAGCGAGCGCGGCGAATACGTATGTCAGGATTACATACTGGACAAACTGGGCAGACCGCACAGGAGCATCAACCTCATGTACTGCTATTACCCGCTTGATGAGGGCTGGCCGACGCGGGCGAGCAAGCTGAAGACAGACGGGAAAGTGACTTTCCAGTGGGATTACCCGTATGACGACTACTTCCCCTATACCGGGGGCATAGGGGGCAGTACGGACGGCGAGCCCTTCATTTCGATGAAGGACGTAAGGCGCCACGGCCAGGATGTGACGCTCACGCTGACCATCGACTGCGCCGTCCCCGACGAGCACCTGGTGCAGATCGCAAGGGAGCTGAAACCATTTGGCAGGCTGCTCTTCAGGATCAACCACGAAGCATGTGGCAACTGGTTCGCGTTCAACAAGAGGTATACCTACCAGCAGGTGGCCGACTTTTACGTGCGGTTCCACAACATCATCAAGCAGGAGGCGCCGCATATAAAAACGATACTCTGCATAGGCGGGGAAGCGGTGCCGGGGGCCGCCGAGATGCCATATGAGAAGGAGTTCCGCGAGGCCGTCAGGGCGGCGGACATATGGTCGGGCGACTATTACCTGGCCCTGAACTGGGGATGGCCGTTCACCGTGGCGGAGCGCGGAGGCAAGTCCCACAGGCGGTACGATATAAGGGAAAGGTTCGAGATAAACAGGTTTACATATGAGAGGTTCTGTTACCTGAACGATGGCGTGCCGAAGCCCCTTGTCATTTCGGAACTCAATGCCGACGGCGACGTGGTCGGCCCTTACGAGCAGGCCGAGATGGTGAAGGAGTTCTACTACATGTTCAGGGACGAAAAGGCCGACTGGATGAAGGGCATCACGATGTACCAGTTCAGGGACAGGGGACGCCTCGGCCTGGAACTGGAGGATCCCAACTGCCCTGAAAACGGCATCAGGCAGCCGCTGTTCGATGCGTACAGGGAGATAATTTTCGATCCGTGGTTCTATCCGACCATGGAAACCGGTGAAGCCGTGGAACTGCCCGTTGTCCTGAGATGGGGCGGATTCGAGGATGCCGACGGCCTGGCGGTGCCGGTGTGGCTGGAGAGGAGCCCGGTATTCTGCGAAGTCACGCTCGAAGAGGACCTCAATGCGGTATTTGAGTTCAACGGCAAATGGTTCTACAAAAAACCCGGTGTGAAAACCATCGACCTGATGCCGGCGTTCTATGAAAAGCCGTTCAAAGGCGGCCAGGAGGTCATGCTGAGGCTTTTCGCGCCGCCCGCCGACGGGATGAACGATCCGTCGCAGGGCGAGGATTGGGAAATCAACTATTACACCCGGGTGAACAGGCTGCCGGAGTTCCGTATCAGGTATGAACCGATCGAACTGCGGATATAGCAAAACAGGCCCGGCTTTGATACTCAAAAGCCGGGCCTTTATGGTATTTACAGCGTTTTCCCGGGCTTCATGGCAGCCACTTGTCCTTAAACTCGATCGGCTCGTATGTATCGATATATTCCAGCGCGTCTTCCACGTCTGTCGTGACATGGTACAGCAGGCTGTTTTCAGGCTTTGCAAAGTTCAGGTCCATTATATGGCCGAACTGTTCGAGCAGCGCATCGTAGAACCCGTCATAGTTGAGGATGACGACGGGCTTGTTGTGGTATTTCAGTTGCTTCAGCGTGATTATCTCCAGGAGTTCCTCGAGGGTGCCGAACCCGCCGGGCAGTGCGATGAAAGCGTCCGACCTTTCGTCCATGATCGCTTTCCTTTCCCTCAGTGACTTCGTGACCACCAGTTCGTCGCACAACTCGTAAACGACGCCTTTCAGGTTCAGCGCCTCCGGTATGATGCCAATCACCCTGCCGCCGAAACGGTGGACGGCCATTGCAGTCGCTCCCATCAGCCCACGCATCCCGCCGCCGAACAGGAGCGTGTCGCCGTGCCTCGCTATCGCTTCGCCCAGGCGTGTTGCCGTATCAATGTATTTTTTGTCTATCAGATTGCTCGATGAAGCATAAACGCATATTATCATGTCCATAACGACCTCCGACGTGTCACGTTTCTCTATATGTTTTATATATTACCCAATAGGAACGGAAAAGGAAACATATAAATGCGGACCTGCCGGGAAGGGATTCCTTGACCGTATGCCCGGTTTGGTCTATGATATTGTCATGTCACGGGTGGGAGCTTATCGATGAAAAAGCTGGATATCATCAGGACGTACTATGAGACCAATATGTCAAAGAACCTGCCGGAATACGGCATACTCGGCTGGGAAAGTGAAGAGGCCCAGCGGCTGAGGTTCGACATGCTGCTTTCAGCAGTGGACCTTGAAGGAAAGGCGCTGCTGGACGTGGGATGCGGTACCGGCAACCTGCTGGAGCACATCATAAGAAAAGGTATCAGTGTTAAATACACCGGCGTGGACCTGCTGGACAAAATGATCGAAAGGGCAAAAAGCAAGGGACTTGCCGGTGAGTTCATCCATGCGGATATTTTTAAGCACCGGATATTTGAAAACGAGTCATTCGACGTGATCTACACTTCGGGGATCTTCAACCTGGATCTCGGGAACAACATCGATTTCCTGGAAAGGGCTGTCGGGCTGTTCCTGGACCTTTCGCGGCAGCATGTCGTATTCAACCTTCTGCATAAAGACTCCCCGGACAGGGAGGACAGGTATTTTTATTCCAGCCCGGACGAAGTGGCGGAACTGCTCGAAGAATACTCCGAAAGGATCGAAAACGTGCAGTTCATAGAGGCATACCTGAAGAATGACTTTACCGTCGTGATCCGGAAGAAAGGCCGGTAGTCCGGGTTTTTGCGGGACCGCGCAGTGATTTTGCCGATGTCCGGTAAAGAGTCGCCGGCCGCGGTCAGAATATGCAAATATGCAGTTGCCCGGCAGTCCGTACCGGGCATTTTTACTGCCGCATACCGCGCTGCCTGTGGTCATACCACGGCGCCAAGGAGCAGTGCGCCTTCGTTCCGCCGGTATATGTCCGGCGCCTGGCTCAACGGGATGGGATTTACGCCTCTGCCTACCTCGAAAGTGTAGCCGGGCCTCCTGAATTCCTGCAGGAACCAGTCCTTGTAGCCTGCATAGGCGGCTTCGGGCGTGCCTTCCTCGACGGCATAGCCGGTGATGGCCGCAAACTGGTTGGCTATGGTAAGGGCAACGGGAGGGGCATAGTTTTGGAACTGCCAGTATATGACCTCTCCCTGGGTGTGGTAGGCGATGACGATGCGGAAATCATGCGCACGGGTGAATTCTGCCATCGCCCTCGACTCCGGCTCCGAAAGCGGCGCCTCACCGCCGTAGTCTCTCGGGGCAGGGCCCGTGATGCCGCGTTCCAGTTCTTCCTGCTTTTCCTTTTCCCACTCGGCGGGATAGTTCAGGTTCAGGTCCACCCCGCGGATATTCGCTTTCCATACGCTCGGCAGCGGCAGCCCGGTAGTGTTGAGACGCGCGGCATTGGTGAATGCCGGATCGTCGTAATCAGGCCAGTATGCCACAAGGTCGACGCCGTCCGGGTTCACCAGTGGTATTATGTAGATGCTCGTAAGGTCGAACAGTTCGCGGATGTTGTAACCCTGTATGCTGCTTCCTGCGGCATAGGCTTTTGCATAATTTTCTATGAATTTCATGAGTACCGGTGTCGTTATCGATTCATTGGCATGATGGGAGGCGTTGTATGAAACTTCCCTCGAGCCCCTGCCAAGCCTTACGTAGTAAAGCTCCCTGCCCATCACGCTCTTTCCGATGGATCCCGTTTCGAGGAACGGGTACCTTGCTTTCAGGCCTTCTATCTGCCTCTGCACGATTTCATACGTGGGCGCCACATCCAGCGTCACGACATCTATGCCGTACGGTATCACCAGCCGCTGGCCTACCCTGATCACATCCGGATCGATGCCGGGGTTGGCGGTCACGATGGCGTCCACGGTAGTGTAATATGCACGCGCTATCCGGTAAAGTGTATCGCCGGAACGGACCGTATATATGTCATAGCCGCGGAGCAGGCGGTCAAGCACGGCCCATGTCGCGGGCCCGACGATCCCGTCCGCCGCCAGTGCGTTGTTCGCCTGGAACGCGATAACGGCCTGGTATGTCCTCGGCCCGAAAATCCCGTCTACCGCTCCTGCGTTATACCCGATCCTGTTCAGAAGGCTCTGCACGAGCCTTACGTCGGGTCCTGACGACCCGAGGGAGATGGTTTGCATGAATAAACACCAGCCTTGGATATATTGGTCGGGGTACGCCTGGGAATATCGTTCCGCCCAGGATGTCATCATGCCCAAAATGACACTATCATTATATTGCAGACGCTGCCCGGATGTGTTACGGTTATTGATATTTGAGAGTATTTGGTTTACAATCAAAAAAACAGTTCTTTTATCCCGACCGGAGGAGACCATGGACAATAAAGGCTGCAATGAAAATATGGGCCACAGCGATATGCTCCGGCAGAACTCGAAACTCCTGACCACACTGCTGGAAGTGTCCAACCTGGTTTCGTCCACGATGGAACTCAGGCCCCTGCTCGAGGCCATCCTGGACAAGCTCAGGACGATCATTGAATACAGGGACGCGAAGATTTTCATATCCCAGGGAGACCGCGTCAGCGTGCTTGCTCACAGGTCCAAGCTCAGGCCGGAACAGGAGCGTACTTATTCACTGCCCCTGGAAAAGGAACTGCTGAGGAATCCCGTGGTCATCGCCGACCTCTGGTCCGATGACGAACTGGCGGTCACGTTCAGGAAAAACATGCGGGAATACATGGACACGATATTCAGGGATGCAAGATGCTGGATGAGCCTGCCCATGGTCTCCAAGGACACCGTCATCGGGATCTTGACGCTGGACCACACCGAGCCGGGCTATTACAATGACTACCATGTAGAGCTTGGTACTGCCTTCGCGAACCAGGCCGCCATAGAATATGAGAACGCGAAGCTGTATGACGAGGTAAAGAGGCGGCTGCAGGAAAACGAGCAGAGAAGGCGTGTAGCCGAAGGCCTGAAAGACATAATGCGGGCGCTCAACTCCGACAGGTCGCTGGAAGACATACTCGGCTTCATCATCAGGCAGGCGGCCACGCTTCTCGGGGCTGATGCGGCTGCACTGTTCAGGCTTGACGGTGAAAAAGGTCTCCTTTACAAGGTCGCGGCGTACGGGCTGCCCCACCTGGAGGAACCATACAGCAGTATCGGTTTCAGGGCGCCGATACTCCAGGAGGCATTTGCCGGCAGGAAACCCATCGTAAAGACGGACCCGACGGAGACAGACAGTTACGACAACGGCCATCCCCTCATGGACGCGCACCTGAAATGGCTCCGTGACAACCGCTGCAGGATGACGGCCGTGCCGCTGATATGCAGGGATGAAGTATACGGCGGTATCGCGCTCTATTTCAAGTGCGACGGGGACGGTCCGGACAGGGAGATCACGAATGAAGACCTGACTCTTGCCATGTCCTTTGCAGACCAGGCCGCACTGGCGATAGACAACACGAGGCTCAGGAAGCAGGCGGAGGAAACGGCTGTGCTGGCGGAGAGGAACAGGCTGGCACGCGACCTGCATGATGCGGTGACGCAGACGCTGTTCTCGGCAAGCATCATCGCCGAGGTGATTCCGAGGATATGGGAGCGGAACAGGGCAGAGGGCATCAAGAGGCTGGAGGAACTCAAACAGCTGACACGGGGCGCCCTTGCGGAGATGCGGACGCTGCTTTTCGAACTGCGGCCTGCGACGCTTGTGGAAGCGCCGATAGAAGACCTGCTCAGGCAGCTGAGCGAGGCTGTCGCCGGCAGGGCACGCATACCTGTGAAGCTTGACATAAAGACGACCGCAAGGCTGCCGGATGACGTAAAGATCGTGTTTTACCGTGTTGCCCAGGAAGCGCTCAACAACATTGCAAAGCATTCGGGGGCGAAAAATGCGGAGGTCGGACTCAGTGTGAACGAGGATCCGAAGCTGGGCATCATAGTCGCTGTACTCCGGGTCACCGACGACGGGAAGGGTTTTGAGCTCAAAAGCGTCAACTCGGGGCGTTTCGGGCTGGGCATCATGAAGGAACGGGCAGAGTCGGCAGGTGCGAAACTTACTGTCGCATCGGAGCCGGGGCGCGGCACGAAAGTGGAACTGGAGTGGGTAGGCAGTAAATGATGCATTATTCTGGCGGTTGATGAAAGGTGGGCGGTGTGATGAACGAAGATAAAATCAGGATAGTCATCGTGGATGACCATAATGTTGTAAGAAGCGGACTGAGCGCATTCCTGATGGCGTTCGAAGATTTCGAACTGGTCGGCGAGGCATCAGACGGAAAGGAAGCGGTGGAACTGTGTGAAATACTGCATCCCGACATAGTGCTGATGGACCTTGTCATGCCTGTCATGGACGGCGCACAGGCTACCAGGGAGATCAGGGAGCGTTTCGAAGATATACAGGTGATCGTGCTCACGAGCTTCAAGGAAGACGAACTGGTCGAAGGAGCGCTGCAGGCCGGCGCAATTGGGTACCTGCTGAAGAATGTCTCGGCGGACGAACTTGCAGATGCTATACGCAAAGCGCACGCGGGAAAGCCGACACTGGCGCC
Organism: Hungateiclostridiaceae bacterium UBA3922; assembly: GCA_002386045.1. Lineage (GTDB taxonomy): Bacteria > Bacillota > Clostridia > Acetivibrionales > DTU013 > DTU013. The sequence goes on along the minus strand of DGEQ01000055.1, from coordinate 14,130 downwards.
GGAGGCCACGGAAGCGCTGATAAAGGCCACGGGGCGTAAAAGAGAGTCCGGCATCAGTGAAGAACTCACCTCGAGGGAGAAGGAAGTTCTCAAAATGATGGCAGAAGGCCTGAGCAATCCTGAAATCGCGCAGAAGCTGTTCGTAAGCAGGTCGACGGTGAAATTCCATGTCAGCAGCATCCTGTCCAAGCTGGGCGCTGCAAGCAGGACGGAAGCGGTATCCAAGGCGCTGCAGTTTAAAATCATCCAGTGAACCCTGGTGCTTCAGTGACCACGGATGCCGGAAAACAAGCAGGGATGACAGATTGCCCGAAAGCTGCACCTGGTGACCACGACGGCACATCTTTGCCGGACCTGGCCACCTGGCCAGGTAATCGTACTGACCATCCGGCCAGGATCAATCCCCCCATGTGAATGAAGCATGGACGGGGATTTTTTATTAAAATCAGAAATATACATGATAGAATAGCAGGCATTCTGCCTGAAACGGGGTGGGATAATGAAAGTTCTGATTGCCGATGATCAGGCTGATGTGGTCAATGCCTTGAGGTTCCTGCTGGAGCAGCAGGAAAGGCAGTTTATCATAGAGGAAGCGGGAGATGCGGACAGCCTGCCGGCCAAGGTCGGGAAGATGCAGCCGCAGCTTCTGCTGCTTGACTGGGAGTTGTCGAATCGTGACATGTCCGGCGTCATCCCTGAAATAAAAAGGGCGGCTCCGGGCATACGCATCATTGCGATGAGCGTCAGCCCCGAGGCTGAGAGCGCTGCGCTGTCCGCAGGCGCCGACGCTTTCGTAAGCAAGGGAGATAATTCCGATATGCTGCTTTCAGTTATCGATACGATAAGGTGACATTTTACCCCATCCACCCTGGCCTGCTGACCAGGCTGACCTGTACAGATGACCGGCAGAAACAACTGAACATCCGGACTGCCTGAAATCCGTCCTGATGGCTGATGCGGCACAGACCCCGGTACAAATATAATGGACCTGGTTAAAAAAATAACAACACGCAGGACGGCTGAGTCAGCCGGCAAGCGAATCTGATCGATTGGGGGTTGGCAGAGATGAAAAAAACTGATTCCGAATTGGTAAGAAGCTGTCTCACGGGCAATAACGACGCATTTGCAGAGCTTGTTTCCAGGTACAAGAGGCTGATCTATTCCGTCGCGTACAAGTTCACGAAGGAGAATGAGGAAGCGGACGACATGGCACAGGAAGCATTTATCAAGATATACAGGTCGCTCTCCAGGTATAACGACAAGTATAAATTCTCCACCTGGTGCGTAAAAGTCGCGACCAATGTCTGCCTCGACCATGTCAGGCGCAAAAAGCTTAACTGTGTCTCCCTCGAGGAAATCGAAAACTTCACGGTGACGGATACGGATTCGCCCGAGGAACACTATTTGCGCAAGGAAAAGCGCCAGGTGCTGCAGGATGCCATCGACAGCCTGCCCGAGATCTACAGGGAGCCCATCGTCATGTTCCATCAGAAAGGCATGTCCTACAAGGAGATCGCAGAGGACCTCGGCAAACCCATGTCGATCATAAAGAACAGGATCTTCAGGGCGAGGCATGCGCTGAGGGAGAACCTGGGCACTGCAGTATCGTGAAAGCAGGATTGGAGAAACAGGAGGCAGGTTTTTGCGCTGTTGCAGCAGGAATGCAGGCCTTTTGCCCGCCGACGCTTCAGTATACGAATACCATACGGCCTATCCACGCCTTGATCGGTTTTGACCAGAGCCACTTGTTAGTTGCGCTGTCATCGAAGTAAAACAGTGCGCCGTTGCTCGGATCGCTGCCGTTCAGTGCATCGATCGCGGCATTTATATCCTGCTGTGTCGCTGGCCTGTCGATCATGCCGTTTTCAACAGGAGTGAACTGGTAGTAGCCGTTGCTGCTTACCTCGTATATTACTGATGAAATGGTGTTCGGGAATCCATTGCTTTTCACCCTGTTCAGAACGACCGCTGCCACACCGACCTTCGCGGCATAGGGCTCGCTCTCTGCTTCGGCCCTGACGAGCCTTGCCAGCAGGTCCAGTTCGGACTGGGTATATGAAACCACAGCCTTGCTGGCTGATGGACCTGTGCCGGCGGCCGGTATATTGAGCACCTGGCCTGGATATATCATGTCGTCCCACTTGTTGTTGGCCTTTCTCAGCTGCGCCAGCGAAACGCCGTACCAGCCCGCTATCTTGCTGAGCGTATCTCCGCTTTTGACCGTATGCGTATGGGCGCGCACGTATAGCTTCTGTCCTGGGTAGATCAGGTCGCCTGGCAGCTTGTTGTCGCTCCTGATGATGTCTGCTGACGTGTTGAACAATATGCCGATCCTGTATAGCGAATCTCCGCTCTGGACCGTATAGGTCGCACCGTAGGCGGCTCCTGCCAGGATCATGAACGACAGGACGACAGCGGTCACGAAAATTGCCGACTTCTTCAAAATACTCATTTTTACCCCCTTTTGCCTCCGGGGTTAGTTGACGGGTTCGGGTCGAGGAAACCCTACTCCAGCGAGATTCACCCATTGGCCGTATGCTGTTCCTGTGCAGCCGGATATGACTGCATGGCTGGTCCCTGCTACATTTTACGGCTGCAGGACATTCCTGCGCTGCGGTTGCAGCTTTGGGACCGCTCCCGTACGATTTGCTGCAGCCGGAGAACCGTTACTGCCTGCCGCTGCAAAATCACTTCCGGGCAGCCTGCTGTTGCGGATCCATTCCCGTACTGCTGCAGCTTTGGGACTGCTCATGCACTGCCTGCTGCAGCTGCAGGTCCGATACGGCCTGATGTTACGTCCCCCGTACTCCTTTCGGAGATTCGGCATTTTTATTTGCGGCGCTTCCGGCTGACGCATAAACAGAAATGCGTCCGAAGCGCCGGCTTTATGTCAACCTGAATTTTAACAGATGCCACGTCCGCATTTCCATGCTATATTTCTGGAAGGGATGGTGATAAAATGGAAAGGGGACACTCCTCTCCATGGAGTGATGCTCCGCAGCGGAGGAGTGTCCCCTGAC
>DGEQ01000055.1:315-10915 GCA_002386045.1 Hungateiclostridiaceae bacterium UBA3922 | reverse complement strand
TAATGCCCAGCAGCGGAGGAGTTTCCCCGGCCCGTCTTACGAAAAATATCGACCCGGGAAAGGGAGATGCAACTGTGACTGATACACGGGGCTGCTTATCATCCGTCCAGGCAGGGCCGCGCAGCAGGGAAATGTCCACGGACACTGTTCCGTTCGGCCTGGTCCTTGAAGGGGGCGGGGGCCGCGGAGCGTACCAGATAGGCGCCTGCAAGGCGATAATGGAAATGGGTTTCGACATATCGATGGTAGCAGGCACGTCCGTCGGCGCGCTCAACGGGGCCATGGTGGTCCAGGGCGATATCGGCCTGGCTTATGATATCTGGCATGAACTCAGGCCGGACCTCGTCATCAACCTGGACAATGACCTTTACAACAGGCTCCTTGCCAGCGATTACAAGCCGGGTACACTGAGAAAGCTCGTGCGGTACGTCAGGAAAGTGATAGCCGAGGGCGGACTGGATGTGACGCCACTTGAGAAGCTGGTGAAGAGCGTACTCAGCGAAGACAGGATCAGGAGTTCGCCTGTCGGGTTCGGCATAGTTACCGTTGACCTTACGGCGCGGAGAGCCGTGGAGGCATACAAGGAAGAGATACCGGAAGGGCAGCTTGTGGATTACGTTATAGCAAGCGCCAGCTTTCCCGCGTTCAAAAGGACGATAATAGACGGCAGGGCATTCATAGACGGTGCCCTCTACAACAACCTTCCGATAAATCTCGTCAGCAGCAGGGGATTCAAGGACATCATAGTGCTGAGGACTTACGGGATGGGCATCAAAAGGCGGGTCAATACCGAAGGGCTGAACATCATCAGCATCTCGCCATCGGAAAACCTGTCCTCGGTCATGGATTTCAGCAACGAGACCGCCCGCCGCAGTCTGAAACTTGGTTATGACGATGCTTGCAGGGTGCTGGAGGATCACCTCAAAAAAACACGGTCCGGATGACCTGTTTTACGTCTTGCCCGGATGCATGCTGCATGTTCGGATACAGGGCAGGGTGTACAAAATCACAAGTATTGCATGTTATTCTCTCGTTTTTCCGATCCAGGGACATATTTGAGTTGCTATAATACAGGTAAATGGTGTATTATGTAACCTTTTTATTGATAAACTGCAATAAATATGTGCCTTTCATGTTGCAACACTTGAATTTTTGCACACCCTGGCCGGTCTGTAATTTGCGGATCTGCGGTCGGTATCATCGTCCTGCCATGGAATCATTTGGAGCGTAACATGATAATCACCATTTCAGGGCATGCTATTAGAACGAAAATTGCATGGAATGGTGATTTTTCCGGATGATTTTTATAGTGATAGCTGCATCATATGTTGTTCTGGCCGGTATTATCATATATCTCCTTTCAAAGCTCGATTCCTCAAGGCACAGGTTTTGCGCGGAGATCAAGGGCACTGCGCTTGATGAGGAAGGGCTCAGGAAGCATGCGGAAGAGATGGCAAGGAACCATCCGCCGGGAAAGTATTCGAGAAGCCTCAGCTGGCTGATCCGGCGGCTCAACGACAACTACAGCCTGATTTACGGCATTTACCGGGACCTGAGCCGGGACGTAAGGGAATCGCTGCCCACACCGCCCTCGGCTGAGTGGCTGCTTGACAATTTTTACATAATCGAGGAGCAGGTCAAGCTGATCAGGAGGAACCTGTCCAGGGGGCGGTATTCAAGGCTGCCCGTGCTCAAAAGCGGATATTACAGGGGCTATCCCAGGGTCTATTCGATAGCGCTGGAGATAGTTGCGCATACCGGCGGCAGCATAGATGAAAAAAGCATAACATCGTTCATACAGGCATACCAGTCCCACTCGCTGCTTTCGATGAGCGAACTGTGGGCCATGCCCCTCATGCTGCGCATTGCCCTCATCGAGAGCATCCGCAACACGTGCGAAGCCATAAGGGCGGCGAGGCAGGAATGGCGCAGCGCCGAGATGCTGGTGGCGCGCATCATCGATGCCGGTGCGGACGAGCAGAAGATAGACCAGATAATCGGAACCGGGCTTGATGCCGCCGGGACCATCACACCGTCATTTGCCGAGCACCTCACCAGCAGGCTGAGGAAGCACGGGAAGATCCTTTCGGCCGTAACGGCCCTGCTCGATCAGCGCCTGAAAGCAGACGGGCTGTCGACGGCGGATCTCACCATGGCAGAACATAAAACGCAGGCTGAGACCCAGGTCGCCATAGGCAACTCGATCACGGGGCTGAGGCTCATTTCGGAACTTGACTGGTCGGACATCTTCGAGTCGGTCAGCAAGACCGAGCAGATATTGAGGGAAGATCCGAACGGAGTATATCCCCTGATGGATTTCGAGTCGAGGGATTATTACCGCCATGAAGTGGAAAAACTGGCCAGGGCTTTTGGGGCCCCGGAGACGCAGGTGGCGGAAAAGGCCGTAGAGTGTGCGAAAGAGGGCGGTGAAAGCCCGAAGGACCATGTCGGCTTCTACCTGGTGGGCAACGGAAGGAAAACCCTGGTCGACAGGATCAGCAAGACTGTCCGGAGAAGGCGCAGGTTGCGGTTTTCCCTGCTGGGAAAGCCTAAAAGGCTTTATGTCGGCATGGTAGCGTGCATGACCGTTTTCATGGCGGCGTATTTCATGTATTACGCATGGACGAATGGACCGTCGGTGCCGGCGATGGCAGCGGCAGGTGTCCTTGTGCTGCTGCCGAGCACGGAACTGGCCCTGCGTTTTACGAATACGATAATAAGCCACCTGTACAGCCCGGTCCTGTTGCCGAAACTTGAACTGAGGAACGGGATACCAGAAGACCGGGCAACGTTCGTCATAATACCTGCACTGCTGACAAGCCCTGAACAGGCAACAGGACTTGTGCGGCAGATGGAGGTCTTTTACCTTGCCAACAGGGAGGCCAACCTGTTTTTTGCACTGGTCGGCGATTTCAGGGACGCTCCCTCGGAAAAGCAGGACATGGACGCGGCCATCACCGATGCCGCGCTGGAGGCGGTCAGGGAACTGAACGCGAAATATCCCGCCGGCGGGAAGCAGATCTTCTATTACATGCACCGCAGCAGGAAATACAACGCTTCCCAGGACAGGTGGATGGGATGGGAAAGGAAACGGGGAGCGATAATCGAGTTCAACAGGTTGCTGAGAGGTGCGCAGGATACGAGTTTCGATATAATTTCAGGCGATTTGTCCGGCCTTCCGCGCATCAGGTACGTGATAACGCTTGATGCAGACACATGCCTGCCCATGGGAGCGGCAAAAAGGCTGATCGGTGCGATGGCACACCCGCTGAACCGGGCGGTCTTCAATGAGGAAACCGGGAAGGTCGAGGAAGGATACGGCATACTGCAGCCGAGGATCAGCGTAAGCATCCCCGGGGCCAACCGGTCGCTTTTCACCAGGATATTTGCGGGCCAGGGAGGCATTGACCCGTATACGACCGCAGTGTCGGACATATACCAGGATATCTTCGACGAGGGGATTTTCACGGGCAAAGGCATCTACGACGTCGATGTGTTCATAGCTGCATTGCACGAATGCATCCCGGACAATACCGTGCTCAGCCATGACCTGCTGGAAGGCTGCTACGTGAGGGCCGGTCTCGTAAGCGACATAGAACTTGTGGACGGGTATCCCGGCAGTTACGGTTCCTACGCTGCGAGGCTCCACAGGTGGGTCAGGGGCGACTGGCAGTTGCTCCCGTGGCTCGGCAGCCATGTGAGGGACAGGTCCGGGAACAGGGTCAGGAACAATATTTCATGTCTTTCAAAATGGAAAATACTTGACAACATGAGACGGAGCCTGCTTCCGCCGGCATTGTTCGCTCTTTTTGCCGCCGGCCTCCTGTTCCTTCCGGGGAGCGTTTTTGCCTGGACCGGGTTTGCCGCGGCGGTCGCTGCAGCCCCTCTGCTCAACGGTCTGCTGGATTCCCTGTTGTCGGGCAGCATCACCTTTGCGGAAAGCAGGACGAAGACAGCGGTCATATCGGGCATGAAAGCTGCTGTCTGCCAGTCCGTCCTTATTTTCATGTTCATACCTCACCAGGCATACCTGATACTCGACGCCGTGATCCGCACGCTCTACAGGGTCGTGTTCTCACACAGGAACATGCTTGAATGGGTCACGGCGGCGGATACCGAGGCAAGGTCGAAAAACAGCCTCGCCGGATATATCAGGAAGATGTGGTTCTCGGTGCCTGCAGCGTCGCTGTCGCTCATATCTGTTGCGGTCGACCCGGAAAGGAGCCCGGTGCCGGCTGTCACGGCAGCCCTGGCATGGCTTGCGGCCCCCGTCGCCGCATACATGATAAGCAGGCCGACGGCCAGGAAACAGAGCAGGATCAGCGATGAAGACATTGCAATGCTGAGGAGGCTGTCGAGGAAGACATGGAGGTTCTTTGAGGATTTCTCGACGGAAGAGGACAATTACCTCCCTCCTGACAACCATCAACTGGACCCGCCGAAAGGGACGGCGCACAGGACGTCCCCGACCAATATCGGACTGCTGCTGCTTTCGGTGCTCTCCGCCCATGACCTCGGATATATCGGTGCGGACGGGCTGGCCGAAAGGACCGGCAATATCGTCGGTACGCTGGAGAAGATGGAGAAATGGAAAGGACACCTGTACAACTGGTATGATACCAGGACTCTCCAGATACTGCGGCCCAGGTACGTTTCCACGGTGGACAGCGGAAACCTGGTGGGCTACCTCATGGTACTGAAGGAAGGGATGGCGGAGTACCGGGACAAAAAGCTGCCGTGCATGGCTGCTGCAGAGGGATTGTATGATACGGTCTCCATCATATGCGGCGAAGACGGGAACTGTGCAAAGGACCGGCAGGACGTGGGACCTGGCGGCCACATGGGCGATGATGGGTACAAACAAACGTATTTGCGCGAAATGGAATATGAAGCCCGGGACATACTGGCAAGGATGTCCGCCGGGGGAGCCTCGGACGTACGGGCATGGGATGACGGACTGAAAGCGCTGGCTTCCTGGTCGGGCAGGATGCGGCAGACCGCAAAGGACGCGCAGGATACCCGGGAAAAGCCCGACATGCAGCGAATGCGGGCGACAGAAAAAGACGGGGCAAACAGCCTGATCGGCAGCAGAAAAAACGACAGCGCGAAAGATGCAAAAGACGGGAGAGATCCTGACGGCTGGCTCGACAAACTCGATGCCATGCTCGGTGAATTCGTGCATGAACTGTACTCGTACTATCCTCTGCTGCGACTGCCCGGTTCTGCCGGATATATCGGCCGTTTCGATGCCGGTCTTGCGGAGGAGATGTTCGTTCCGGCGTCTCCCGCGGAGCTTCTTGCACGCTACAGGAAAGCGGAAGCCGTACTGAAGCCAGGTGCAGCTAAAGAAGGATCGACGGAGACGGAAGCGATGCGTGCGCAGGTGCTGGAACTGCTGGCACAGGGCATCAGGCATATAGAAGAAATGACGGACAGGTATGATGACCTGGTACGGAGGATCTCTGACCTCATCGACAGTACCGAGTTCGCACCGCTCTTTGACAAAAAGCGGCTGCTGTTTTCGATCGGTTACAACGCCGAAGAGGGCCGCCTGAGCAAGTCATACTACGACCTGCTTGCTTCCGAGGCCAGGCAGGCCAGTTTCATAGCAATAGCAAGAGGCGAGGTGGACAGGAAACACTGGATGCGCCTCGGAAGGAAGATGACTGCGTCCGATGGCGGCATGGGACTTGTTTCGTGGACAGGTACGATGTTTGAATACCTGATGCCTGCCCTGATCATGTGCAGTTATGAAAACACGATCCTCGACGAGACCTACTCGTTCGTTGTCAGGATGCAGAAAAAATACGGCAGGCAGCGCAATATCCCATGGGGGATATCCGAATCGGGATACAGCGCGCTGGATTTCAGGCTGAATTACCAGTACAGGGCTTTTGGAGTGCCGGAGCTTGGCCTGAAGCGCGGGCTCGCCAATGACATGGTCACTGCGCCATACGCGTCGCTGCTTGCCTTGTCGACGGACCCTGCCGCAGTGGCGGAGAACCTCAGGGAACTTAAGCGGCTGGGGATGGAAGGCACATACGGCTTTTACGAGGCTGTGGATTTCACCCCTTCGCGACTTAACAAAAACAGCATGTTCAGCATAGTGAAGAGCTACATGGCCCATCACCAGGGAATGAGCCTGGCTTCGCTGAACAACTTTTTCAACCGCGGCATCCTTCAGAAGCGGTTCCACAGCATACCGGTGATCCGTTCGGCCGAGCTGCTGCTGCAGGAAAAAATGCCGGAAAGGATACTGTATGCCAAGGAGTACAGGCAGGAACGGGCAGGCCGCATCAAACGGACGGAACACGTTGAAGGGATGGCGATCCGGACTTATGGCATGCCGAAACACCTCCCGCCCAACGTGCACCTGCTGTCCAACGGCGAGTACACCGTCGCCATAACCGACGGAGGCTCAGGGTACAGCAGGGCGGGAGCCATTGCCGTAAACCGGTGGGTGCCGGATTATTTCGAGAAAAAGGGTTTCTATATATTCATCCAGAACATCAATTCCAACACCGCCTGGTCGGCGACCAGCGAGCCGTATGGACAGGAGCCTGAAAAATACAGGGTGGTGTTTTCGCCTGACAGGGCGGTATTCATAAGGAGAAACGGCAACATAGAGTCTCGCCTCGAGGTAACTGTATCGCCCGAGGACAATGCCGAAGTCAGGAGGATAACGCTGACCAACCACAGCGAGCATTCAAGGATAATCGAACTGACCAGCTATTTTGAGGCCGTGGCAGGTCCGTGGCAGGAAGACGCTGCACACCCTGCGTTCAGCAAGCTGTTCGTCAGGACGGAATATGTCAGGGACCACAAGTGCCTGCTGGCTGTCAGGAGGCCCAGGAAAGAAGGGGAGAAACCGGTCTGGCTTGTACATGCCATGTCGGTTGAAGAAGACCATGCGATAGGTGAAATGCAGTTCGAGACGGACAGGATGAGGTTCATCGGAAGGAACAGGGATATCACCAATGCGGAAGCACTGGAGCCGGACCAGCCCCTGAGCGGCAGCCAGGGTCCGGTGCTCGATCCCGTGATGAGCCTGAGGAGGAGGTTGCGGATAGAACCCGGCGGTTCCGTCAGGGCCGTTTACTCCGTGGCGCTGGCTTCATCAAGAAAGGAAGCGCTGGAACTTGCGGACAAGTACAATGATTTCAGGATATCCGACAGGACCTTCGAACTTGCATGGACCAGGAGCAGGGTGGAAAACAGGTACCTTGGGCTTGCTCCCGACGATGTGGTATCCTACCTGGATATGGTGCCGTTCCTGCTCTATGGCAGTTCATTCAGGAAGGCCTGGGCGAAACATATCGAAAGCAACACATGCTCGCAGCAGGACCTGTGGACGTTTGGAATTTCAGGCGATCTGCCCATTATGCTTGCGGTCCTTGAAGCGGAGGACGAGGATATACTGGACTGGATCCTCAAGGGGCATGAATACCTGAGGATGAAAGGCCTGTACACCGATCTCGTGGTGCTCATAAACAAAGTGGAGGGTTACAACCAGCCGCTGAACGAGAAGGTAAGGAACGCGATAGCCGCCAGCCATGCCAGGGAACTTGCAGGGAAGCCCGGCGGCGTATATGTCATAAATTCGTCTGACATCGGGCCGCAGCAGATTTCACTTCTGTATACCGCGGCCAGGCTGGTGGTGGAGGAAAGCCCCGAGGTGTTCACGGGCAGGCTCAGGGAGTCAAGGCTTGTGGCGGAGGCCATGCCTGCGGCGAGCGCCTGCTTTGACAGTGAAAAGAGAAGCCAGATCAAGGTACATGACATGCCTGAAGAGGAAGATCTGCAGTTTTTCAACGGCATTGGCGGATTTTCCCGCGACGGCACGGAATATGTGCTCATGCTCGGCGGCGGAAGGCGCACTCCTTTGCCGTGGTCCAACATAGTAGCGAACAGGGATTTCGGGTTCCTGGTCACCGAAAGCGGAGGCGGCTATACCTGGTACAAAAACAGCCGCGAGTTCAAACTGACGCCCTGGGCGAATGACCCGGTCACGGACCGGCAGGGGGAGATCTTCTATGTAAGCGACCTGGACGAGAAATGCCACTGGAGCCTCACGCCGATGCCCATCGGCGGCAGCGGGACGTACACTGTACGGCACGGGTTCGGATACAGTGTCTTCGAACATGAAAGCAACGGGATCAGGCAGAGCCTGACCCTGTTCACCGCCCAGGAACTGCCGGTCAAGGTGTGCTCTATTACGCTGAAAAACCTCACCGGCAGGCAGCGGAGGCTGCGGGCCACGTACTACATCAGGCCAGTCCTCGGGGTGAACGACAGCCTGACTTCGCCGTTTATCGTTACAAAGGGAGACGACAGAGGGATGCTCTTCATCACGAACAGGTTCAGCCGGGACTTCGGGGACTGCATCGTATTCCTTGCGTCGGGTTCGGACGGAGTATCATATACCGGCGACAGGGCGCTTTTCATGGGACACCGGGGAGATGCCGCCGAGCCTGCCGGCCTGTCGGGAGAGAACCTCAACGAGGTGACGGGCGCCGGGCTTGACCCTTGTGCCGTTATCAGCTGTACGAAGGTGATCGATCCTGAAGAAGAGGCCGTGGTGGTATTCCTTCTCGGATGCGCCGGCAGCGCGGAGGAAGCCCTGGCGATGAAAGACCTGCTTGCCGGCCCGGAAAGCGCAAGGGCCGAACTGGAAAGGGTAAAGGCATCCTGGCGCGAAAGGTTGTGGGCGATAAGGCTCAGGACGCCCGACGATTCATTCGACACGATCATGAACGGCTGGCTCCTGTACCAGACGATCGCCTGCAGGCTGTGGGCAAGGTCTGCGTATTACCAGGCAGGAGGCGCGTACGGGTTCAGGGATCAGCTGCAGGACTGCATGGCGCTGCTGAACATATGGCCGGAACTGTCAAGGGAGCAGATACTGCTGCATGCGTCCAGGCAGTTCAGGGAGGGAGACGTACAGCACTGGTGGCACGCGGAAAGGGGGAACGGCATACGCACCAGGTATTCCGACGACCTGCTGTGGCTGGCCTTCGTCACCGCCGAATACCTTGAAAAAACCGGCGATGAATCGATACTCCATGAGAGAGTGCCGTTCCTTGAAGGCAATCTGCTGGCCGAAGGCGAGTACGAACGGTATGAAGAGCCCAGGCAGGCGGATATCGAGGCAAGCCTGTATGACCACTGTGTCCTTGCAATAGATGTTTCGCTCAGGACGGGACCGCACGGCCTGCCGCTCATCGGAAGCGGCGACTGGAACGACGGGATGAACGCCGTCGGCAGGGAGGGAACCGGGGAAAGCGTCTGGCTGGCATGGTTCCTGCTTACGATACTGAACAGGTTCATCCCGATATGCCTGCGGATGAAAGATTTCAGGAGAGCCGAAACGTACCGCGAAAAAGCTGCGATGCTGATCGAGAGCATCGAAAGGGAAGCGTGGGACGGAAGCTGGTACAGGCGTGCCTATTTCGACGACGGGACACCGCTTGGCTCCGCCCGGAACCCGGAGTGCATGATCGACTCCATTTCCCAGTCGTGGGCCGTGATATCCGGCATGGCAAAACCTGCCCGTGCCCGGGAAGCGATGGAGGCCGTGCAGAGATTCCTGGTCGACGCGGATGAAGGCATCGTGAAACTGCTGACACCGCCGTTTGACGACGGCGATCTCCAGCCGGGATATATCAAGGGGTACCTGCCCGGAGTGAGGGAAAACGGCGGGCAATACACGCATGCCGCTGCCTGGGTCGTGCTGGCCCTGGCAAAGCTGGGCATGGGAAACAAGGCCGGCGAGATCTTCCACATGCTCAATCCCATCAACCATACGAGGACCGGGATCGAGTATTCGCGGTACAAGACGGAACCTTATGTGATCGCGGCCGATGTATATGCCGTAAGCCCGCATGCAGGCAGAGGAGGATGGACCTGGTACACCGGTGCCGCCGGGTGGCTCTACAGGGTCGGCCTCGAGTACATCGCGGGATTCATGAAAAAGGGGGAAAAACTGTATATCGACCCCTGTATACCGGGTTCGTGGAGATCGTTCACGATCACATACAGGTACAAAAACGCGGTATACAACATCGAGATAAGGAATCCTGACGGTTCCTGCAGCGGAGTGTCACATATGATCGTGGACGGGCGTGTCAGCAACGAGGGATTTGTAGAACTCTCGACTGACGGTGTCCATAACGTAGAGGTCATAATGGGGGTGCCGTACCATCTCCCGGCGGGACCGGGACCGGGTGAGGCCGGACTGAAGAGCGGAGCCGGCAAAGGCCCTGGATATGCGGGAACCAGGGATGCGGAACATGCGGGGACCATGGATGCGCGGAATGCGGATGCCGTTAGCCGCAACACTGCAGGCGCTGTGGGTGCCAAACCCGGGAAATGATCGTCCCTGTTTCGGTCACGGTACCAAAGGTGATGTGCCGGAGAGACCGCGGGAATGCCGAATCCGGCATGATGCCGCGGGAAATACACGGGTATTTCCCGAAAAAACTTGCAGAAATGCATATTTATAAAAATAATGTAATATGAAAGAGGGCGCTTAGGAGTTGAAATGACGGCATTTGAAAAAGCGGCATGCATTTTGACAAAAATTTATACAAATGCTGACAGT
>DGEQ01000055.1:0-155 GCA_002386045.1 Hungateiclostridiaceae bacterium UBA3922 | reverse complement strand
GGCTCATCCCAGGTCTTTTTGGTCATGTGGTCCGGGCGTTATTGCCGAATAGCGTGTTTCTGGCCGGCAGGTCACCGTTATGTACGTACTGGGAGGTGAATGGCCTTGAAAGACTGCTACTGTTCACACCTTAAGAAAGAGATCGATCTGCTGAG
>DGEQ01000095.1:15833-19229 GCA_002386045.1 Hungateiclostridiaceae bacterium UBA3922 | reverse complement strand
TACAACTCAATTCCGCCAAATGCCATCAAGTTAAGTCATTTTAAACCGGTTGTAACTGAGGCCCCATGCAGCGGCATTCCTGAAAGGCTGATATCGATTTCCGAAGATGTGCCGGAAGGTATTGACAGTACCGCATTTAGTGTATTATACTACTCCATAAATAGCGCTGAAGTCGATGACGGGAATGCGAAAGGCCTGGCCTTTCTTCCCACCCCTGAGATGCAGCCGATGAGGTTGCCGTGTGAGCTGCGATACAGGCTCGACGATTCTGTTTCCTGTATGGAAGCCGGATCTGAGTGGGGGTTTCCCAATTAGGGTGGTACCGCGGAGTTGATTCGTCCCTGTGTTGCAGGGGCGTTTTTTATTATATTTCAAAAAGGAGTGGAAACATGGCACAGGACAAGAAGTTTGTCGAAGAGATAACGCCCATGGACCAGGATTTTACACAATGGTACACGGACGTTATCAAGAAGGCCGAACTGGTGGATTACTCCAGCGTGAGAGGCTGCATGGTCATAAAGCCTTACGGCTATGCGATCTGGGAAAACATCCAGAAGGAACTGGATTACAGGTTCAAGCAGACAGGGCACGAAAACGTTTACATGCCCCTGTTTATCCCGGAGAGCCTGCTGCAGAAGGAAAAGGACCATGTGGAGGGGTTCGCGCCTGAAGTGGCATGGGTGACCCACGGCGGGAGTGAGGAGCTGACCGAGAGACTGTGCGTCAGGCCGACTTCCGAGACATTGTTCTGCGACCATTACAAGAACTGCATACAGTCGTACAGGGACCTTCCGAAATTGTACAACCAGTGGTGCTCGGTGGTCAGATGGGAGAAGAATACCCGTCCGTTCCTGAGGACACTGGAGTTCCTGTGGCAGGAGGGCCATACTGCTCATGCGACTGCCGAGGAAGCGCAGGAAGAAACCATAAGGATGCTCAACGTCTATGCGGAATTCTGTGAGAATGTACTGGCCATACCCGTGGTAAAGGGGCAGAAGACCGAGAAGGAGAAATTCGCGGGCGCCATGGCGACGTATACCATCGAAGCATTGATGCACAATGGCATCGCACTACAGTCGGGGACATCCCATAATTTCGGGGACGGTTTTGCGAGGGCGTTCGGAATACAGTACACTGACAAATCGAACCAGCTCCAGTATGTGCACCAGACGTCCTGGGGAGTGACCACCAGGCTGATAGGCGCCATCATCATGGTGCACGGCGACGACAGCGGGCTCGTGCTACCGCCGAAGGTTGCCCCGATACAGGTCGTTGTTATCCCGATTTCGCAGCACAAGGAGGGCGTCCTTGAAAAGGCCTCGGAAATAACTGCGAGGCTGTCGGGAATTGTCAGGGTCAGAATGGACGACAGTGACAAGACCCCCGGATGGAAGTTCAACGAGTACGAGATGAAGGGAGTTCCGATAAGGCTCGAGATCGGGCCAAAGGATATCGAGAAGGGACAGGTCGTGCTGGTCAGACGGGATACGAGGGAGAAAGTATTCGTGCCGATGGATGAACTGGAGGCCAGGGTGCCGGAGCTGCTCGATGCCATCCATAAGAACCTTCTTGAGAAAGCCACCAGGCTGAGGAATGAGAAGACATATACAGCCGTGGAAATGTCCGAATTCAGGAGGATAATCGAGACGACGCCCGGTTTTATCAGGGCGATGTGGTGCGGAGACAGGGCATGCGAGGATGGCATAAAGGAAGAAACCGGTGCGACATCAAGGTGCATACCTTTTGACGATAATGAGCGTGTTTCGGACAAGTGCATTTACTGCGGAAAGGAAGCGAAGACGCTGGTTTACTGGGGCAAAGCGTACTGAGCGGTGCGGCCGGCGTTGTCCGTTTGATGCGGCGACATGTGCACACGGCAGCCAATGCGGCGCGCAAAAAAACTTCCAAATTGCCACTTAAATGCAAATAATTCAAAAATATTTGTCAATACTAATATCAGCATGATCATCAAAATATTTGCATTAAGAGGTAATTGGAGGTAGTAGTATGAAGAGTAAGTTCATTGTACTTGTTGTAATGGCTGCATTGCTGATTTCCACCACATGTTATGCAACGTTTGCCGGCAGTGAACCCAGGGCGCGGCCGGCTTTTGAGAAAATGGACAGCAGCACGGGAGAGGTAAATGTGAGCGTATTGAACCTCAGGGAAGGGCCTTCCACCGACTACCCGACGATCGGCAAGCTCTCAAAAGGGCAGGTGCTGACGGTGATGGGCAGGCTGGGCGACTGGTATGCGGTGTATGATCCTGATACCGGCCGCGTAGGCGCAGTATACGGCAGGTACCTGGATGTCGAGGATGTTACCGTGCCGGTTTCGGCGAATGTTGCTGAAAAGAAAGAGAAAACTTCTCCTCCGTCGTCAGGGAAAATCGTTCTGACGGAAGACGAGCAGAAGCTGCTGGAACTGGTAAATAAGGCGCGGGAAGAGAATGGCCTTGAGCCGCTGGCGATAGATGAGAACCTGATGAAGGTAGCACGGATCAAGGCGAAGGACATGGTGGAAAACAATTACTTCTCACACCAGTCGCCGACGTACGGCTCGCCGTTTGACATGATGAGGCAGTTCGACAATACATTTAAGTCTGCCGGGGAGAACATAGCGGGCAACAAAACCGTTGAAGGCGCATTCAAGGCTTGGATGTCTTCCGAGACGCACAAGAAGAACATACTGAACCCGGGGTTCAAGGTGACAGGCATAGGGATCGAGAACAGTCCTACTTACGGGAAGATCCTGGTCCAGCAGTTTATTGGGAGATAATATCGCAGTATTGCATGACATGGATTAAATGTACGGCTTCGCATTTCGGGCGTTGGACGCGACCCGTGCCCGGGATGCATGGTTCTGAAGCGGTTTACAGTGGTGTATGGCAGGATGCCGGCATTTTTAAGTGCCGGTCGTATCCTGCTTTTTTGCTGCACGGATATGGTCGCTGCCAGGATCCGGCCGGTTGTTTCCATCCGCGATGGTTGCCATCCGGGAATAAACCGCATCATTCTGCAGATATTATATATGCAGTTTTCTGTATGCATACTGCTTAAACGACGCGAATGCTTGGAATGCTGCGAACCATGTACGACAATCGGAAAGGTTCGTGTATGATTGCTTCGCACTGTGAAAGGAGGGACACAATGTCCGATAAGAAAAACAAATCCAGGGAAGCGTGCAGGAAGGTAAAGCCGTCCGTTTCAAACGACCAGCTTGGTGAGAACGCCGGCGAAGGCCGCTTCGAAAAAGCCGTAGAGTCGAAGAGCGGCAAATGCCGCTAAGCCTGGCAAACTTGGGGGACAGTTCTCAAGTCGGACCAATTGGGGGACACTTCTCAACTTATGATGCGAGTCGCAGAAAGTTGGGGACACTTCTCAAAAGTTGGGGACA
>DGEQ01000095.1:9400-15656 GCA_002386045.1 Hungateiclostridiaceae bacterium UBA3922 | reverse complement strand
AAAGTTGGGGACAGTTCTTGATTTTTGGAGGATTCCCTGTAAGGGGGACAGTTCTCAACTCTTTACTCAGAATAATACCGGTGTCCCTCAGAAATGCGAAATGAGATGATATCCTGGCTAAAGAGGACGATGCTAACTCCCGGGGTGGAAAGGTGATCTGAATACGTTAGGCTTTTTGGTTAAGCGAGTTAAACCAGTGGGCAAGCAAGGCCTGAAGTAAAAGCCAGCATTCCCGAGAACCTTCCGCCCGGAGCATTTACATCGAACGAAACACATGGAACGTTATCTGTTTGTCCGGCGTTGGGTATGCCGGGTCAATGCAGTAACGTTCCTTGTTTTTCGGAGAACTGTCCCCCATTCTTAGTCTCCCATTCTTAACACAGTTATCGTGAAGAACTGTCCCCTGCCTTTACCTGCCTTTCCGGAGAACTGTCCCACGCTCAGGCCCCACTTACCCTTGCTCGTTGATTTGTTGGGCTTATGTATGTTAGAGTATGGGAGAGGAATCAGTGCTAAAGGATGTGAGAGAATGGATGATATCCTGGAAGCAAGGATCGAAGATATGCCTGGGATGTCGTTTGAATGCGGGTGCGGAAGAAGACATTCCGTTGACATAAGCAGGCTGGTTGTCGGCAGCAATATACTGGGTGAGATCGCGGCCGGGCTTGAACCGTTTCGTGGCGGAAAGCTTCTGGTGATTTCGGACAACAATACATACCGGGCTTTCGGCGAGGTTGTTATCAACAGGCTGCTTGATGACGGTTTCAGGCTGAAATCGTTTGTGTTCGATTCGGGAGACCGTATGCTGCTGCCTGATGAGCGGTCGATTGGGAGGGCGTTGCTCGAGGTCGAGCCGGATACGACGTTCATCCTTGTTGTCGGATCCGGCGTACTGAGCGATATTGCCCGTATCGTTAGCTACAGGACCGGCAAGCAGTTCGCGATAGTTGCGACGGCTCCTTCGATGGACGGATATACATCGGTGGGATCGTCACTGGTCGTCGGCAATAAGAAAATAACTTATTACAGCCATTATCCGTATGCGATTTTCGCTGACACCTCTGTCATGAGAAGAGCGCCGATGATAATGATACAGGCAGGTTTCGGGGACGTTCTCGGAAAACTGACAGCACTCGCAGACTGGCACCTTGCAAGAGACGTAAGCAACGAGTATTATTGCGGCACGATAGCGAAGCTTGTTCGGAAAGGTGTCGACAAATGCCTGGAAAGTGCCGGCGGGCTGGCGGAGAGAGATGAACATTCCGTGCGGTGCCTGATCGATGCGCTTATCCTTACTGGTCTGTCCATCGGCCTTGCGGGCGTGTCACGGCCTGCTTCCGGTACAGAGCATCAATTGGCCCATTACTGGGAAGTCAAAGCGGTGGAGGAGGGGAAAGAGCATCCCCTCCACGGCAATTCGGTCGGCGTCGGCACCGTCGTTACGGCAATGCTGTACGAGCTAGCATCGGAAATACTTCCGGAAGGCATCGCATATCCCCGGGCCGATTATGTCAGGAGCCTTCTTGGGAAGGTCGGAGCTTTTACGAATCCGGGAGATCTTGGAATAAGCAGGGAATTGTTCACAGACAGTATGATGAATGCGATGTATATGAGGGACAAGTACACGGTACTGCGATATTGCTCGCAAAAAGGCAGGCTGGAGGAGTTCGCCGGCATCATCGCCGGAAAGCTGTATAGCTGACGACTTCGCTGCCGGAGTTGCCGGGATTGCCAGGGAGGTCATATGAGCGACAAATACGATATTTTGAAAAGCAAAAAACTCTTCGTCCTGGACATGGATGGGACGTTCTACCTGGGGAACAGGCTGATAGAAGGTTCGCTGGATTTTTTTGAGAAAGTCAGATCCAGGGGCGGAGAGATACTGTTTTTCACGAATAACTCATCGCGGACGGCGCCTTTCTACAAAAAGAAGCTTGAATCGATGGGATGCTTCGTGGATGAAAAGTCCATCATCACTTCCGGAGACGTGACCATCAGGTTTCTTATGGAGAACTACAGGGACGCCGGTGTTTATCTCGTGGGGACGGATCTGCTGAAGGAGAGTTTTGAGCGCAGCGGCGTGAAACTGTCCGATGACGACCCCGATATCGTAGTTGTGGGGTTCGATACTTCGCTGACGTATGATAAGGTCGAGCGGGCATGCACTTTTATAAGGAGAGGCGCGCTGTTCATCGCAACACATCCGGACCTGAACTGCCCGACGGAGGACGGCTTCATCCCTGACTGCGGTTCGATGTGCGCGATGGTGACAGCTTCGACCGGCGTGCAACCAAGGTATCTTGGGAAGCCGTACAGGGAGACCATCGACATGATAAAGCTGATAACGGGCAGAAGCGACGATGAAATCGCTTTTGTCGGGGACAGGCTTTACACCGACATAGCCATTGGCGTGAACAACGGGATAACGAGTATCCTGGTGCTTACCGGAGAAACGTCCCTCGAGGACGTGGAGCGCTCGCAGATAAAGCCGGACTTTATTTTCGAATCGCTGTCCGCACTCGGACAGGTGCTGTGAGAGACGGGATACCGTCCGGACGGGTGCATTTTCCCTGAACTGTTCGAGTGAGTGCGTTAATGTGTTTATTGCGGTATCGTGTTATTGGGGCATTGCAAATTGCATTGCTTTATAGATTGGTTAACGGCATCAGGCCGTTCACAGGCAGAATCCTGGAAAACTTATAATAAACCTGCAAAAAACCGGACGACGAATAAAAGGAGTATTCAGCATGGCAGATATCGTTGCTCAGCTGGTACGGGAGTTTGGACTGGATCCGTACCAGGTACGGAACACCATCAGGCTGATAGATGAGGGCTGTACCATTCCGTTCATTGCGCGGTACCGGAAGGAACAGACAGGAGAACTGAACGCCCAGGTCCTTCGCGAACTGTATGACAGGCTGGTGTACCTGAGGAACCTGGAGAGCAGGAAAGAGGAAGTCAGAAGGCTCATCGAGGAGCAGGGCAGGCTGACGGATGAAATTTCGGCCGCCCTTGACGCCTGCGTGACCATGCAGGAAGTGGAGGATATATACAGGCCGTTCAGGCCCAAAAGAAGGACACGTGCGTCCATCGCACGCGAAAAGGGACTTGAGCCGCTGGCCGAGATTATTTTCAGGCAGGACATGTATGCCGGGAACATATATGAAACGGCGCAGCGCTTCGTTGATTCTGAAAAAGGCGTCAACAGCGCGGACGAGGCTCTCGCCGGTGCCATGGACATAATCGCCGAGAATGTTTCCGATGATGCGGAAATCAGGAAAAGTGTCAGGAAAATGTTCTTCAAACATGGTGTGCTTCTGTCCCGGGCTGCTAAAGAAGAGGATTCGGTATACAGGATGTACTACGATTTCAGGGAACCGGTTTCCAGGATAGCCAAACACAGGGTGCTGGCAGTCAACAGGGGAGAAAGGGAAGGCTTCCTCCAGGTTAAGATCGAAGTGCCGGAAGAACTTATAATCGAATACCTGTTGTCCAGGACCGTCAGGAAAAAGAGGTCTGTCACGGCGGAGTTTGTTGAGAAAGCCGTCGAAGATTCGTTTAAACGGCTGATTGCGCCTTCCGTGGAGAACGAGGTCAGGAATGAACTGACGGAACTAGCCGGCGAGCAGGCGATAAAGGTGTTTGCCGAGAATCTCAGGAACCTGCTCATGCAGCCGCCGGTCAGGGGCAGGGTGGTACTCGGCCTGGATCCTGCCTACAGGACCGGCTGCAAGCTGGCAGTCGTCGATGATACGGGCAAAGTACTGGCAACTGACGTGATTTATCCCACGCCACCGCAGAAAAGGGTGGAAGAAGCGGAGAAAACCCTGCTGTACCTGGTTGAGAAATACAGGGTGGATATCGTTTCCATCGGCAACGGAACGGCGTCCAGGGAATCTGAGATAATTGTGGCAAATGCCCTGAAAAAGCTTGACAGGAAGGTTTACTACATGGTCGTCAGTGAAGCTGGCGCATCGGTGTATTCCGCTTCAAAGCTGGGGGCGGAAGAATTTCCCGATTTCGATGTCTCGCTCAGGAGCGCGGTGTCGATAGCGAGACGATTGCAGGACCCGCTGGCCGAGCTTGTCAAAATCGATCCAAAGGCCATCGGAGTCGGGCAATACCAGCATGACATGAACCAAAACCGGCTCAGCGAGACCCTCAGGGGTGTGGTGGAGGATTGCGTCAACAGTGTAGGGGTCGATCTGAACACTGCTTCTCCTTCACTGCTGTCCTATGTATCAGGCATAAATACCGCGGTGGCGAAAAATATCGTCGAATACAGGGAAAAAGCCGGCCGCTTCAGGAACAGGGCGGAACTTAAAAATGTCAAAAAGCTTGGTGAGAAAACATTTGAGCAATGTGCAGGCTTCCTTAGGATTACCGACGGGGCGAACATACTCGACAATACGTCTGTTCATCCCGAATCCTATGATGCCGCCGTCAAACTGCTGGAACTGACCGGCTATACGCTTGAGGACGTAAGGGACAGGAAGCTGGACGGCCTTGAAAAAGAAGTTGAGAGGATCGGGATCGAGAAGGTGGCTGCCGAACTGAATATCGGCATCCCGACGCTGAGGGACATTATCAGCGAATTGCTGAAGCCCGGACGTGATCCGAGGGACGAGCTGCCGAAGCCTATCCTCCTTACAGATGTCCTTTCTATCGAGGACCTCAAACCCGGTATGATCCTGACAGGGACCGTAAGGAATGTCGCGGATTTTGGCGCTTTTGTGGATATCGGCGTGCACCAGGACGGACTTGTGCACATTTCGGAACTGTCTGACAAATATGTAAGGAGTCCGATGGATGTGGTTTCGGTCGGTGACATCGTTAAGGTAAGGGTGTTGTCCGTAGACGTCGAAAGAAAGCGGATAAGCCTGAGCATGCAAGGTGTCACCTGATTGGCAGGCACTTGTGAACCGGCCCGGCGCCGGGGGGTCAGCCCGACATCTGGAATCTGGTCTGATGTCCGGGAGTCAGCCCTATGCCTGGAAACCTGTCCGATGCCCGGGAATCGGCCCGGTGCCCTTGAATCGGATCGCCTGGCTTTTAAGAACAGTCGGACGCGCCGGTCCGAAAGGTTGTGCAAACGGAGAGGTTTACATATAATTATAACGTGACAAATACACTCCGGAAAGAAGGAATCGGGGAGACATGACAAAAGATATAGTAAATGCCGTGAAAAAGCATCCTTCACTGGTAATAACGCTGGGAGCTGTCATTCTTGTCGCTGAGGTTTTCAACAGGTTCGTGCCGATCATGACGATGATAGTCGGAATAGTCAATATGACCGGCGGCGACATCCTTGACAGTATTCTGGCGGCACTGCATCTGCTGATCGATTTGAACAATCTCCCGCTGGTATTGGGAGCGGTAGCCGTGATAGCATTATTGTTTTCAGTATGCATCGGTCTGCTGTTGCCCGGTTATTTGCTGACGGCAATCGACGGCCTGGATGAAGGGCCAGGAAAGAAGGGGCTGTATCGTGAGGGAATCAGGAAATATTTCTTGAGATTCTTTCATATGACGCTCAGGGTCGTTCTGCTGGCGTTTCTTTTGCTGGTGATCCTGTTGGTTTCGACTGTCCCCGGCATCGTCATGACAAGGGTCGCGCTTACGACCAGCCCTGAACTGATGGTAGCGGCCGTTTTTGTCGATGTAGTGACGGTCGGAGTGGTTTTTGCAAGTCTTTTGTTTTTTTCGGTATACACTTATATGTGGTACATTGCTTCGCTTGTAACCGCCAAACGGCCCTTCAGGCTTGGCAAGCAAGTGGCTGACAACCGTTTCTGGAACATCACGCTTGGCCTTTTGATATTCGACGTAATATTAGTCGTCGGATTCTTTATCATTTTCATGATAGGCAACCAGGCAATCAAGTATGCGGTTGGCTGGATCTTCCTGACCGCCTTTTTCACCACCCTGGCACTGTACCTGGTGAAATTTTTCAAGAACAATTTCAATTAGCGGATAATTAGGGGACAGTTCTCAAATTGTCGGGGACATTTCTTTAGTTGGGGACAGTTCTTCAGTTGGGAACAGTTCTCAAATTTCCGTCACTATAATGCGTTGCCTGTTATCGGCAGTTGAGTAGATTGTTATTGGCAACGTCTAACTTACCGGTCAGTTAAGCAAACATATCAAGCTGGCTGGCTGAACCAGCAACTCTGAAGAAGCGCCCCCAACATAAAGCGTTCCTAATATGAGACGTCTCAGGACGTAATATCCCCCACACTTATGAAGAACTGTCCCC
>DGEQ01000095.1:3912-9150 GCA_002386045.1 Hungateiclostridiaceae bacterium UBA3922 | reverse complement strand
AGAACTGTCCCCTAAATTGCAAAGTTGTGTTTGCCGATCTTCAGGACGACCTGTCTTGACCAAATCCACGAACTGGTGGCTGTTGCCGGGTTGTAGTAATATACGCAGCCGTATGTCGGATCCCAGCCGTTTAGGGCATCTCTTGCCGCTTTGATGGCAGTTTCATTTGGCGGGAGGTTGATCTGGCCGTCGTCGACTACATCAAACGCCCCGGGCTGATATATAACGCCTGCAATAGTATTAGGGAATCTTGGGTCCCTGACCCTGTTGAGCACGACCGCGCCGACTGCGACCTGCCCGATGTATGGTTCGCCGCGGGCTTCTCCGTGGATCAGCCTAGCCAGCAGGTTGAGGTCCCTTGAATCTCCGGTTGCATCACTTCCTGACGCCTGACCTGTCGGCAGGCCGATTGCAGCCAGAGTTTCCGGACCGGCTATTCCGTCGACCGTCAGGCCATGCTTTGCCTGGAAGTCCCTTACCGCGCTGTAAGTCAGGTATCCGTATATTCCGTCGACTTCGCCGTGATAATATCCCCATTCTTTGAGCCTCTGCTGGATGTTCCGGACTTCCTGCCCTGTCGAGCCGAACCCTGAAAGTACTGAGATGCTTTTGTCAAGCAGCCTGGTGACATAGGTCTGGTTGCATAACGCAAAAACTGTCAGAATCGTGGCAAAAACAAGCAATGCTGTTTTCTTACGCAACGCCATCCCTCTTTTCGCCGGTATTGCACAACATTTTCTTAGCTTTTTTTATTTTCTGTATCAGGCGGGAATTTATTCAGAAAAGCAGTATGTAGATCAGTATTATCAGCAGGAGATCGTCCTCGAGCGACTCTTCGAGCAGCAAAACGATAAGACCGACCAGGATTATTTCTTCGATCGTTATATGCCTGCGTATGAAATTGACGACCCTGGCCAGCGGGAAATTCCTTGTGCTTTTTGCTGATTCGATATTTTGGATTTCCCTTTCATTCGGAAGCGGTATGCCGAAAAAATCCGAGTCATCATGGGAATATGACCCAACATTGCTGAATGAATACGATGGACCTGGATTCCCGGATTGAGGCATGTATTTCTTGGAACTTCTGATTGGCCTTTTATAAGGCATCTGGTTCACCTCGTCTGTTTTTCCTGTTCATTCAGCAGTCTGCTGAGGCTTGCTATCTGCAGCAGTTGTATGCAATTACTGATTTTTTTCTGCCTTCTGTTGTTCATAAATGGCTTTATCGCGTTCAGTAGGTTTATCCGGGGATCATTTACGGTTTTCAGCCTGTCAAGAGCGCTTCTTGCCGAATTGATCACATCCTGGTTTATCGGCGGAGAAGTCCCGGAGTCTGCTTGTGTGGCTGTCGCCTGGTAGTTTGTCTGTTGGGAGTTTACTGCCGGTGCCGGGTTATTATCCGGAGAAAGCCTGGTGCTGTTCTGCCTTGGGGCTTCAGATCCCGTGGGAGCGGCGTCGTCGTCAACTTTTGAAGAAGTGTCCCCACTACTGGCGAGCAGGGAGATCAGCTCCTTAACATTGTCAGGCACGCTGTCGTGCCCGAGCAATTGCGCTATTTGCTGAACCTTTGTGCTGAGTTCATCGTTCATGGCAACTTCCTCCAAATCCAGGCACTAATAATATATTTCATTGACTATTTGATAATGTCTTTAATTTTGCCGATTATTTCAGGGCCGTTTTCGCCCAGCATTTTCTGGACAGCGTCAAGGTCGATGCTGTTAAGCTTCTGCCTCAGATCGGATTTGTCCAGCTTGAGTTCCTTCAGTTTTTCGTCATCTATCTCGTTGAGCTTTTCCATTATCTCGTTTTTGTCCACTTTCCTGAGCTTTTTTGCCAGCTCATCATAGTTCTCGTTTTTCAGCATGTCAACGGCTGCGTTGATCTTTGCCGCAAGCACCTTGTCGTCCATTTTTTCGAGCAGTTCGGCCATTTTTTTGCTGAAACTGTTTGCCATAACCATTAACCTCCAATGATAAAAGTTATTTTACCGGTCCGGGGTGATGATCCGATCCAGGTTATATTACAGGACCGGTCTTTTACAGACCGATCTTTTTTCAGTCATTTTCCCTTATGCATTGATATGCCGGTGCGGTGCCGACTATGCAGCAGCTTCGTCTGTTCTGCATACACCTGCGAATAACAGCAGGAAAACAGCTATGATGATCAGCGGCACGAAACCCATATTGCCGTCACAACCGGGTCCGTTTCCGGAGAGTAGCACAAAGATGAAGATGATCGCAAAAATTAAGACTTCATCAAGTCCTTCGTTAAACATTGTTCTGAGATTTCCGGGATGAGTATCAAAAACAGCCATGGATCAGCCTCCGGGCGTTTCAGGTAACAGTATATTTTATGAATGTTGCCGCAGATGTGTTACAGTTTTGATTTCAGGATGGCATGCAGGAAACAGGCGGGTGAGATGGGTCCATCGCCATAGACAGGATGCATTAAAGGGGCAGAGGATGCCCCTGATAATAGAGCAGAAGCAGAACTGTCCCCGTATCAGAAGAACTGTCCCCTGCATTGATGTCCTGCAAATCGATACGGCAGTCCCTGTGCCTGGTTATCTCAGCAATAGAAAAGCTTCAGGAACACAAGTATGAAGAACAGCAGTGAATCGTTCCTGCTGCAAGTGTTGACACCATATTCCCCGCGCTTCAGTATGCCGATTGCGCTGTTATCATAGAACAACAGAAGAAATACCAGGATGAAAAAAAGCAAGGTACAGTCGTGGCGTCTGCAGGTGTATTCGCTGTTTGACATATGACCCTCCTCCTGTAAGCATACGATCCTACATTGACATAATATGAACGGTGAAATAAGGTTGTTACAGTTGGGCCGATGTTATTGTTGCTGTTAAGAGTAATGCTGCCTCGGTTGAGCCTCGTGCTAAAAAACAGCTTGCCATTGACAGACAAGTTACTGTTGAACAATGATGTTTCTGCAATAGGGCCGGGGAGCAGAAAAGAAAGGTGTTGCCCCAGGCAGGCAGAAATCTGTCGGCAAAGCAGAAGTGTCCCTCCTGTTTGGATCGAGTAGAAATGTCCCCCCTTTTTTTGCCGGAAGCGGATGCCGGTTTTTTGATGGGATGATGCCTGACCAGTAGGCGGGCAAATCGCCGGCCAGGCCGGGATTACTCGCGACGCGGCAAAACCAGGCATAAACGAAAGCTTCTGCGGAATGATGTGTTATAATATATTTATATTGCGTAAATACCGCTGGGATATATACTTGGAAACGCCTCCGGATGCATGCATTTGGGCAGAATCTTCGGATGGGCATGTTTGGATGGATACCTTCAGATGAACATTATTAAATGTACACCCTTAGATGGATACATCCGGATGAATGCCTCCAGGCAAATATTGTGCGAACTTTTTAACGAAATATCCTGCGGAAAGGCAGATAAGAAACGTGCGTATCCAACAAAAACGTGTGCATCCGGCAAATAAAAGGAATAGGAGATTGGAAAGGAAGCGACCATGTACGATGTAATCATCATTGGCAAAGGACCGGCTGGGATCTCGGCCGCTTTGTATACGGTGAGATCGAACCTCAGGACCCTGATAATCGGGAAAAATGACAGCAACCTGCTGAAAGCTGACAAGATCGACAACTATTTCGGCTTCGCGCAGACAATATCCGGGAAGGAACTGCTGCGCAACGGGGAGATGCAGGTAAGGCGGCTTGGCGCGGAGGTGCTGGAGGATGAAGTGCTGTCGGTTGAAAAGGATGGATTTTTCAAAGTCGTTACCGGCACCGCCTCGTATTCATGTAAAGCTGTGTTGCTGGCCACAGGGGTTCCCCATAGAGTCATCAGGATCGAAAACCTGGTTAAGTTCGAGGGCATGGGGGTCAGTTATTGCACCACCTGTGACGGGTTTTTTTACAACAGCCGGAAGGTCGGCGTGCTTGGCCACAAGGATTTTGCAGTCCATGAGGCACTTGAACTGTTGACTTTCACGCAGGACGTCACGATTTATACCAACGGGAAGCAATTGGATGTTTCTGGCAAATATATTGATGAGCTTGGCAGGTTCCGTGTGGATACCCGGAAAATACTGAAGCTCGAAGGCGATGAATTCCTTGAGCAGCTACACTTTGCAGATGGCTCGAGCGAGAATATCGACGGGCTGTTTGTTGCATATGAGAGCGCATCAAGCGTTGATTTTGCCCGGAAACTTGGCATATTGACGGTTGGGAATACGGTAGTGACAGACAACAACCAGAGAACGAACCTCGAAGGAGTGTTTGCAGCGGGAGACTGCTCCAGCAAATTCAGACAGATTTCGGTGGCGGTCGGGCAAGGCGCAGTTGCCGGCAAAGCGATAATCGATTATATAAAAAGCCTGTAACGTCCGTTTCAATTGGCATTGGGAGGCTTTGAGCCGGCAAAATGCGGAATTGATTTTGCTTATAACATGTGTTAATATAAACTTATTATTAAAGGAGATTGACCGATGAGACGGCAGGTAGATCAATGTACTCACAGCAGGTATACTTGGATCGATCATAGAGGCTGGAGACGCATCCATGCCGTCTTTGGATTTTGCCGGATATTGAAAGCCCTGTGACAGTACGCCCTTCACAGGGCTTTTATCGTTATATGGGATGGAGGCAGGTTACAATACAGGTTTACTTTGCAAAACAGGAGGACGTGCGCGATGCTGCTTGTCAACCAACTTGAGATTAACGAGGGGACTCTGTTCAAGGGGCTGAAGAAAGACAAACTGACGTTTGAAGAAGTTTTCAACGACATAATCAGGTTTATCGAGGCGGATACGGACAGTTCATACCGCATCTCGGTCGGAACCGATTCACAGGTCGGATCGAAAACCGTCTTTGTATCGTGTATCCTCGTCCATCGTGTCGGCAAGGGAGCCATCGGTTATCTGCACAAGTGCGAAATACAGCGTCCTGTGACAAACCTGCGCGAAAAAATATACCTTGAAACATGTGCCAGCCTGCAGCTTGCCTACCTGTTCGACGAGGGCAAGATGAGAAAGATACATGAGGCGCTAGGGCCGAACCGCCATTCCGAGGGGATCACATTCGAGTTCCATATAGATATTGGGACCAAAGGGCAGACCAAAACCCTGATCAATGAAATGGTCGGCATGGTAAGGGGCTTGAATTTCGTGCCGAAAATCAAGCCGGAGAGCTACTGTGCCAGCGCATTCGCCGACCGATACACGAAAGCGATGTAGTTATTTATTTAGTTGGACATTTAGGGGGACA
>DGEQ01000095.1:0-3665 GCA_002386045.1 Hungateiclostridiaceae bacterium UBA3922 | reverse complement strand
GGGGACAGTTCTGAAGCCAGGGACAAGCCAGGGACGGTTCTGTATTTTTGCAGTAAGATCGATCGGACAGGGCAGAATTCAATTCATACCGGAACAGGGCAATACCAGATTAAGAAATGTGCACAATTCTGAGAAAGTTTCAGCTCTGAATATGAATTTTGCAAAATGGGCTTGTCGAGCCTGGAAATGGTGGTATCTATCTGAGTAGACGCAGTGAATCGATGCGGTTGTGATTCCGGGATAGCCGGAATGAAAAATAATTTTGATCAACCAGATTATTGCAGCCATCACAAGGAGGTATATATATGCCATTGAAGGTTCTTATTGTCGGGGGCGTTGCCGGAGGAGCAAGTGCGGCCGCAAGGCTGAGAAGACTGGATGAAACTGCTGAGATTATCGTTTTTGAGAAGGGCGAATATATTTCATATGCAAATTGCGGGCTGCCTTATTATATAGGTGAAGTAATAAAGAAAAAAGAGAGGCTGATTGTCCAAACCCCTGAAAACATGAGGAAACGCTTCAACATAGATATCAGGGTGAACAGTGAAGTTATCAGTATAGACCGGAAGAGTAAAACTGTTGAGGTGCTTGACAGATCGAATAACAGAATCTACACGGAAAGCTATGACCGCCTGATCCTTTCGCCGGGCGCAGAACCCGTGAAGCCGAGGCTTGGAGGGGTCGATTCACAGAGGGTTTTCACGTTGCGCGATATACCTGATACGTACAGGATCAAGGACTTTATAGATAATAGCAGGCCTGAGAATGCAGTTATAGTCGGAGCAGGCTTTATAGGCCTCGAAATGGCTGAAAACCTTCACGAAAGAGGCATTAGGGTTACAATCGTTGAGTTATCGGATCATGTGATGGGTCCCCTGGACCCGGACATGGCTGCATTTGTGCATCAGTACCTCAGATCAAAGGGGATCTCGCTATATCTGAAGAATGGCGTGAGCGAGTTTGTCCCTGACGGTGAAAGAATCGGCGTCAAGCTGTCTGATGGACGGCTGCTGCCGGCTGACATGGTCATTTTGGCGGTGGGTGTCAGGCCGAATGTGAAACTGGCGGCTGCAGCCGGCCTGAAACTGGGGAAATCGGGCGGCATTGCGGTCGATGAATTCATGCAGACCTCTGATCCTGACATTTACGCTGTCGGAGATGCCGTGGAAGTGCAGGATTTTATGGGGACAGTTCTCAAGAATGTGGCAACCGGGGGCAGAGCAGCGTCCGGGGAAAAAGCAGCGGCAGTGGATGAGGCATCAGACAATGCAGCGACAATGCGAGCAGAACCTGGGAAAGAACCCGGAACAGAACCTGGTACGGAACCAGTCCGGACTGTCCTGGTACCGCTGGCCGGACCGGCGAACAAACAAGGCAGGATAGCTGCCGACAACATTTGCGGAAGAAATGTGAAGTACAATGGTACGCAAGGGACATCCATCGTAAAACTGTTCGACATGACAGTTGCGCAGACGGGATTGAACGAAAAGCGGCTGAAAGAAATGGGAGCGGATTATGAGAAGTCTTTTACGTATTCTCTGTCTCATGCAGGTTATTATCCTGGTTCTACACCCATGACCATCAAGCTTCTTTTTGAAAAAACTGATGGAACGATCCTCGGCGCTCAAATAGTCGGTTATGACGGCGTTGACAAGAGGATCGACGTTATTGCCACAGCTATACGCGCCGGCATGACAGTGTTTGATCTTCAGGAACTGGAATTGTCTTACGCTCCTCCTTTTTCATCGGCGAAGGACCCTGTCAATATCGCGGGATTTGTCGCGTCGAACTTGCTCAAAGGAGACGTTTCGATTTATCACTGGGATGAAATAGGGGACCTGGACAGAACAAGGGCCCTCCTGCTGGATGTCAGGACGAAAGCGGAGTTCAGTCTCGGCACAATTAATGGCGCGGTTAATATCCCGCTTGACGAGTTGAGAGAAAGGATAGGAGAATTGCCTGCCGATAAAAGCATCTATGTGTTTTGCCAGGTTGGACTGCGCGGGTATATTGCCGCCAGGATGCTTATGGGGAGAGGTTTTGCATCAGTGAAAAACCTTAACGGAGGTTATTTGGTCTACAACACCATAATTCAGGATAAATTGGCGAGTGAACTTATGGGTGCAGACCCGGCAGAGGGGACCGGCGAGTCAGAAAGTGCCGGAGGCATGAGCTTTTCAGGGGCAGCGGGCCGTACTGAAGCCAGGAGTGGTGATGCTGAGAATGCTGGTGCCGGGAATGGCGAAAAACGGGCGGCTGTTGCTGAAACCACTGATTGTGGAAAGCCTGTCGATTTGGAAGATTGATTCTGCAGAGGATTGACGGCAGATTGCTGTCAATGGCCTGGGCCGGGCTGCCGCAAATAAGATGTGCTCAGGGGGACGGTTCTTAAGAGGGATAATCCACAGCGACCGGACAGGCGGGATTTCTGCACAGCTACCGGGAAAGTCGCAACAGTTTATCAATCTGTTTTTATCATTTTCCAGGTTAGAAGTTGACGTTAGATGCTGGCGTGAGGCCAATCAGTCCAATCGCCTGGTTTCGTGACAGTGCTCATCGGGTTTTGTTGCGCGAACTCCGCAGCGTTCAGTTATTTCCCGGACAAAAATTTGATCAACAGCGAATACCGGCTGCTGCCACGGCATAGTATTACCTTAGATGGAATTACGTGGCGGTAGTGCGCATATTGTTCAGATACCGCCGTATTGGTCGTGAGGTGGCTGAATAATGAAGAGATTTATCCCGATTATCATGGTGGCTGTATTTATAACAGTGCTTTCAGGGTGCAGTGTTCTGCAGAAACTTGGACTGCAGAAGGAGCCCGAGGATGAACTCAGACCCGTGAGCAGCATCATCATCGGAGAGGCCGAAGCCAGCAAGTTGACTGACAAGACACCGCTGCGGCTTTATTTTGCCAATGAAGACAATACCAAGCTGAACCTGGAAATAAGGTATGTTGATTCGGCCGACCTTGATGACAGCGTCAGCAATATGGCAACGGCCATCGTGAATGAATTGATAAAGGGGCCTTCGGATGAAAGACTGTTCAGAAGAACTGTCCCCGCCGAGGCAAAGCTGCGCTCGCCGGTAAGTATAAAGAATAAGGTTGCTACTGTTGACTTCTCGGAAGAGTTTAAGACAAAACATCCGGGCGGGAAAGATGCGGAGAAAATGACCATATATTCAATTGTAAACTCCCTTACTGAGCTCGAGGAGATTGAGAAGGTGAAATTCCTGATAGATGGGAAGGAACAGAAAGAATTCATGGGTCATTTCAAATTTGATGCTCTGTTCCCCAGGAGCCCGCAACTGATCAGCAAAGACAAAGCCGAAACGACTACCGGAATAGCGGAAGATAGCGGTTTGATGCTGGATGGGAATAATGCCGGCGATTATGTTGACGATTCCATTGACGACACCAGGGAAACCTCGGGACAAAACGGTGAGACTATAGACGGCCTTGAGATGCTTGAGTGAGATGTGGGGGACAGTTCTGCTTTTGGAAGTCATAAGCCGTTCACTCGCTTGGGAGTTGGAAATGGTATCAAGATACAGTTGATGAACAACATTCGTGATCGAACATAGTAACTGCAATACAACTGCAATATATGCCGGACCGTGATTTTCCCGGGCCGGCTCGTTTTTTAGCGGGAAATAACAGGGAA
>DGEQ01000098.1:5344-6473 GCA_002386045.1 Hungateiclostridiaceae bacterium UBA3922 | reverse complement strand
ATATGGCATGAAGTCGAAAAACCTCATAACTCACTCGCCCATCCGTCCCGGCAGCCTGACTGTCCCGGCCGTCTCAGCTATCTCAGCTGTCTTAACTGTCTTAACTGTCTTAACTATCTCAACTGTCTCAGTTATCTCAGCCTGCCCCCCGATCAGGGTCCCGCGGCATGCTCGAATCCCTGACAACCAGTTCAGGCATGACCACCTTGTCCATGGCAGTCCCGCCGGGCGGCACATCGCCGTTCATAAGTCCCAGGAGGAGTTCCGCCGCAGCCTCGCCCAGCTTTTCCTTCGGGTGCGTCACCGTCGTCAGCTTCACCGGGCCGTTGAGAGCCAGGTACGAATCGTCGAACCCGACCACGGATATGTCCTCGGGCACCCTGAGCCCCATTTCCTTCAACTGCAGGATGACTTTCACCGCGGCTTCGTCGTTGTAGGCCGCGACAGCATCGAAGCGGACTCCCCTGTCGACCAGGTCCCGTATCGCGGCTCCCGGCTTGCTGTCCCTGTCCTCCGTGTGGAACCACACCACTTTTCCGGGATCGTACACGATGCCGTTGTCGGCCAGCGCCCTTGCATAGCCCTTGTGCCTGTTTATGCCCTGGATATCGTCGACCTTGAAGATGCCGACGATGTTCCTGTGTCCGAGCTTTATAAGGTGCTCCGTCGCCAGGTATTCGCCTGTCTCGTCGTCGAGCAGGACCTTCGGCTTATCCTCCAGCATCTGGTAGAACCCATGGATGAACACATAGGGTATCCCATGCTTGTCCAGGGCCCTGTAATACTTGAGATTGTCTGAAAACACGGCGCTCTTGGTCGGTTCGATGATCAGTCCGCCGATGTCCTTGCCAAGCAGGTCATCAAGGCATGCCGCCTCCTTTTCGATGCTGTTGCCGGTATTTTTCAGGATTATGCTGTATCCGTTCTCCGAAAGCACTTTGTCGATGCCCTGTATGACCCTCGGAAATATATACTCGGAAATGTACGTGGTAACGACCCCAATGTTCCTCGATTCCCTCCTGCCGGCACTCCTGTCCCTGCAGAACGTCCCTTTTCCCTGGCGGGTATAGAGGAGCCCTTCGTTCACAAGCACGGATATGGCCTTTCTAACTGTCTGCCGGCTGAGCGA
>DGEQ01000098.1:2971-5071 GCA_002386045.1 Hungateiclostridiaceae bacterium UBA3922 | reverse complement strand
ACCTGCCTTGTACATACATGCTGGTACAATAAATTATATCTCATCCGCATGCGATTATCAACGCAAACATGGCGCAAATCAGCCCGAACGCCTTATGTAAAGCGGATCGAAATGCAATGCCTCCATTGCTTTTGAAATATTTAAGTAGTAGAATAGATATATGGACTTGTTCGTACATGTTATCGTTATCCATGTAAGGAGGAGTGGAATATGCAGGATCAAAAAAATTATACCTTCTGGTTCGTAACGGGCAGCCAGCACCTGTATGGGCCCGAAACGCTTGAAATGGTCGACGCCGATTCCAGGAAGATCGCCGAAGGCCTTGACAAAAATCCGGCTGTACCGTACAGGGTGGTATTCAAGCCCGTGCTCACGACGCCCGAGGCCATAAGGAAACTGTGCCTCGAGGCCAACTCGGACGACAGCTGCGCCGGTATCATCACGTGGATGCACACCTTCTCTCCCGCAAAAATGTGGATAGCAGGCCTTTCCGAACTCCGCAAGCCGATGCTGCACCTGCACACCCAGTTCAACCGCGATATCCCGTGGGACACCATCGACATGGACTTCATGAACCTGAACCAGTCAGCCCATGGCGACCGCGAATTCGGGTTTATTGGAGCCCGCATGCGCATTCCGCGCAAGGTCGTCGTCGGCCACTGGGAGGACCCTGATACATGCAGCCGCATAGGCCGCTGGATGCGTTCCGCAGTGGCTTATTCGCTCGGGACCAGCCTGAAAGTCGCCAGGTTCGGTGACAACATGCGCGAAGTGGCAGTTACCGAAGGTGACAAGGTGGAAGCCCAGATAAAGTTCGGATGGTCCATCAACGGGTACGGTATCGGGGACCTCGTCGCCCGTATCGCCAACGTATCGGACAGCGAAGCCGACAGGCTCGTACGGGAGTACGGGGAACTCTACGAGATACCGGCTGAAGTCCGTTCTTCCAAAGAAGCTATGGAAGCGATAAAGGAACAGGCCCGTATCGAGATAGGCCTGAGGTCCTTCCTGATGGAAGGCGGTTTCGGGGCATTCACGACCACCTTCGAAGACCTCCATGGCATGAAGCAGCTTCCGGGTCTCGCCGTGCAGAGGCTCATGGCCGACGGGTACGGCTTTGGCGCTGAAGGCGACTGGAAGACGGCCGCGATGGTCCGCATGACGAAGATAATGACCGAGGGGCTCCCCGGCGGCACGACATTCATGGAAGATTATACGTACCACCTGGCTCCGGGCAATGAAATGATCCTCGGCGCCCATATGCTCGAAGTCTGTCCGACGGTAGCCGGCACAAAGCCAAGGATCGAAGTGCACCAGCTGTCGATCGGCGGAAAGGCGGATCCGGCGCGTCTCGTATTCGACGGTGCCACAGGCAGGGCGGTCGCCGCTTCGCTCGTCGACATGGGCAACCGCTTCAGGCTGATCATCAGCGAAGTTGAAGCCGTAAAGGTGGAAAAAGACATGCCGAAACTCCCGGTCGCCAGGCTGCTGTGGAAACCGCTGCCGTCGCTCAAGGTCGGGGCCGAGGCATGGATCCTCGCAGGCGGCGCCCACCATACCGTATTCACGTTTGCGGCGACCGCGGAGCAGTTCATAGACTGGGCTGAAATGGCCGGCATAGAATATGTGCTCATAAACGAAAACACCAACATCCTGAACTTCAGGAACGAACTCAGGTGGAACGAGATCGCGTACAATCTGAGATAACGGCGCGAGATCACGGTGCAAGATAATGGTGTGAGCCGTTTCCGGCCACAGGTGCCGTTTATGGCCATCGATGCCGTTTCCGGCCGCTGATACCGAAAACAGCACGAAGATAAATCAGCGTTCAGCAGAAAGCATGCCGTTCTGTAAACCGGCATGCTTTCTTTTTTATTGCAGCAAGAGGCTTATCACGATCGGCCGGCGGACCGCTGCTGATTGAGCGGATAGTGATATTTGTGCACTCTATTATTGGTGTATTCCCTGCAATAATCGAATGAGGATCAGCGCGATCGGGCATGAACCTGTTTTGAACTGGTCGGTATGGAAGAAAAACAGGCAGTGATCACATAATATTTGATGTCCGGGTTGCATTTTCAAGTAGGGTGTTCAAAATGA
>DGEQ01000098.1:0-2761 GCA_002386045.1 Hungateiclostridiaceae bacterium UBA3922 | reverse complement strand
ATTCTTAAGTAGGGTGTTCAAAATTTGGATTATTGCAAGCCAGGATGGTCTTTCTATTGAATTTTCTCCATGCATTAGTTTACATAATATAGCATTTACCACATTATGTTATGTAATTTCCGACAGGATAACAAAGCTAAAACCCAAAACTTAAATTTTTGAACACCCAACTCTTATTTCCCGGGGAAATAATTCTCCGGCAGAATCGAACAATCCATCAGCCTGCACGGCTCATTGACATAAAGCATAAAATAAAACGTGATCCATATTATTGGTAGGAAAGGACGTAAATTATGAAAAGGACTGATTTTATGCCTGGTATGTACAACCCGTACGGTCTGAATAACGCTTACCTGCCGCCCAAGTTCAATAATATACAGGCAAACGTTCCCGGAAACTTTTATGGAATACAGGCAAATATTCCGGGCAATCCATATGCGGGATATGGCATGCATCAGTACACCGATCCATACCTGGACCCGAATCAGTATCAAAACATGTATCAGAACCTATGCCCCTGTACCGCCAAGGAGATGTACCATATGCAGGGGACCGGGTATGGCGGCTCCCGTCCGGTCATAAAGGACTACGGCCCGGAACCGCTCGTCATCGATATAGAGGATGCCGCCGCACAGAACCTAACGTTCCGGACCGCTTTATGGACAGGGAAGCACCTGCAGGTCACGCTGATGAGCCTTAGACCGGGCGAAGACATCGGGCTGGAGATGCATCCTGACGTGGACCAGTTCATCCGCATCGAGGATGGCCAGGGGTTCGTTATGATGGGAGACAGCAGGGACAGACTGGATTTCCGGCGCTATGTCGTCGACGATTACATCATCGTCGTGCCTGCCGGCAAATGGCACAACCTGGTCAACACGGGAAACAGGCCTCTGAAGCTGTATTCGATATATGCGCCGCCGGAACACCCGCATGGTACGGT
Source organism: Hungateiclostridiaceae bacterium UBA3922 (assembly GCA_002386045.1). Taxonomy (GTDB): domain Bacteria; phylum Bacillota; class Clostridia; order Acetivibrionales; family DTU013; genus DTU013. Next base: position 1,818 of record DGEQ01000098.1, on the reverse strand, counting down.
ACATCAGACAAAAGCCGACGCCGAAGCTGCCGGATGAAGGGACGCCTGACCACAGGGCAAAACCAACAGCAGGTTTTCCGGATGGAGCCGGCGGGCATGGCGCGGCGGAAGCAGGGAGCCGATGCCGGGAAAGTGCGGCATTATGAAGGTATGCACCGGAAGGTCATATCAGCAGCGAAAGCGTGCCTGCCGATATCATGACAAGGCCGGCCAGCGACCTGGCATTCAGCTTTTCCTTCAGGAACAGCGAGGAAAAAGCGATAGTAAGGACTATGCTCATCTTGTCGATCGGTACCACGACACTGGCAGGACCATCCTGGAGCGCCCTGTAATAGCACAGCCACGAACCGCCCGTGGCAAAGCCGGACAGCACGAGGAACAGCATGCTCCTGGCATCGATATCCCTGATGGTGTGCTGTTTTTTTGTCACGAAAACGATGATCCATGCCATAATCAGGACTACTATCGTCCTGATCGCCGTGCCGAGGTTCGATTCGATACCCTGTATCCCGATCTTGCCGAGTATGGAGGTCAGGCTGGCGAATACCGCAGCGCCGGCGGCATAGATCAGCCAGAGCCAGTTGCCCTTGTCCCGGCGTGTATCCTGGCCCTCCGGTTCCTTCTTCTGTATCATGAGGTATGTGCCGGCGCCTATCAGAACGATGGCAACCGCCTTGATCAGAGTTATGTCTTCGCCGAGGAATATAAAAGCAAGTATCATCGTCAGTACCGTGCTTGACTTGTCGATGGGCGTGACCTTGTTGACGTCGCCTAACTGGAGCGCCCTGAAGTAGCACAGCCATGACGCGCCCGTGGCAAGGCCCGACAGAACAAGGAACAAAAGCGTGTAGCCGCTGATGTCGGGTATCATGGTGTGAGAGCCGACGATGAAAACCATCAGCCAGGAAAAAATGAGGACCACGATCGTTCTGAGTGCCGTGGCCACGTTCGAGTCGGTATTCCGGATCCCGATCTTCGACAGGATGGCTGTCAGCCCCGCAAAAACCGCTGAACCAAAAGCAAAAACGATCCACATTTCCCCGTTACACTTCCTTTGCGATACTGTTGTTGATATTTCACGATATACCCCATTTATTGTGCTCCGAATCAGCGCCGGTAATGTTCCGGTCCGCACGGGCCTGCCGCTTAAGACCGCGTCGCCGTGCGAACGCCGGTATTCTGACCGGCACGATCACAACACGATCCGATCCACTGTATCCACATGAACACCGGCGCCTGTTTCGGGAACAGGCGCCGGTACAGTGGATCGGATCATCCGGATATCAGTAAATCAGCGCAGATGATCGGCTACTGGGCATATCTGATCATCGCCTCGACGATTTCCGGATACCTCCACCTGTAATATCTCCTGTCGAGCAGGCCGAACAGTTCACCGCCGCCGATGAAAGCGTGGTTGTCCCAGACTATACATGTCATGCCTCTCGCGGTAGCGGATGCGACATAATATGCGGTGAAGTTGACCCTGTCCTGCAGGTTGTCATTCTTGTTCCGTGCCCCGAACTCGCCTATCACTACCGGGATGCCCCTGGATATGAAATTGTCGTATAACTGGTCCATGAAGTAATCTATCTCATTGGTGCTTGAACTCCTGTTTATTTCGAAAGTGCGCACGCCGCCTTCCTGCAGGGCAAAATTGTATGGAGTGTATGCATGGACGGACAGGATTATCCTGTTGTCCGCCGTATCGGAAGGCAGCCTGAAATCCGGATGTGTGGCTCCGGCAAAGGCGGCAGCGTAGCCGGGCACCATCAGGTACCTGTCCTTGTTGTTGCCCCCGGTGGAACGCACCGTATCTAC
>DGEQ01000030.1:651-10118 GCA_002386045.1 Hungateiclostridiaceae bacterium UBA3922 | reverse complement strand
CGACCTCTTGCACCCCAAGCAAGCACTCTAACCAAACTGAGCTACACCCCGGCAACGCATAAGCATTATAGCACACCGTGAGTGTATTGTAAAGCATGTATTTGTTTCAACGTCCCGTTAGGTGTCAAAAATTCGGTCTTCTTCCCGTGACCAGTACATAGATCATGTACGCAATAAATGCAAGTATGGCTATCGGAAGTACGACCCTGATCGCGAAACCGAGCAGTGCCAGCGCTGCATATACCACAACAGCTATTATGCCTATCGCTATCGCCAGCCTGATGATATTCCTCATACCAATCACCTCTCATTACATTTTATAGTTCCGCAGGCCTGCTTATTCCGGGCATGGAACCTGCTTCCTATAATAGATACGAAATCGAGGCCAGGATGTCTCATGGCATCATGTCGCGGTACTGCGCGCTATCCTTTCGACAGCTTCCACGGCAAGTATCACATCGTTTTCAGTATTGAAACAGCCGACGCTGAATCTCACCGACCCCAGTCCGGCAGTCCCAAGCGAAGCGTGGGCTGCAGGAGAACATTGGAGGCCCGCCCTCGTGCATATCCCGAAGTCCTTGTCAAGTATAAAACTCAGCTTTGCCGGATCCATGTCTGCAAGGTTCATCGCGACTATCCCCGAGTTCCTGCTCCCGTCCGCATGGCTGTACAGCCTGACTCCGGGTACCTGCGACAGGCCTTCTGCAAGCAGTCCGGTCAGCCTGCTTTTATATTCGTGTATGGTCCCGGTCCCGATTTTTATCACGTATTCCGCACCGGCACCGAGTCCGACGATACCGGGTGTATTCAGTGTGCCGCTTTCAAGCATGTCGGGCATGATTTCCGGTTGGAAAGCGTATTCTGAGTTGCTCCCGGTGCCTCCTTCCATCAGGGTCCTGAGCCTGATGCCCTCTCGCACGTAAAGGCCGCCTGTACCCTGCGGTCCCATCAGGCCTTTGTGCCCGGGGAATGCAAGCATGTCGGCGTTCCAGGCTTCGACATCGACAGGGAGCGATCCTGCTCCCTGCGAAGCATCCACAAGGAACGGTATACCGTATTCACGTGCTGTCCGCCCGATTTCGGCGACCGGCATTATGATCCCGTTCACATTGGAGGATAATGTACAGATGACCAGTGCCGTGTTCTTTTTTATCGACCTGCGTACGTCAAACGGATCGATTTCTCCGAACTCATTTCCTTTTATAATGGAAATCCCGATGCCCATATCGCGCTCAAGCGTCCTTAATGGCCGCATGACCGCATTATGCTCCATTGCAGTGGTTATGACGTGGCAGCCGGGGAAAACAAGGCCCTTTATGGCAATATTGATGGCTTCCGTAGCGTTCTTCGTGAAAGCCAGCCGCATCGGGTCCCTGATATTGAACAGCCTGCACACCGTTTCCCGCGCACGGTTCACGGCCATCCCAGCTTTCAGTGAAAGGGCGTGTCCGCCTCTTCCCGGGTTCGCGCAGTATTCCCGCATGCACCTGTACATTTCGAGGCAGACGCAGTCCGGTTTGGGAAATGAAGTTGCAGCATTGTCGAGGTATATCATAAAAAAGCCCCCGGCATTTTGGTCCAGTAATATACTATGACATACGCAGGGGGCTGTTAACTCATCCTGTTGCGCAGGCCGCAAGCGGCATTCGGACATTTATGGCAGCGGGGGTCCCTCCGCCTGATCCGTGATGGACCTTATATGTGCATTGACGCTTATCCCCTGTATTCGAGGGATTTTCCCGCCAGCTTCAGGACTGCGGTCGCGATGGCGCCGCCAGCTATCGCTGTGAACAGCTGCGGCCAGCTGAACAGGCTGATCAGCGCGGCAGCCTGCTGAGGCTGTATCCCGCTGACCAGGCTGGTGAAAGCAGTTATGGCTCCGTACAGGAAACCAAACTTCAACACCGATCCGACCGCAACACCGATTATGCTCCCTCGGAGACTGCCAGGCGTCCTGTCCTTTTTCCTGAACAGCCGGAAGGCCAGCACTATGATGGCATTACCGATTATTATAAATGGTGAAAAGCCAAGTACCAGCGGGGCTATCGGTGCTTTATTGGTAAAGGCCGACACGAGCGGAGCAATGACCGATATGGCGATACCGCTCCATAAACCGGCAGATGCTGTTGCAACAAGCAGTGCGGCATTCACTACCGGTCCTACGATGAAGTTGTTGTACGGGATCATTTTCCCGAACACCTGGAATGCTATAACGACAGCAAGCAATAAAGCAGTGCGTGTCAAAAACCGTATCCTGTCCGTCATATGTATCTCCTCATCATTTGATTTGCCTGTTGTGTCAATTAGATTATACCACCCGGGCAAAAAAAATAAAGGTACTTTGGCGTACCTTTCTATAGCCTGGCTGTCAGACCAGCACAGGTTCCAGCTGCTTTCCTTCAAGTGCCGCCTGTATCGCCGGTATGATCAGGTCAAACCTTGCTACCAGTGAATTGAGTTTCTTCTGTGGATCATCCTGCCTGTACGGTACGAAATAGATATTTTTACAGTTCTGGAGCAACCCGATGTTCCTCGCATTCATCCCGAGGCCGTCGTTGGTTGACGGCGCCAGCAAAAGCGGCCTTCCGTTCCGAAGGTGCGCTTTGCACGCCATGGTGACCGGGGTGTCGGTGATGCCGTTGGCCAGTTTCGCCAGCGTGTTCCCGGTACATGGAGCGACCACCAGTATGTCGAACAGGCCTTTCGGACCTATCGGTTCTGCCTCGGTGATGGTCCTGATGACCCTCTTGCCCGTAACGCCCTCCATCCTCATCTTCCACTGTTCAGAGCTGCCAAAACGGGTGTCATACTTATCTACTGCGTAGGATATTATCGGCGTTATATCCGCACCGGTAGCCGATAGTTTCTCCAGTTCGGCCATCACGGCGGAAAACGTGCAGAATGAGCCGGTGAAGGCAAATCCGATCCTCACGTTTTTCAGGTCCATGTTCACACCCCCAGTTCCTGCAGGATATTGTAAATCGTCTCTTTCATGTATCCTGCCGCAGTTACCGGGGCCACCTTGCCGGGCAGCGAAAGCGCCCATATGACCTTGATCCCGATCTGCTTAGCTTTTTCGAAATCCACTCCGCCGGGTTTTGAAGCAAGGTCTATGACGAGGCATTCCTGCCCTATCAGCTGCAGTTTTCCATGATCGAGGACCCTGCCCGGGATAGTATTTATGATCAGCTCCATACCGGCCAGGTACCTGTTCAGGTCGGCCATATAGACCGGCTTGATGCCATAGGCTTTCAGCCACGCTATGTCTGAATATTTCCTTGTCGCGACATAAACCTCAGAACCGATCCCTGACAGCATTTTCGCCAACACTTTGCCCAGCCTGCCATAGCCAAGCACCAGCACATTGCTTCCATTGAGCGTTATTGGCAGTTCCTCCATCGCGATCTGGATCGCGCCTTCGGCAGTCGGTATCGCATTCAGGACAGCCATCTCTTCACGTTCAAGAATGTCTATTGGCCTGATATCGTATGACTGCGCCATCTGCATTATCCCGCCGCTGATCCTTCCCGCGATGAACAACTGGTTTTCCTTCATGATCCTGAACAGGTCGCTTATATGTATCCTTCCGTCATGGAACGGCGCGTTCAGGATTTCATTATCATTAGAACAAGGCAACGGCCCTATGACGATATCTGAACCTGCAACGGCAGTTTCAAGATCCTCTGCTTCGGTCAGGCTCGAACCAAAACCGGCATTTTTGAAACCGAACAGGCTGACGTGGTTGCCGTCGGAACGGATCGCCTCCGCCAGCTTGACATTCCTCAGATCCCCGCCGATCACGGCATATCTCCTGGAATCCATAACTTAACCTCCCGATGCTGACACACATGCTAATTCATTTTATGTATATCCCGGGGGTCAAGTGCTTGTATAACGACCGACGTGCCCTGCACGACAGTTTCCAAGCTCAGATGTCTGCCATGCCGGGCACGCCGGTTTTTACGCCGCGTCAGTTTTTCAGCTTATCATCCGAATATCGCCGCACACTGGCCGGCATCGATGTTCCCTACTGCGGACAGGCCTTTCCTTCCGTTTCCGAATACCCGGACGATCATCCTGTCGATATCGTCCAGCGTTATCGAACTTATTTTCTCAAGCACCTCGTCGGGCGTGTATATATACCCGAGCAGCAGTTCCGATTTGCCTATGCTGTTCATCCTGCTGCCGGTGCTTTCCAGGCCCAGTATATAGTTGCCTTTCATCTGCTCCTTCGTTCTTTCCAGTTCGGTCCCGGTCATCCCGTTTTTCCTCAGGTCCACGATCTCTTCCTCGATGAGGCTTGCCACGATTTTCAGGTTCTCCGGCTTCATACCTGCGTATATCGTGAAAAGGCCGGTATCCGTGTACGTTGTCGGATATGAATATATCGAGTAGACAAGCCCTTTCTCCTCCCTGATCTTCTGGTACAGCCGCGAACTCATCCCTCCGCCCAGTATGTTGTTGATCGCAAGGAGCGCATAGATATCGTCATCTCCCATCTTTACACCCTCAAACCCGATGCAGATGTGGACCTGTTCCGTATCCTTCTCCCTTACACGTATCGCAGGTCTGAATTCAGCTTGCCGGGATTCCTGGTCCTTCCCGTCCCTGGGTTCCCGGCTGCCGAAGTATTCCTCCAGCAGCGTTTTAAGACGGCCTTCGTCATAATTGCCTGCTATCGCGATGACCGTATTCGACTGGACATACCTGTCATTTACGTAATCCAGTATCATCCTGCGGTTCAATTTCTTAAGCGAGTTTTTTGTCCCAAGGATGGGCTGCCCTATGGAACTGCCCATCCATACGGTTTCCGAGAGCAGGTCATGCACGAGTTCTTCGGGTGAATCTTCGTACATGCTGATTTCCTCGAGGATGACCTTTTTCTCCAGTGCAATATCCTTTTTGTCGAACATGGAATTGAAGAACATGTCGCTGAGCACATCCAGCGCTATTTCGATGTGTTCGTCGAGCGTCCTGGTATAAAAGCATGTGCATTCCTTGCCCGTAAAGGCATTGATCTGCCCGCCTATGTTGTCGATGCACTCCGCTATCTGCGCTGCTGTCCTGTTCCCGGTGCCCTTGAAAAGCATGTGCTCGACAAAGTGTGATATGCCGTTGTTTTCCGGGCTTTCATCCCTCGATCCCGTCCTGACCCAGATGCCGACCGAAACGGACCTTACGTACGGTATCCTTTCACATACCACTCTTGTACCGTTTGTCAATGTAAATTTCCTGTGCATATTACCTCCCAAATGAAAAAGGACGGTTTCGGCAGTTGCCACCGGCCGCTGCGGAACCGTCCCTGTTCGGCTGTATCAACGTTTTCCAGTATCGTTCCCCGGCAGCGCATCTTTCCTTGAAAGGTTGATGCGTCCCTGCCTGTCTATGTCAAGTACCTTGACGAGCATCTGGTCTCCCACCTTGCATACGTCTTCGACCCTTGACACTCTCTTGTTGTCCAGCTTTGAAATGTGGACGAGTCCTTCCTTGCCCGGGGCGAATTCGACGAATGCGCCGAAATTCATGATCTTTGTCACTTTCCCGAGGAATACCTGCCCCGGCTGCACATCCCCGGCTATTGCTTCAATTATCGCCAGCGCCCGTTTACCGGACTGTTCGTCAGGCGCAAAGACGAATACCCTGCCGTCGTCCTCGATGTCGATCTTGACGCCGGTCTCGTCTATTATCCTGTTTATCACCTTGCCGCCGGGGCCGATGACTTCCCTGATCTTGTCAGTATCGATGTCAAGCCTGAACAGCTTGGGCGCATACGGCGAAAGCGACTTCCTGGGCTCGGATATCACTGGCAGCATCACTTCGTCGAGTATCTGCCAGCGGCCTTTTTTGGTAAGTTCCAGGGCCTGCTCTATTATTTCATATGAAAGCCCGTCCACCTTGATGTCCATCTGGATCGCGGTGATGCCTTTCTTCGTGCCTGCCACCTTGAAGTCCATATCGCCGAAGAAATCTTCGATGCCCTGTATGTCCATGAAGGTAACGAACCTTTCAGGGTTTTCCTCGTCGATGACAAGGCCGCATGAAATGCCTGCGACAGGTGCTTTTATCGGAACGCCCGCGTCCATCAGCGCAAGCGTGCTCCCGCATACGCTTCCCTGGGAGGTCGAGCCGTTGGACATCAGCACTTCAGACACGAGCCTGATGGCATAAGGGAATTCCTCTTCGCTCGGTATGACAGTCTCCAGTGCCCTCTCGGCAAGCGCGCCGTGCCCGATCTCCCTCCTGCCGGGACCCCTGGAAGTCTTGGCCTCCCCTACGCTGAATCCAGGGAAGTTGTAGTGGTGCATGTATCTTTTTTCTTCTTCGAGGTCAACGCCGTCCAGCATCTGTACTTCGCTCATAGAGCCAAGCGTCGCCACTGTCAGCACCTGTGTCTGGCCTCTCTGGAAAAGGCCCGAGCCGTGGGCTCTCGGAAGCAGCGACACGGCTGCATGCATGGGCCTGATTTCGTCGAGTTTCCTGCCGTCTACGCGTTTGCCTTCGTTAAGTATATATTCCCTGACTATTTTCCTTTCGATCTTGTACATGGCATCCGCTATCTGCGCGTCACTTTCGGGGAATTTCTCCGCAAGCTGCTGCTTCACTTCCTCGGTCAGTGCCGAGACCCGTTCATCCCTTACAGCCTTGTCATCGGTCAGAACAGCTTCACGCAGCTTTTCGTAGGCGAGTCCATATACCGCATCGTACACTTCCTTCGGCACTTCGGCAGACTGGTACTCGAACTTCGGTTTCCCGATTTCTGCCACTATGCCATTTATGAACTCCACGATCTTCTTTATCTCCTGGTGGCCCTTTTTGACCGCCTGCAGCATGATCTCCTCTGAAACTTCCTTCGCGCCGGCTTCTATCATGGTGATCTTTTCGCTCGTGCCTGCCAGCGTGACATACATGTCGCTTTTTTCTCTCTGTTCTGCTGTGGGGTTTATGACAATCTCGCCGTCGACCAGCCCAAGCACTACGCCTCCTATCGGACCGTTGAACGGTATGTCGGAAATGCTGAGAGCGACTGAAGTGCCAATCATCGCCGCGATCTCCGGCGAATTGTCCTGGTCGACCGAAAGGACCGTGTTCACGACCACGACATCGTTCCTCAGGTCCTTCGGGAAAAGCGGACGTATGGGCCTGTCGATGACCCTTGCGGTCAGTATCGCCTTTTCAGACGGCTTTCCTTCCCTTTTTATGAATCCTCCGGGTATTTTGCCGACGGCATACAGTTTTTCTTCATAGTCCACGCTCAGGGGGAAGAAATCGATGCCTTCCCTCGGAGCCGGTGATGCCGTCGCCGTGGACAGGATGACCGTGTCCCCGTATCTTACGAGCGCAGACCCGTTAGCGAACTGCGCCAGCTGGCCGGTCTCGATGGTGAGATTGCGGCCGGCAAGTTCCATGGTGAATGTTTTGTACATAAAATGCCTCCTTCGTAATGCTGCATGACGGAAGAGGCAGTTGATACAGAAAACGGACACCAGGAACCGTAACCCTTTTTTGGATCCCTGTTTTACGGGTCCTGGTCTCTGTTCTCTGTCAACTACACCATCTTCCTGTCAGCAGCTTATTTTATTTTTTATGATCCAACTTAATTATAATAAGCTATTATTGCACTGTCATGTAAAAATAATGAGCGGGGTAACCCGCCCACTGTCATTTTCTGAGGTTGAGCTTTTTAATGATCGTACGATATCTTTCTATGTCTTTCCTCATAAGGTAATTGAGCAGACCCCTCCTCTGGCCGACCATCTTGAGAAGTCCTCTCCTGGAGTGGTGGTCCTTCTTGTGTTCCTTGAGGTGCTCGTTGAGATGGTTAATCCTTTCCGTGAGGATCGCGATCTGCACCTCCGGAGAGCCGGTGTCTGTCTCATGCAGCCTGTACTTTTCGATTATTTCCGCCTTTTTTTCCTTCTGCATAGTTATTGCCTCCTTTTCTTCCTAAACGCCATGAGCCAGGTAGACGGTCGGAGCGTCCGGCAACCGAGCCCATGGTTGAATATCGCACTGAAGTATTCTAACATATTATTCCCGTAAAGTAAATGATATATTTGACTAAAAATCAAATTTCCAGTTATATGCCTTACCCACGAGCTTTTTCACTTTATCGGCGAACTCCCTGGATCTTATGACAGGGTACGACGTTTCGAACCCCATGTTTTTCCCCGGCGCCAGGGTCACATCAGGCGAATCGGTGTATATCCCCAGCAGCCTGTCATCCTCGTCGAAAGCAGCGACGATTATCCTTATGTCGTCTGCACTGTCCGGGCTGTTGTTCACTACCCTGCCGGTAACTTTTACCCTGCCTATATCGGTTACGATGATTTTCAGGTCCCGGACGTCAAGGATCTGCGGCTTGCCGTCGGTTTCGTCGAAATCGATATTGGCTTCGATGCTCGTAATCTCCGTCGGGTCATCGATGCCTTCTATTATCGTCGAGTCCCCTGCATATGCCTTTTCCCCGGGCATGATGATCTCCGGCACAGGAAGTATCATGGACGCGGTGCCCAGGATGGAATCATCGCTTGCCACGAAACTTATCGAAATGTCTCCTATTTTTACGGGAACATCCCCGGTGTTGGTTATTTCTATCGCTCCATGCGCCCATATATTGTCGATGCTGTCTTCCCACGTCAGCAGTGATGTTTGCGTTATCTCGGCCGCTGCTTTCCCCTTGCCGGCTCCAGGTTGTTCTTCATGTCGTGTATCTCCCGGTTCCTGCCGGGCATCCGGCGTCTGTCCGCCGGGCTTTTGCGCCGTTCCCCGGTTGCCGGCGGCGCACGCCGACACCGAAAGGACAAGCAGGGCAGTTACCAGCAAGAACGATACTGTTCTCAGCATCCCTGGCCCTTTTGCTCTTTCCATAAAACTCCTCCCATTGGTTTGCTTCCGTTGTCTTTATGCTATATTTTCTGCGTTCGGAAATTTTATATGAATCAACGCTCGATTTGCATAACATGGTAATTATATCTGTGCCTTAACTTGACACTGATAGCAAATTAAGGTAGCATGTACTGACATAGTAGCTTCTTCCCTGGATCGATTCCTGCCAGAGGCCTGATCATCTGACTTGTTTCAGACCGTTTAACATTTGCTTTACATTTTCGCATATTCAATCTGCAATTCGAACATTTTTATGTAAACAAGAATATTATATACAAAAAGTATATTGGAGGGAGTCTGATGTTCGGAACCAATATTATGCCCGAGGCATACGCAAATATACCGTCCGACGTTTTCGCCGGCAGCAAGGCAAAGGAAAAGGCCGCAGAAGCTCAGAAAATTTCCTGCCATGATTTCGACATGTGCAAGCTGCAGTATTACGACCCGATGCCTATCGTCGGAGCAAGGCTCGCACATGCCTATGTACCTTTCCAGTGCCTGTGCTGCCTTTATCCGCCGATGCTGGGACTGAAGCAGGGCACCATTTTCCCGGAACTCGACAGGCCGTACGGAGCCGATCC
>DGEQ01000030.1:0-306 GCA_002386045.1 Hungateiclostridiaceae bacterium UBA3922 | reverse complement strand
CGAAAGCCCGTGGCCCTGGGAAGCGTGACAGGCATACACGGTATTCCGGTAACCAAAAAGGAGGTTGTGTAAATGTGGGTTTATGAGAAAAAACTTCAATACCCGGTTAAAATAAAGAACTGTAATCCCAGGCTTGCAAAATACATCATCACTCAATACGGCGGACCAGACGGCGAACTGGCAGCTTCGCTCAGGTACCTGAGCCAGCGGTACAGCATGCCGACGGAAGTTGCAAAGGCAACTCTCAATGATATAGGCACGGAGGAACTTGCCCATCTCGAAATAGTCGGCACCATCGTATACCAG
>DGEQ01000011.1:8051-8291 GCA_002386045.1 Hungateiclostridiaceae bacterium UBA3922 | reverse complement strand
GCCTGATAACGTGTTACCGGTATTCACCTGATTTCCTCGTCGAAGACTACGGCGACCTTCCCGCATTTGCCTTCCGCCATGAGGCGATAGGCTTCTGCCACGTTGTCGAGGGTGAAGCGGTGCGTTACCAGGTCTTCAGGATGGATGCCCCAGCGCACCAGCCTTTCGGTGAGTTCCTCCATTTTCCAGATGCTCGTCACCCATGAGCCATATATAGTTTTCTGGTCGTGGATGATATCC
>DGEQ01000011.1:3912-7782 GCA_002386045.1 Hungateiclostridiaceae bacterium UBA3922 | reverse complement strand
TGTCCAGCGTATCCGGGCCGCTGATGAAAACTTGGTCTGCCAGTTTCTTTTCCAGCGCGAGTTCGCAGCGCTCTTTTACTACGTCGACGCCGATGAGTTTCTGCGCTCCCATTGCCCTGGCCAGCATCAGCGTTGCAAGGCCCACCGGCCCGAGACCCACGACCAGCACCGCATCGTTGCCTGAAATGCCGATTTTTTCAAGGCCTTCATACACAGTGCCGAAACCGCAGGCGATCTGGGCTCCGTCAGTATATGTCAGTTCGTCGGGAAGCGGGACGAGATCTTTTTCATCTGCAAGTATGTACGGCGCCATACCGCCGTCCCTCTGCCAGCCGTATGCCGCACGGAGAGGACTTGTGCAGCTTATCATGTAGCCCATGCGGCAGTCGATGCACAGGCCGCATCCTGAAATATGGTAGATGATGACCCTGTCCCCTTCCTTGAATCTCCTCATGCCCGGGCCGCATTTGACGATCTGTCCGGCCGGTTCGTGCCCTGCTATCTTGTTCTGGTAGCCTTCGGGGCCTTTCCCGAGATGTTCGTGATATATGGCGCGGATATCGCTGCCGCAGATAGTGGAGGCCTTCGTGCGTATCAGCACCTGACCGTGTCCCGGTTCGGGGATCTCAACTTCCTTAAGCACCACTGTACTGTTGCCAGGCAAATATGCAGCTTTCATCAGGTTTCCCATAACACCACCCCTTATATTAGAATTAAAAGGAAAGAATTAACTTTACACTGCTCCTCCGTTGATGACACCGTTCACATCCCAAAGGGCGGTCCAGTCTTTCGCGCCTTCCCACAGGAAGACATGCCCCTTTATCAGGCGGCAGTTGCGGTCTGTCTTCTCGATCTCCCGCATCTCCTGGTCTGTCAGCGGATCGGTGACAGTGCAGAGCAGGTTGCTGCGCAGATGGTCCCTGTTGGTCGAGAACGGGATCGGGACCTGTCCCCTTTGCACGGCCCACTTGATGCAGATCACTGCGGGATGGACTTTGTGACGTCCGGCGATCCTGACGATGACCGGATCTTCGGTGTCCACCGTGTCTTCAGGGGTCCTGTCGCGGTCGGGACGTTTCGGTGAGCCGACAGGACAGTATCCTACCGGGACGATATCGTTCCTGAGGCAGTACCGGAAAAGTTCCGGCTGCTGGAAATGCGGATGCAGTTCCATCTGGTTGACGGCAGGCCGTATCCTTGCGTCCCGCAGAAGCAGTTCCAGCTTCGGGACAGTCATGTTTGAAGTACCTATGTGCCTGACCAGCCCGGCATCCACAAGCCTCTCCATCTGGCGCCAGACCCTCATATAATTCTCATGTATATACGGTTTGGCGTGAGGGTCCCTTGAATCGGCCCCGACACCCGGTGCGTGGTGGTTGGGGAAAGGCCAGTGCACGAGATAGAGATCCAGGTACTCCAGCTTCAGATCCTTCAACGTTTTTGCGCAGGCAATGAGTACATCTCCGTCTCCGTGCATGTCATTCCAAAGCTTTGATGTGATGAACAGTTCCTCTCTTTTTACCAGTCCGCTTTCCAGGACTTCACGAAGGGATCCGCCGATCAGATGCTCATTGCCGTATACGGCCGCACAGTCGATATGGCGGTAACCCAGCGATATCGCCTCTTTTACCGCAGCAGCTATCTCTTCGCCGCTGTAACGGTCTGACCCGAAAGTCCCGAGACCGACCGCGGGGATCCTGGCTCCGGTATACAGCACCCTGTACGGCACCAGGTTCGGATCGACGCCATCTTCGGCTATCCTGAATGGCTTTTTGTCCATATTGCTGCACCTCTCTTCATCTATCTGGTGCCCGGCACGTCGGTCAGCCATTTATCCGGTATGGGCGATTTTCGATATCCGACCGGTCGGCAGATGTGCCGGGAGCTCATTGTTCAAAACAGTTCAAGGGCAAGGCAATTTACGTATTCTGTAGGTTTTTGATCCGGCAGGCTCACGACAAGGGTTCCGTAGGGCTGCTCATAAAAACCCTCCCTGTCCGTTTGGTCCTGCTTAAATTTTACCGAACATGCACCAGGGCTGAAGGGCTTAAATTAAGATTAGTGTGTACAAAATTAACTTTATTATGTTATCATTTTCATATGATGTGCTCAGCCTTATTGCAGGTGGTGTCTGGAGATGCTCCGGGGCAAAAACATCTTCGAGAACATATTCGTCAAGAACCTGATAAGCCACGTGAACTACTGTGCGCCCGACTGGGGCGAGACGGATTGCTCATATGGCTACAACAAGTTCTATTATTTCATCGAGGGCGACGCGACGCTTATCATAGAGGGAGATGAATACCGCCCGGAACCCGAAGAGTTGTTCCTGATACCGGCAGATACCCGCCACACCTATTTCCACGACCCTGCAAGGCCTGTCTACAAATACTGGTGCCATTTCGATGTACGCCTCAGTGACGGGAGGAAGCTGGCCTATTCTCCCAGGGGAGTGAAGTGCCGTATCCCGAGGCAAAAAATCCTACCCGTGTTCGAAAAGCTGATCGATTCATACAATTCTGCGGATCCGCTGGATACCCTTGCGGAGAAGTCAGCGCTCCTCGAGATCCTGCGGCTCTTCATGGGCAACGTGGATTATGTCGGCATACTGCCGGAAAACCCGGATGATTTCATATCCACGGTGAATGATTATGTAATGCGGAACATCGGTTCGGCCATAACGCTCCGGGACCTGGCCGGGATCGTCCACCTGCATCCGAATTACTTCATACAATATTTCAGGAAGCATTACAACGTTTCCCCGATAGAGCATGTCAGGATACTGAGGCTCGAGAAGGCGTCGCAGCTTCTCGTGCAGCACCCGGAACGCTCCGTGGGCGAGATCGCCATGGAGGTCGGATTCAGGGATTACCGCTATTTCAGCAGGATATTCAGGAAAAGGTACGGGATAACGCCGTCGACATATAAAAAACTGGCGGGCGGGAAACAGGAAGCCCGGCAGCATCCGTAAATCGCACTGTTTCGACCCAAAACAGCCATAAACCGCAAAATATGATATAATATATCCACATAAACGACCGGATGATCCAGTCACAGGCATCGACGCGACCCGGGGCCCGGGATGGAAAGGGAGGAGTCCCTATGCTGATCAAGATCCTGGTAGTTGACGACTCCACGGCAGAGAGAGCGTTAATCTGCAAAGCGCTGGACATGTATTGCATACTGACTGCCGACAGCGGCACAAAAGCGCTGCGCCTTCTTGCGGAGCACGGGGACATCAGCCTGGTGATACTCGACATCGAAATGCCGGACATGGACGGTTTCCAGGTGCTCGAGACACTGAAGCGGGAAGGACGGCTCAGCAAACTGCGCGTTATCATACTTTCTGCTCACGGTGAATCGGAAAAGGAAATCAGGGGACTGGAACTCGGTGCCGTGGATTACATACACAAACCTGTCCGTATGGATCTGCTCAGGGCCAGGGTGGGCGTCCATGCCGCACTGCTGCAGGCCCAGCATGCACTGGAGCAGCAGCTTGACGAAAAAACGCATTCCCTTGACATGATCTTCGAACAGGCTCCCATCGGCATAGCGATCTCAACAAGCTGCGGACCCGACTATTCCGACGAGATAATAATAAGGGTCAATTCCGCATATGAGCGCATAACCGGGAGGACCAAGGAAGAACTTGTCAATTCGGGATGGGCGGGGATCACGCACCCGGACGACCTGGAGGAAGACATGGAGAACCTCAGGAAACTCCGGAAGGGCGAGATACAGATGTATTCGATGGACAAGCGGTACATCAGGCCTGACGGAACGGTCGTCTGGGTCCATATGGTCGTGGCGCCCCTCAACCTGCCAAATGAAAGTGATCACAGGCATATCTGCCTTATCCAGGATATAACG
>DGEQ01000011.1:537-3687 GCA_002386045.1 Hungateiclostridiaceae bacterium UBA3922 | reverse complement strand
TATAACGACATCATCTCCCCTGAATACCGCGAACTCCTGAGGAAAGAATGGGAACGTATCCTGGCGCTGAAGCAGCCGTTCAAGTACGAATACGAGATCATAACTGCCTCCGGCGAGAAGAAATGGGTCCTTGAGATGGGGCAGGGCATATACAGCGACACGGGCGAAGTGGAGGCGCTGGAAGGCATCGTCCTTGATATATCGGACCGGAAGGCGATAGAGGACACGCTGAAGTACAATAATGAGCATGTCAGGTGGACCGGGCTGTACAACCGCGATTACCTGATGGCGCTGCTGGAAAGGGAGATAAGGACCAGGAAAGACTCAAAAAAGGCGCTGATCGGGATCAACCTGGATACAGTCCAGATCCTGGCGGCCAATTACGGATACCACTACAGCCAGAACCTGGTCAAAAAAGCTGCCGGGGCCCTGAAACTGCTCTGCACCGACAACCGCCTCCTGTTCCATGCACGTGAGAACCGGTTCGTGTTCTATGTCTTCGGCTATGAAGACAGGGACGAACTGGTCAGGTTCAGCAACGAGATCGTGGAGACCCTGGGAGCCCTGCTGGTGACGGAGAGGGTAGGCGGAGGCATCGGGATACTCGAGATCGGATACGGCGATGACGAGGCTGACGTCGAATCCATCATGAGAAGGCTCCTGATCGCGTCGGAAAGGTATATAGGCCTCTTTGAGAAAAACTTCGAAGCCTGCTTCTACGATGAAGAACTGGAAGCACTTGTCAACCGCGAAAGGGATATAGTGGAGATCCTGGGCGCCATAGCGTCCGGGAACGCGGAGAATGATGACCTGTGGCTGCTGTACCAGCCGATAGTGGATCTCAGGACAGATTCGGTCTGTTATTTTGAAGTGCTGAGCAGGCTGAAGACGGAGAAGTTCGGGATCGTATCGCCGCTGGAGTTCATACCGGCCGCTGAAAAGACGAAACTTATACTTCCGATCGGCGAAAAAGTGATCATCAGGGCATTCGGTTTCCTGAACAGGCTCATGGAGCTTGGATACAATGATATAGGCATATCTGTCAACGTTTCCGTCATACAGTTGCTGGATCCTGATTTCACCAGCAGGCTGCTCGGGTTGGCAGGCGACATGCGGATCGATCCCAGGCATGTCGGCATCGAAATCACCGAATCGGTTTTTTCCTCGGATTTCGACCGTATCAACAAAATCATAGAAAAACTTAAACGGGCAGGTTTCCAGGTAGCCATAGATGATTTCGGGACCGGCTATTCATCACTGACCAGGCAGAAGGAACTGCATGTGGACTGCATGAAAATCGACAAATACTTCATCGACAAACTGCTGTATACTGCCCCGGAAAAAGCGATAACAAGCGATATCATCTCAATGGCGCACAAGCTGGGGCACTGTACTGTGGCCGAAGGAGTCGAGGAAGAGATACAGATGAGATACCTGAAGGAGCACAACTGCGACAAGGTCCAGGGATACCTGGTAAGCAGGCCGCTCACGGAAGAAGAAGCGGTCAGGTTCCTGGAAAAAGCCCTGAACCGGAAATGAGCCATAAGGGTATGAGGTAAATCGATTGAAAGAGCAGAAAGAGCGACGTAGGCGCCATTTTTGACTGGTCATTGCCCGGGAAAGGGAAGATCATATCATATGTCAGATTGCACAAAAAACCTGAATATGGGAGAAAACGGAGGAATTCCCGCGTTACGGCACCCTATTTTACATTTTGGGGCAAGGAATTTTCAACAGAATTATAGACAAATACTAATTTATATTATATAATTGTTTGCGTAATCGTGATATTGCACAAAAAAATTTTTTGGAGCAAACTGACAAGGCTGGCCCTGAAACCTATTGAAGAAGCAGGCTTAAACGTATGACTAATCCGTATCACAGGAAGCAGTTCCCAATGCAGCAGTAAGACGAGTGTCAGGGAAAGCAGGGAAAGTTAAAATTGTTTGAAAACCCAAAAATAAAAAGAAAGGGGATCAAATAATGAAAAAAGTCAAACTAATCGCGCTGCTGTTGGTCGCTGTGATGATCTTTGGCGTGGCAACTGCATGTTCGAAGACCAGCCAGGATCAGACAGACGACCAGCCGAAACAGACGGATTCATCAGGAGGAGACGTAACACAGCCGGATGTTCCTGAAGACAAACCGAAGGAGCCGATCACTTTCACGATGTTCCAGGCAGATCCAGGCGAACCTCCGCCGGAAGACAACAAGATCATAAAGAGGATTCGTGAAATGACCGGCGTCACCGTCGAGATCGAATACCTCGTTGGTGACATGGAGCAGAAAGTCGGTATCATGATCGCCGGCGGCGATTATCCCGACCTGATCGGACCCGGACAGGCTCGTGGCCAGTTCCTCAACGCTGGTGCATTTGTGGCACTCGACGACTACCTTCCCAAGTATCCGAACCTGTGGAAACACTATGAGCCGTTCATCGACACTCTCCGCTCTGTTTCGTCGGACGGCAAGATCTACATCATGGATATCTGGGGCCGTGACTACTGGCTGAATGACGGTGAGGACACACAGTACCAGGTTGGCTACAATGGTCCTGCTTTCTGGACACAGAAAGACGTCCTTGCATGGGACAATTATTCAAATCCGAGACAGCTTGATGCATACTTCGATCTGCTTCTGCGTTACTACAAGGCTCATCCCACGATCGACGGACAGCCTACGCTCGGATTCGAAGTGCATTCACAGGATTGGCGTTCGTTCTGCCTCAAGAATGCTCCGCAGCACCTGATCGGCGGACGTAACGAGGGCGACGTCGTTGTCAGGCCGGATGATCTCACTGTTGAGATCTACCAGAACAAGGATTATGCAAAGACATACTACAAGAAGCTCAACGAAATGTTCAAGCAGGGCCTGATCAGCCCCGAGACATTCTCGAGGAACTATGACGAATACCTGTCAGTTCTCTCTACGGGCCGCGTGCTTGGAATGTTCGACCAGCAGTGGAACTTCGGGAGCGCAGAACAGGTCCTGATTTCTGAAGGCAGGTATGAGCGCACCTATGTACCCATAGGCGTCAGCCTCGATGGTTCCGAGGTACCGTACAACAGGTATAAGGGCGAAGGTATCATCGGTGGTAACGGTATGGGTATCAGCGTGAAGTGCAAAGATGTCGAGCGCGCACTTGAGTTC
>DGEQ01000011.1:0-195 GCA_002386045.1 Hungateiclostridiaceae bacterium UBA3922 | reverse complement strand
CACCATGGACGAAGACAACCCTGTTAAGGAGATCTTCAACGAACTCACCGACCTGCAGAACCGTTATCTGCCCAACGTGATCATGGCTGACGACTTCGAAGCTGCCTGGGCTGAATATGCAGCAAGGTACGAGAACGTCAACTATCCGCTGCTCGAGGCAGAGATCGAGAAGGAGATCAAGGCACGTTATAAGAA
>DGEQ01000062.1:6896-8099 GCA_002386045.1 Hungateiclostridiaceae bacterium UBA3922 | reverse complement strand
TTGCGCGCGGCCATGTTCGGGATGTATCCCATCTTTTTCGCGGCGTCCAGTATGAGCTGTTGTTTCTCCCTGGAAATACGCGCTTTCTCGGCCCTTCCGCTCAGCACATAAGAAACGGCGCTGGCTGATACGCCAACGGCTTTAGCGATGTCATAAATGCTTACCAAGTTATCACCTTCAGCATCTCACATGTCCTGGATCCTGTGTTCTTGCGCTCTACCAAATCATGCTCCGCCAATCCCTGTGTATCACGCTCAACTAAATCCTGAGTTTCATGCTCCACCAAATCCCGGGGTTCATGCTCCTCCATGCCCCGGGTTTCATGCTCTACTAAATCCCGGGTTCACGCTCCACCATGCCCCGGATTTTTATGCTCCACCATACCCTGGGTTTCGCGCTCCACCAAATCCCGGGGTTCATGCTCCTCCATGCCCCGGGTTTTTATGCTTTACCATACTCCGCAACTCAGAAAAGTCCTGAAGCGAACATGGAGATCTCGCGCCTCACATCGTCCCTGCAGTCGTAGTGGACGTCATGGCCTGCGTTGTTGTAGATAACGCATTTCGAGTTCCTGATCACTTTGACCGGCCACAGTATGTCCGTCACGGGCACGACCCTGTCCTGGTATGCGTTGATCATCAACACAGGTATGTTTATCTTCGAAAGCTCCTGGTAGACTTCTTCGTCCGTTTTCAGGTGCGAAAGCGGCTTTCTCGGGTTGATCCTGAGTTCCTCGGGCGCCATGGCGAGCTGTCCTTCGTACACTTTCTGCGCCTTGCCCTCGAACTCCGCCTTCAGCTCAGGATCACCGGAGAACTTCTCCGCAAAGGAGAGGTAGTAATCCCTTGCTCCTTCAGCCATCTTTCTCCTGGCCTCCGGGTCGTCAGCCGACATGATGGCCTTCAGCCTGCCGGGGGATGTCTCTCCGCCCTTCCTGGAGTGAGGCCCGCCCACCAGCGCGGCGAAGCCCACGAGCACTTCCGGATGCCGCAGGGCCAGGTGCCAGCCTATGCCTGCGCCATGGGACTGCCCGGTGTAGAAGAATTTTTTTATCCCCTTGCTCTGCGCAAAGGCATAAACGTCGTCGGCCCAGATGTTGTACCACTCGCCGCCCAGGTCCTCGAAAACATGCGTGGATTTCCCGTAGCCCCTTATCTGTATCGTGAAAACGTGGAAGCCTTCATCGGCAAGATCCATGGGCCA
>DGEQ01000062.1:3022-6755 GCA_002386045.1 Hungateiclostridiaceae bacterium UBA3922 | reverse complement strand
CACGCTCCTGATGATATGGACTGATAAACCCGGCCTCGTGCCGGCCGCATCTTTATTTCGTATTTGGGTAGCTTCAGATTTGCTCAATCGGTTGAGCAAATTGTACCACAATAAAGGCAGGATGTAAATACCGGAACCTGTACTGCAAATTACAGAAAAGCCTTACAGAAAAAGCCGTGCCCTCAACAGGCACGGCTTTATATCTCAATGTACCGCAGATAACATTATGCGGCTTACTCGAGGCAGCCGTTGGCGACCGCCCTCACACGCAGATGATGATATTCTTCCATGTTGGGCAGCATCTGGTGCATGTATACGATCGAGAACCTCTCCGAAGGATCGATGGAGACGTAGGTGCCCAGCGCTCCGGTCCAGCCGAATTCTCCCACCGAGCCGTTGGAATGCCCTTCGGCGATGTCCATCATCGTCCTGACGCCAAGGCCATAGCCATACCCCGCCAGGTACGAATTCCTGAAGTCCCTGAGCTGCTCTTCGTTCAGGTGGTTGGCCCGCATCAGGTCTATGGTCTTTCTCCCGATGATCCTCTGGCCGTTGTAGACTCCGCCGTTGGCAAGCATCTGCGAGAATTTCAGGTAGTCCCTTACGGTGGAATAAAGCCCTGCGCCACCCATCTCGTAGATCGCGTCAGGCTTGTGGAATTCATCCAGGAACCCGGGTATCTTCTTGTATTCACCTTTTTCGTCCTTGTTGTAAACCGAGATCATACGCTTTTCGATGTCGTCCTTGTACCGGTAGCCTGTATCCTTCATGCCGAGCGGATCGAATATTTCCTCCTGCAGGAACTGGCCGACCGTCTTTCCGGAAACCACCTGGATGAGCGCAGCAACGATATCATGCCCGTACCCGTACAGCCAACGGGTCCCGGGTTCGAATGCGATCGGTACGCTGCCCATCGCGCGCACTTCGGTCACGATGTCGTATTTCCCGTGCTTCTTCACCAGTTCGGCCTTGACCTTCTCCATCTCTTTCGCCGTCGGGAAGTTGCCGAAATTATACGGCATGCCGCACGCCATTGTGAATGCGTGCTTGACCAGTATGGGATTTTTGGCTTTCCGTATTTCGACGTTCCCGTTGGGATGGTTGATGTAAACATGGGTGTCGCGGTACTCCGGGAAGTACTCGTACAAGGGCTCGTTCAGCAGGAACTTGCCCCTTTCGAACAGCATCATGCCCGCCGTACAGATGATCACCTTGGTCATCGAAAAGAGGCGGAAAACCGTATCTTCGGTCACCGGTCTCTTCTCCTCGATGTCGGCATACCCGAAATAACCCTCGTACAGGACCTTCCCGTCCTTTGCGACAGCGCAGCCGCAGCCGGGCGGTCCGATCTTCACGAACTGTTCCAGCAGCCTTGAAAGATCGTCGAATTTGGCCATACTCTTACCTCCCCTAAGTATTTGCAAGCTCCAGGCCTGATTTTGTCCGGACCTGGCATGAGTTCTTTGATGTATCTTCCGGCACGGTTTCATGTCTGCTCTTGATGGCATTGCTGCGTCCTGCCGTATGAAACTGTATCCTGCCGCCTCCCGTTTACTTCGTAAGGCGGATCACATTCCACGAAAGTTTCCTTGTAACGCAGGATACCCTGCCGTTTTCCATCTTCGTCGCGGTGTTCACCACGGGCTTGATCACATCCGGGTTTTCATAGCTGTTGCCCTTCTCAAGGTCGTCCGTGTACATCTCGATATGCTCCGCCAGCTTGTATCCCTCAAATCCCCTGGCGTCCAGGTCGATCTCTATGTCATCCTCCGCGGAACGGTTGATGATGAATATGTCCACCTCGTCCCGGTCTTCATGATGGACGGCGGCGCACTCGATCGCCTGCACATTTTCGTAGGCGTAGCACTGGCATGACCCGTTGAGGGCAAACTGCTCAGTGTTGAAGGTCGGACCGTCAACGGCAGGCAGCAGCGACATGCCTTCACGCGCCAGCCTGTTCATCTGGTAATACGGGTAATACGCAGCGTTCTTCCAGACGTGCTTGCCGTCGAAGGCGATGGCGAAACGCAGGCCGCCGGTCATGCACGCGATCTTGACGCGGTCCGCGTAGCGTATGAATGTCATGAGTATCGAGGCCAGACCCAATGCCTCGAGCATCTGGTACGATTTGAACTTCCATTTCCTTTCCACAGGGTTTTCCGGGTCTATCACGGCGAACTTGTTTTCACGCGGCATAAACTGGTGGTAATCCTTCGTCACGTCCTGCCAGCCTCTCCGGCCGAACAGCACTTCTCCCTGCCTCCCGAAGTGGACGCCGTACTCGTCGAAGGAAATATACATCTTCTTGGGAGTGCGGATCTTCGTCTGGATATAGTCGCAGGTCGCGATGGTCGTCCTTATATAGTCCTCGAACACCGACGAAGCGTTGAGCAGGTTCGCGATATCGCCCTCGGGTGCCGTGTGGTAATGGTGCAGCGAGACGTAATCGACGGATTCATAGCACTGCTCCAGCGCCGCCATCTCCCATTCGGGGAAATGCTTGTGGTGGTCGGAAGTTCCGGCGAAAACGGTCTCAGCCGTATTGTCTATCCACTTGATCACCTTCGATATTTCATGGGTCCTGATGCCAAAGCCGACGGGATCCTTCTCCCACGAACCGATCTGCCAGTGGCCGTCCATTTCATTGCCCAGGTACCAGGTCCTGATCGGGAACGGCTCGGGATGGCCGTATTTCTTCCTCAGGTCGGACCAGTAAGTACCGCCCTCGTACCTGGAATACTCGACCAGGTGGGCCGCGTCGTTTATGTCGCCTGTCCCGAGGTTGATGGTATACATCGGCTCCGTGTTGGCGCGCATCGCCCATTCGATGTACTCGTCATGGCCGACGATATTCGGCTCGATCTTGAACCACGCCAGGTCGAGTGCGACCCTGCGGTTTTCACGGGGTCCTATCGATCCCTTCCAGTCCCATCCGGATACGAAGTTGCCTCCCGGCAGGCGGATAGCGGGCAGGTCGAACTCCCTTACCGCGTCGATGACGTCCCGCCTGAAGCCAAGGTCGTCAGCGGTCGGATGCTTCGGGTTGTAAATGCCGCCATATACGGTGTTCCCTATCGATTCGAGGAACGCACCGAACAGGCGCTTTTCGACCTTGCCTATCTTGTAATCGGGATGTACTGTGACTTTGGCTTTCTTCAACATATCCTGCCTCCTCACTAGTAAATCGTTTTTTCTTCTCATAATATAATCATACCGCAGTCTGCATCAAAACAACAGGGTCATTTTGGAAATTTACCTCTGTGGTCAGAATGCCTTGCTGTTGTCCAAAAAGCGCAGGACCATGATAGTACTGTCGATAACTCGGTTTTCCCGGGCTCTCCAGGAATCCGACAGCGGGAAGTCATACCGGTCCGGTTTTTTAGGCAACTCCCACAGGCCTTCACTGTTCCGCTGGCTTAAGATCCATTCGGTGTATCTTTCCCTGTATTTCTTCCATCCCCTGAACTGCGAGACCAGCGCCAGGGCGCGCACCCAGTGGCAGAAATCCCTGCTGTCCCTCCTTCTTGTCCCGATCGGCACGAAGTCCGACAGGCCACAGTTGTAGACGTAATAAACCTGGTCTATATGGTTCATGCAGTGATCCACCAGGGCTTCATCCACGGCATCGCTGATAAAGCCCGCCCTGTCCGTCGGCGCCAGCAACAAAAGGTTGTAATATCCGAACGCAGGTATGGTGCTCCTGGTGATGAACCCGAAATGTTCATGCTGAGCC
>DGEQ01000062.1:0-2797 GCA_002386045.1 Hungateiclostridiaceae bacterium UBA3922 | reverse complement strand
GCCTCCGAACGACCATGGAAAGGCTGCCAGAACCCTCTCTCGTTCTGCTCGTTTTCAATGGCCTTAACGAACGGGTGACTGCACACCCTGTCGTATGCGTCCTGGTATTCCCGGCTGTCCGGGCTGATTTTCCTGAACTCCTTCAGCAGTATGAATCGGGGGATCGGATCCGGCTTCATGTCCAGGAGTTTGTCAACGATAATGTTCAGATCGATCATGGTTTTCCCTCCGCCTGGCAAAAGTATGCTGCGGCATGCTTCAGCTTTTTCGCAGTTCCTCTTTTATTTTCGCAAATGGGCTTATCTCTTCCTCCTGCCCTTCGCCAGCCGGCCTGTCCCTGCCTTCCCGTTTGCCGGGAACCTGGCCGTCCCTGCCTGTCTGTCCGCCGGAAACCAAGCTGCTTTTGCCTGTCCGCTTGCCTGAAGGCTCCCCATCCACCTTGCCTGCCCTCTTGCCTGCGGCCGGACTGTCACCGCCCGGTTCCCCGTCGGCTACTGCCGTGGACCTGCCGATCGACGCGGCGATACCGGCAACTATCGACGCCAGGTAAGCAATGACTGTAATAAAAATCGGCGCATAAAATGCAATATGATCATAAGCCGTTTGGATTGTTTCAGAATAGTCGGTCAGCACTGTTTCGGCAAAATTGATCACTTCATCGGCGTAGTACGCGAAAATACCGAAGTTGACAACAAGGCTTACAAAAACCAGTATCGTGGCCAGAATGGGACCCGAACGCACTTTCACGAACGTCAGCCCGACTGATGCCAGGAGCAGGACAAATGCGGCAATGCCAAGAAACGACGGCTCCAGCAGATTGGCACTGTCCATCTGCCCAAGTCCGTCCGGACCGATCTTGCCGGCAATGGTCTCATCGCGAAGGGCATCGCGGATTTCCGTCCCCTTGAACCTTACGCCTGACCAGCCCTTACCGAACATTATATTGTATCCCGAAAAAGACAGCCCGCTGCCGTCAGGCAGGTCTATGCTGAACCACGGGAAAACGTAGCAAGCCAGGATGACCAGAAGCGATATCCGCAGTGCGGTCCTCCTTTTCCTGTTTTCCATCTCTCGTTTGACCTTCATGGTACGTCCGGTTTTCATGGTGCGTCGCCCCTGTCTTTTGTGGTTGCGCCTTGTCCTGCTTCTTCCGTTTTGGCACGGAGCAGGCAGACAAATATGATAATTCGGCATTGTTTCGCATAATCCTTTTTTAGCATTCTGGGATGCGCAGCAGGTAACCCGCCGGGCAAACGCACCAGGTAATCACATCAGGCAAATATATCGGCCGAACACCCGCCGCAGGATCATTGCGCATCGGACAAACAGCATTCCGGACATAATATAAAACTGGTATAATTTTAATTGAAAGTACGATACAACTATCGGTGTACGGGAGGTTTACCTGATGTCTTGCTACTATATCATCGGTGTCCGGATGGACAACAGGATCGATAACGCGGTGAAGTTCCAGGAAGCGCTCACCAGGAACGGGTGCAAAATAAAGGCGCGCCTTGGATTGCATGAAGTGAGCGAAGATGCATGCTCGAATGACGGCATCATAATACTTCAGCCCTATGGCAGCAAGGAAGACGTTGAGGCTCTCGCGGAAGAACTCAACAGCCTTGAAGGCGTGACGGCAAAGTACATCGACCTGAATTGAACACCAGGCATACTGCCGCCTTGAATTTCACCCCGCCGCCTTGAAATTGTAGATGGGCTTTATGATTTCAACGACTTCGACCGTATCCCGGATATTTGCGATGATCTCGTCCATCGGCTTGTATGCGAGGGCGCACTCATCCAGCGTCGAGCGGTTCACGGTAGTGGAATAGATCCCTTCCATCGTCTTTGCGTACTCTTCGAGGGAAATCGACCTCTTGGCTTCGCGCCTGCTCATGATCCTGCCGGCTCCGTGGGGCGCCGAGAAATTCCAGTCCGCATTCCCCTTCCCGATGCATATCAGGCTGCCGTCGCGCATGTTGATCGGGATGAGCACCCTTTCGCCCTTCCGGGCTGAAATGGCGCCCTTCCTCAGGATCATCGAATCCAGGTCGATGTAATTGTGGATAGTGGTGAACCGGTCCCTTGCAGTCAGGCCCATGCGCGTCATGATCTCGTCGACGATCGCCCTGCGGTTCATCGCCGCATATTTCTGGATGATCCTCATGTCGTTGAGGTAATCGTGATAGCTTTCCCCCTGGACATAGGCAAGCTGTTTGCTTATGCTTACCCTGCCCTTCAGTTCCTTCCAGGCCCGGTCCTGGTAATACTCGGCCACCTGTTTGCCCAGGTGTCTGCTCCCTGAATGCACCACCAGGTACAGGTCGCCGGATCCGTTCCTGTCCACCTCGATAAAATGGTTGCCGCCGCCAAGGGTTCCTACGCTCAGCAGCGCGCGGCCCATGTCGACATGCTTTTTGCAGGCCAGCTTTTCAAGTTCGGCTTTCCTCACATAGGGATGCTCTTTGTTCCGGATATCAAACCCGGCAGGGATATGGTTATATATGACCCTGTCCAGCTTTTCCAGGTCGATCTCCCTTTCATGCAGCAGGACTGTCTCCATGCCGCAGCCGATGTCCACACCCACCAGGTTTGGCACGACCTTGTCATTGATCGTCATCGTAGTTCCGATGGTGCACCCGGCGCCGGCATGCGCGTCAGGCATGATCCGGATCCTGCTGCCTTTCGTGAACTCCTGGTCACACAGTTCCGTGATCTGCTCTATAGCCGAACTGTCGATATTGTCGGTGAATACTTTTGCAGTGTTGTATTTGCCCCTGATCTCGAACATTTT
>DGEQ01000071.1:12499-17071 GCA_002386045.1 Hungateiclostridiaceae bacterium UBA3922 | reverse complement strand
CGGAAATACCAGGATGTCCCGGTTGCGGTAGCTGACGGATAACCAGGATGCCCCGGCTGTAGGAATCGACGGACTATCAGGATGCACCGGCTGCGGTCATGGACCCGGCTTACCTGTTGTACGCTGGAAATAATACATATTCATTGAAAGTTTTCATATAGATTGATAGAACGTCAGATAAAACACGGGGGTGGTGTGATGGTAAAGAAAGAAATCATAGCCATGCTGCTGGCCGGAGGACGGGGGAGCAGGCTGGGTGTCCTGACCAAGAAATCAGCAAAGCCCGCAGTGCTGTTCGGCGGGAAATACAGGATAATCGATTTCTCCCTCAGTAACTGCGCTAATTCCGGCATCGACACCGTCGGGGTACTGACACAGTACCAGCCGCTCAAGCTGAACAACCACATCGGCATCGGCAAGCCATGGGACATGGACAGGATGAACGGAGGCGTCACGATACTGTCGCCGTTCATGAAGGAAGACAGCGGCGAGTGGTACAAGGGCACTGCCAATGCTATAAGCCAGAACATCGACTTTATCGACAAGCAGGCGCCAAGGTACGTGATAATCCTTTCAGGTGACCACATCTACAAAATGGACTACCTTGATATGCTTGCCTTCCACAGGAAAAACAATGCCGAGGCGACGATATCCGTCATCGACGTCCCTTACGAGGAAGCATCCAGGTACGGCATCATGAGCACGGACGAACAGGGACGCATATACGAATTCCGGGAAAAGCCCGCAAACCCGAAGAGCACGCTGGCTTCCATGGGCGTTTATATCTTTACATGGGAAGTGCTGAGGGAGTACCTGATCATTGACGATCAGAGAGAGGACTCCGATCACGATTTCGGGAAGGACATAATACCTGCCATGCTGGCCGACGGAAGGCGTATGTTCGCATACAGGTTCAGCGGATACTGGAAGGATGTCGGGACGATACAGGCCTACTGGGAGGCGAACATGGACCTGGTCAAAAGGGTGCCTGAATTCAACCTGTACGACCCCGAATGGAAAATCTACACACCCAACCCCGTCAAGCCCCCGCATTACGTCGCGCCGGGCGGGAGCGTCAAAACTTCCATAGTGGCCGAAGGATGCCTGATATACGGGAAAGTGAGGAATTCGGTGCTTTTCCCCGGCGTCGTCGTTGAAAAGGACGCGCTTATCGAAAACTCCATAGTGATGTCCAATACGCATATCGGGGAAGGAAGCTTCCTGGACCACTGCATCATCGGCGAAGGTGTCACGGTAGGGAAGAACGTAAGGATCGGCGAAGGCGAAAACGTACCCAACACGGATAAGCCAAACCTGTACAACTCGGGCATCACGGTGGTGGGAGAAGGGGCCAGGATACCTGACGATACTGTCATGGGGAAAAACGTAATGATAGATATGCACGTTGGGGCCGAGGATTTCTGCAGCAAGACGATACCATCAGGTGCAAGCGTTTATAAAGGCGGTGAGTGTGAATGACGATGATGACCAATACCATGGGCTTGATACTGACCGGCTGGAAAAAGCCCGGTCTGAAAGACCTTTCATACAATCGGTCCGTTTCTGCGATACCATTTGGCGGCAAATACAGGGCAATAGATTTTATACTTTCCAATATGGTCAATTCCGGCATCAAGAACGTCGGAGTGCTGACCCAGTACAGTTTCCGCTCGCTGATGGACCACCTGGGTTCCGGAAAGGAATGGGACCTGGACAGGAGGTACGACGGCCTGTTCATTTTCCCGCCGACCATGACGGACGAGGAAAGCGGCTGGTACAGGGGCAGCGCGGATGCGATGTACCACAACCTGACCTTCCTGAGGCGGAGCAACGAGGAATATGTGGTGATCGCCCAGGGGAACGGCATTTTCAGGATGCAGATGGGCGACATGCTGCAATACCACATAGACAAGGATGCCGACATAACGCTGGCTTACAGGAAGATGTACGACTATTCGCCCGAGGAACTCTCAAGCCTTGGAATCATCAGGATCGACGGGGACAACAGGATCATCGACCTGCAGGAAAAGCCTCTCAACCCGCAGTCGGATCTGGCATCCATCGGCGTTTACCTGCTGCGGAGAAAGCTGCTCATATCGCTGATCGAAGAGTGTATAGCCCACGGGAATTATGACTTCGTCAGGGATATAATGATCAGGAAGCTGGATGAGCTAAAAATCTATGGATACGAATTTACGGGCTACTGGCGCAATATATACTCCGTCCGCAATTACTACCGGTGTTCCATGGAGGTGCTCGACCCTGCAGTGCGAGAGGAGCTTTTCGTAAGGAACGGGAAAATATATACCAAGGTCAAGGACGAGGCCCCGGCAAAGTACAACGAGGAGGCGGAAGTGACGAATTCCATCGTTGCGGACGGCTGTTTCATCGAGGGCACCGTGGAAAACAGCGTGCTTTTCAGGGGCGTCACCGTGAGCAGGGGAGCCGTCGTGAGGAACAGCATAATCATGCAGGGCTCGGTCATCGAACCGGATGCGATCGTGGAATACGCAATACTGGACAAAAATGTCGTGCTGACGAGGGGTAAGTACCTGAAAGGCGATGCCGATTACCCGGTCGTTGTAAGCAAGAATTCAAAGGTTTGATATAATTTCATCTTGCATGTATAATTGGGTATATGCCGGTACCTGGGCACCCCGGCAAAGGTTGACGATACGGCGCGGAACGTCTGCCGTCTTCGTGTGCCGCAGCCACGGTGCTCGTGTATCGGTACTGCAATGCTTATTTGTCGCCACTGTGAATTTAGTGTATCGGACCCTGGCTTTTGCAAAATATCGGAACGAAAGGACAAAGAGCTTTACTGTACAAAAGCTTTCAATGGGTTTACATAAATGACAAGGAAACTGAAAGCAGACCTGTCGCTGCTGGCCATAACGGTAGTGTGGGGAGCATCGTTCCCGCTGATCAAGGTGGTGCTGGGGTACATCCCGGCATTTGCTTACCTTTCGCTGAGATTCCTGCTGGCAGCGGCAGTTTTGGCAGCGATCTGCCACAGGAACTTGAGAAAAATCAATAAAAGGGCGCTGAAATACGGATGCATCCTCGGCGGTTTCATGTTCGGCGGCATGGCATTCCAGGTCGTCGGCCTGTATACCACGTCAGCGTCGAACTCGGGTTTCATCACAGGCCTGAACGTGGTCATCGTGCCGATCATTTCAGCCATCCTCCTGAAGAAGAAGCCCGGGAGGGCAGCCGTAGCAGGGGTCATCGTGGCATTTGCCGGGATTTTCTTCATGTCAGGCGGGCTGAAGCTCGATTTCAATATCGGCGACCTGTTGACATTTATATGTGCCATCTGTTGGGCATTCCAGATAGTGTTCATCGACAGGTTCACACAGTACGAGGATGCGCCGCTGCTGGCCATCATGCAGCTGATGTTCACCGGCCTCGCAAGCACCGTGCTGTGGATCGCTTTCGATACCGGCAAACCGATCGAGTTCAACCTGACGGTGGTCGGGATACTACTGGTAACGGCAGTGTTTGGTTCGTCACTTGCCTATGGGGTACAGACGATTGCCCAACAGTATACCACGCCGGTCCATGCTTCGCTTATATTCACTGCTGAGCCTGTGTTTGCGCTGGTGTTTGCGCTGATCATACCCAATGCCGACGGCCTGAGGGAGACACCGTCACTGATGAAGATCGCAGGATGCATTTTGATACTTGCGGGAATGCTGGTTTCGGAACTGAGGATAGGACAGGCTGAAAAAGAGGGACAGGCTGAAAAGGAGACAGGATGCGGAGGATGAGGAAAAGATCGGGATCCGTCAGCGGACAGGTTTCATTTTTCGATGGTGTGGACGCTTTCGACGATGCAGATATGAAAGAGAACATTTTCGATGAACCGGGGCCGGGGCAGGATTTGCTTCGTTATGGAATGGAAAAGGATGTGTATTCCTTTTCCGAGGTCTGCAGGATGCTTTCGATATCCGCTGCCACGGGCAGGAACTGGATAAGGCTCGGCAAGCTGGTGCCTGTTGATGCAGCAGCCAAACGGCCTGTTTTCGACCGATCTGAAATAAAGAGGGTCCTCGCTGTCGTGGAGGCGGGCGACAGGGTCCTTAAATCCAGGAGAAACAAAAAGAAAGTTACCGGTGCATCCCTTTATGAAAACTACATCACGAACACCAATAACATTTCGGTGATCAATGAGATCCTCGGGCAGGACCGTGTACAGATAGACGACGATATCATGAGGATCATCATCGCCAATTTTGCGCTGCAGTTTATTTGCCGCCTGCATATAAAAAACAGGGCAGCGGACACGGCCGGAGCGGGAACGTCAGGGCCGGCCGGAATATCTATGGATCCCGGTGGATCCGGGATATCGGTGGATCCCGGTGTATCCGGGGTATCGTTGGACTCCGGCGTGTCCGGGGTATCGATGGAACCCGATGGATCCGATGTGTCCGATGTCTCAGGGAAACCCGGTGGATTATACAAGTCCGGCAACCTGGTACGGGCTTACCTGGACAATGAACTGGAAGTGTACGGATTCAGGCCGCTGATCGACGATTTGCTCGCCGGCGTGCCGGATTGCGCCGGGCTGGC
>DGEQ01000071.1:0-12227 GCA_002386045.1 Hungateiclostridiaceae bacterium UBA3922 | reverse complement strand
ATGTCCCACAGGAAGCTGAGCGGAGCATACTACACTCCTTTGCCTGTCGTGAAGGAGCTTGTCGGGCTGGTTGGCGAAACCGTCAGCCTGTCGGGCAGGAGGATACTCGACCCGTGCTGCGGGACGGGCAATTTCCTGCTTTACCTGGCATCACGGGATGTGGGACCGGAGCTTCTTTACGGGCAGGATTCAGATGAGCTTGCCGTTCGGATAGCCAGGATCAACTTCGCACTGAGGTTCAACATCACCGACATGGATTTCTTAAAAGAGCACATAACCTGCGGCGACAGCCTGAGAACACTGCCGTTTCCCAGCTATGACCTCATACTTGGCAATCCGCCGTGGGGATATGATTACACGGCGGATGAGCTGGCTGAACTGGCAGGCATGTACCGGTCAGCATCGCGCAAGACCGCCGAGTCATATGACCTGTTCGTTGAGCGCTGCCTTGCCCTGCTGGGTGAAGGTGGCCTTCTGGCATTCGTCCTTCCGGAAGCGATCCTCAATGTACGGTCCCACAGGACCATACGGAGCATCCTTCTTGAAAAGGCCGAGTTCAGGTTCGTATCGTACCTTGGGAATGTTTTCAGCAAAGTCCAGTGTCCCTCGATAATCCTCGGGGTATCGAAGGCCGGGGGCAGGACCGGAACGGAGGATACTGCCCCGGTGTCAGGCAAGGGCTGTGCAGGCTGCGAGGTCACCGGAAACAGTAAAGCCGGTGCGAAGGACTGGGTTGATACAAAGGGAAAGACTTCTGCAGACGCAGAAGATGATGCCGGTACACCGGGAAGTGACGACGTATCAGGCGGAGCCGGAGTGCCAGGCGGTTCCGGAGAAACACGGTCCGGCGGGATAAATGTTTACCTGGATGGCGAGACATTTACTATAAATCCAGACCGGAAATTCACGCCGGATACGCTTAATTTCCATGTGAGCGACGAGAAGCAGTCATGCCTTGACGAGCTATGCAGGAACGCTGAAATGGCATATCTTAAAGGCAATGCCAGGTTTGCGCTTGGCATCGTCACGGGGAACAACCGAACATACATTGCGGACACGGCGCTCGACGGTTATGAACCGGTGCTGAGGGGCAGCGATATATTCAAATACAGGATCGTACAAAGCAATGCCTACATGAAGTTTGTTCCTGAAAACTTCCAGCAGGTAGCCCCCACCGAAATGTACCGTGCCCCGGAAAAGCTTCTTTACCGCTTCATCTGTGATACTCTGGTGTTTGCATATGACAACAGGCAGATGCTGTCGCTGAATAGCTGCAACATCCTCATCCCGGAGATACCGGGCCTTGAGATGAAGTATGTGATGGCCGTGCTGAACTCAAGTGCCGCAGCTTTTTTCTGCCAGCAGAATTATAATTCTGTGAAGGTCCTGCGGTCCCACCTTGAGACTATACCCATCCCAGTCGTTAAGGGTAAGGCGCAGCTTGAAGTCATAGCCATGGTGGACAGGATCATGGAGCCCGCTGCAAAAGTCGGCATGCTGTACGATGAGCTTGATGACTACCTGATGAAGCTTTATGGGCTGTCGGCAAAGCACCGTGACATGATCCGCCGGTCACTGGAAGGGCAAAACCGTTTCCTTCCGCCCGGAACGTGACAAATAGCATTTTGCGAAACTCATTGCGCCGGACGCAGTAAAACCTGTCAGGAGAAAAGCTCATAGAGCTCTCCGTATGTCAGCCACTGCACGAATTTGTTTTCCAGGTGCCAGCCGATGGTTTTCTGGTTCAGGTGGAACTGCCCCTCGCCTTCATTGCCTTTATGCTGGAAATCTGAGTAGCCCGGGCAGGACAGCACTTCATCGCTGGTCATCCTGAAGATCGCGATCCTGTCTGCGAAAAACAGCCCGTAGTACAGGACATCGAATTCTGCCCGTTTGACCTGCTGGATATTGCAGTCGAAAGGGTACTTGTATATATCAGTGCTGTTGAGGGCGCGATTGGCGACATTTGCATTCAGGCACTGCTCGACCAGGTTTTCCCTGGTGATCCGCGCATCATTTTTCTTCATGACGGTCGAGAATTTTATTTCTATGCGCTTGTTTTCGACTGCGTCATAGCGGTCATGAAACTGGTTCATCGATTTGTGGAACCGGAACAGTGCCTCTATCATCAACTCCGCCACGGTGCCGAACCTGCGTGTGCGGAGTGCGAATATGCCATCCCTGAATTCCCTGGTTTCTGCGTTCATTTCTGTCTCCTTTGCAATGTTGATTACCTTGTTGCGATGGTTATGCTGTTTTCCCGATTTCTGCTGCCATGTCCCTGCATCCCTGGAACTGTGTGTCTGCGCCCATTCTGCATTTATTGAGCCCGATAGTCCGGCTGACATACGCATTGCTGTGTTTCCGGCAGGCAGCATGGACAGTTTACCATAACGGACAGGTCGACGCAATGTATAGGACTGGTTGCGGTTTTGTTGCCATGAACGGTAAGATTCGTATGGTGAACAATGGTATAATAGTACCGGAACTTGTTGATGGGGGGCGTGCATATGCCGCTTAAGATCGTGCGGAATGATATAACGAAAATGAAAACCGATGCCATAGTGAACGCTGCAAATCCACAGCTGAAAATGGGCGGCGGAGTGTGCGGAGCTATTTTCGCTGCTGCAGGTCCGGAAGAACTCCAGAGGGAATGCGACAGGATCGGCGGCTGCGAGGTGGGGCAGGCAGTCATCACCGGCGCAGGCAGGCTCCCGGCAAAATACATAATCCACACCGTCGGGCCGATATGGCGTGGCGGCGGCCATGGCGAGGCTAAGCTGCTTCGCGACAGTTACCTGAATTCCCTGAGACTGGCCGTGGAACATAAATGCAAATCCATATCTTTTCCTCTCATATCCTCGGGCATCTACGGCTATCCCAGGGACCAGGCGCTGCATATAGCCGTGTCCTCCATAGGCGAATTCCTGCTTGAAAATGATGAAATCGACGTATATCTCGTGATATTCGACAGGAGTTCATATAAGCTGAGCGAATAGTTGTTTTTTACCTGATTCCTACATCGCATAGTTGTCGAAATATCCCTGTATGTACACGACCGGCGTTCCCTTGTCACCGCTGCCGCTAGTCAGGTCGCAGAGCGAACCCAGCAGGTCGGTCAGCCTTCTCGGCGTCGTACCCTGGGACGCCATCTCTCCTTCCAGGTCCTTTTTCTTGTTCCTGATATACTCGGCGATCGCCTTTTTCTGCTCTTCTCCTCTAAGGGCACTGAACTCGTTGTCGGCAAGGTATTTCAGCTTCACTTCATTCGGGGTGCCCTCAAGACCGGCAGTGTAGCCGGGTGAAACCACCGGGTCGGCCAGTTCCCATATCTTGCCCACAGGGTCCTTGAATGCGCCATCTCCGTAAACCATGACTTCCACGGTTTTGCCGGTGAGTTCCTTCATGCGGGCCTGGATTTTATCGACAAGCTGACGGCAATCACGCGGAAAAAGCTTGACACTGTCATCCGTGGCCTTGTTTGAGCCAAGCAGACCGAAAGTCTCGTTGTATCCGCTGCCGTTGACCGGGGCCGTCAGTATTTCGTCCAGGCCGTATACTTTTTCGGCGCCGGCGGACCGCAGTATCCTTTTCGTCCTTGCCCTGCTGTGGATATCGCATGCCAGCACGTGTTTCGTATATCCAAGGATCGTCCTCGGATCGTTTGAGAATATGATCCTGCACTCGACTCCGAATTCCTCGGTCAGCGACTTGTAGTAGTCGATGTAGTCGATGCCCGTGAATGTATGTTTCCTGTTGCCGAAAAGCTCGCGGAACTGTCCCAGCGTGAGAGTGTCGCTGTATGGGTTGATGCCTTTTCCGTCGAGCGCGTCGATGTCAACGAGGTGGTTGCCCACTTCGTCGGACGGATAGCTGAGCATCAGCACTATTTTTTTCGAGCCTTCCGCCACGCCTTTGGCTATACCGCGGAGGCACACCGCAAAGCGGTTCCTGCTGAGGATGGGGAATATTACTCCAATGGTCGCATCACCGAATTTTGACCGGATATCTGCAGCTATATCGTCTATGGTCGCATAATTGCCCTGGGCCCTGGCTACCACCGATTCGGTTATGCCAATGACATCCCTGTCTTTTATGTCAAAGCCTTCCGCCCGGGAAGCCCTTAGGATGCTGTCCGTCACTATCTGTACCAGGTCGTCGCCCTCGTTTATTATCGGAGTCCTGATGCCCCTCACAACGGTACCTGTCGTTCTTTCCATCGTAACACTCCCTGTGGATAGTTTTGATTGTCCACTTGTATTATATGTGAAAACATGCTATAAGTAAAATAAATATCAATAATACATATTATAAGCGGTGATTATATGGCGCCCAAGCTCGACCAATACAGGATTTTTTGTGAAGTGGCAAAATGCAGGAGTTTTTCCGGGGCGGCAAAAAGGCTGTACATGACCCAGCCTGCCGTAAGCCAGGCTGTGATGAGCCTGGAGAGCGAACTGGGCGTACGGCTGTTTACCAGGACGTCGACCGGTGTGACTCTTACCAACGACGGCCAGCTGCTGTACGAGCATGTCAATTCGGCCATCAACCTGATACGCCAGGGCGAAAACAAGCTGCTCGAATCCAGGGACCTGAAAGTGGGCGAAATGAAGGTCGGCGTTGGAGACACCATATCGAGGTATTTTTTGCTGCCATATCTTGAAATCTTCCGCAGCCGGTATCCAAACATCAAGCTGAACATAGTGAACAGGACGACCACTGAGCTGTGCGCGCTGGTCAAATCCGGCGAAATAGACATAGCGGTGTGCAACTTCCCTGTAAAGGACGATGCGCTTGAAACGAAGGAATGCATCGAGATACATGACATTTTTGTCTGCGGAGGGAAATTTATCGGGCGGATCCCGCAGCCTGCCGGGCTTGACGTGATAGCCGGGATGCCGCTGATACTCCTGGAGCGCAAGTCGAATTCCAGGCTGTATGTAGAGAAGCACCTGCAGTCGCAGGGAATAAGGGTCACGCCCGAGATAGAACTTGGCTCCCACGACCTGCTGCTCGAATTCGCCCGCTTTAACTTCGGGATAGCGTGCGTCGTTGAGGAATTTTCCCTGGATTACCTCAGGTCGTCTAAAGTGTTCAGGATAAAGCTTGAACAGGAGATACCGCCGCGAAGCATCGGATTTTGCTACCTTAAAAGCGTTCCCCTGTCGCCGGCCGCGCAAAAGCTGGTGGAAGTAGTGTTCAGCGAACTTGGATCCGGAATGGACAGGGCAGACCGCTGAAAATCAAAAAAAGACTCCAGCGAACCTTTCGATCCAATACCTTCTGCTTTGACCCTTTTCCTCAGACTTTTTCGTCCTCCGGACCGGAACTCCTTTTGGTATGCCTTCTTCGCGATGCGATTTCTACATCACTTCGATCAGCATCCTCCGGGACCTTCCCGACCCTTCGGATATAGCGGATACCGATCCACTATGTGAACCAACCGTTCCGCTCGTCTCTCCGCATATTTTCCCTATGCGGCGGTCGCAGCTCCTTCGGTACTGTTCTAAGTATTCCCTGGAGTCTACTTGAATTATATCAGAACATGTCCTGTTTTCTCAACATGCATCCGATCATAAAAAATGGGAATATTTTTAATTATCTCACTATTTTTATATTTATCAGCGAATTGCTCAACATTTCATTTTTCATGGATAGTTTTTTCTGCATCATGCCGGGATCCACGTTTAGCTCATGATTTTTTTATGATAATATAGTTTCAGGCGGGTGATATTTATTGGCCATAATTACGATCTCAAGACAGGACGGAAGCTACGGAAGCGAAATTGCCGCAAAGCTGAGCGAGAAACTCGGGATGCGGCTCATACTCAAAGACACGGTCCTTAATGAGTGGATGAGAGAAGTCACGAATGACTACCAGTTCAGGATGCTGACCGAAAGCCCGAAGTTTTACAACAATGTAATGGACTGTGGGCTCACCTACAAGGAATATATCGAAGGAAAACTTCTGAGTGAAGCTGAGAAGTCGCCGTGCGTCATAGTCGGGATGGGGTCGCAGATCATTTTCGGCGGGCATCCCGATGCGCTGAATATCAGGATCATCGCATCCGACAGCACGAGAGTGGAAAGGCTGAGGCAAAAATACGGCCTTGGCGCCAGGGAAGCGGAGCGGCTGATGCAACAGGGCGACCGGAGGCACAGGAGGTACATATCCGTTCTGTATGGGGCGGATTGGAACGATGTCCGCCACTATGACCTGGTCCTCAATACGGATGACCTTACCGTGGACATGTGTGTCGAAATCATATCGGAGATGGCTGCGATGAAGGACAGGATCAAGACCACGGGAGAGGCCCCTGCCTCCCCGGAACCTGGTCCGGCCATAAAGCGCGGCGAGATCCGGTTCAAGCACCCGGCCGAGGAAGAATTCGCCAGGATCCTTGACATGTACGGGATAGAGTGGCAGTACGAGCCCAGGATGTTCCCGGTGAAGTGGGATGCCGAAGGTAATGTGAAAATGGCGATCAAGCCGGACTTTTACCTGGTGAAGTTCGACACATACGTGGAGATCACCACGATGGACCAGAAATACGTGACGACCAAGAACAAAAAGGTCAGGATGCTGCGTGAACTTTACCCGGACATAAACATCAACATCGTGTACAAAAAAGACTTCCATTCGCTGCTCAAACGTTTCGGATCTGGCGGAGAGGATGAGATAGATGAATTTAACCGGAGTGAAAAGAATACTGTTCAGCGAAGAGATGATAAGGAACAGGGTGAAGGAACTGGGCAGGCAGATCAGTGAGGACTACAGGGACAAGCATCCGATACTGATCAGCGTGCTTAAGGCGACCATGTATTTCACGGCGGACCTGACGAGGGAACTGGACATACCTGTCAACATAGATTTCATGTCTATAGGCGTATATCCCGGCATCACGAAGAATACCGGCGTGGTCAGGATCAACAAGGACCTGGATCTCAACATAACCGGGAGGCACGTACTGCTGGTGGAGGATATAATAAACACCGGCCTCACCATGGGATATCTCGTGCAGAACATGGAAGCGAGGAAACCTGCAAGCATAAAGATATGCACATTGCTGAACAATCCCTCGAAGCGGCTGGTGAACATCCCGCTGGAATACGTAGGATTCGAGGTGCCGGATGTGCTGCTGGTCGGGTACGGGATAGACTACAACCAGGAATACAGGCACTTGCCGTATATAGCCGAATTCAGTGAAGAGGAGTACCTAAAGGCTGATCCCGTCAAACGCTGAGGGCCGGGCCTGATCACTGTCTCACGAAAATTGCAGCCTGATGTTTTTAAGCCGGTATGCCGGGTAATCATATAATATGAAAATCCAGTCCGGCATTTGCCGGTCCGATGATCCGACAGGACGCACCGGGACTCCCGGTGGCAGCATCCGGTCATGGACCGGAGAAATATTCGCGGACAGGGGAATGGGGTGATCGTTATCAGCGAGGTAATCAATAACAGGGAGTACAGGCAGAAGGTGCTCAGGGAACTCATCATGGAACTCCATAACGGCAAGACGGTCGATGAGATCAAGCCAAGGTTCCAGGAACTGATCAAAGACATTTCGACTCACGAGATCACGCAGCTTGAACAGGCCCTCATAATGGAAGGCATGCCGGTAGAGGAGGTCCAGAGGCTCTGCGATGTCCATGCGGCCGTTTTCAAGGGATCCATCTCGGATATCCACAAGCCGAGGAAGCAGGAAGAAACGCCCGGGCATCCGATCCACACGTTCAAGCTTGAAAACAGGGCTATCGAGAAACTGATCGAGGAAAGGGTCAGACCCGACGCTGCCCGCTTCGAAGCGGACGATTCCGCGGAGAACGTGAAGGTATTGCTGGATGATGTGAGGGAACTCCGGGAAGTCGAAAAGCATTATCTCCGCAAGGAGAACCTGCTGTTCCCGTACCTGGAGAAATACGGCATCACGGCTCCGCCTAAGGTCATGTGGGGCGTGGATGACGAGATCAGGGCCGCCCTCAGGGAAACGGAGAAACTCCTTGAGTCTTACGGCGGAGACAAAAAAACCGTGCTGGACAAGCTCGACCAGGCCGTCAACAGCATCAGGGAAATGATTTTCAAGGAAGAGAACATACTTTTCCCGATGTCGGTCGACTCGCTGTCGGAAGATGAATGGCTGAAGATCGAGGAGGGCAGCGACGAGTTCGGATACTGCCTGACAAAGCCTGCCGGGAAATGGAAACCGGCGCGCGTGAACGTTGAGGAAAAGGCGAAGGACGAAGGGGACAGACCGGCGGGAGAAGACCAGTACATCAGGTTTGAAACAGGTTTGCTGACGCCAGAGGAAATCGAAGCGATGCTCAACACGCTGCCGCTGGATATCACTTTCGTCGACAGGACCGGGGCGGTCAAGTACTTCTCGCAGGGTAAGGACCGCATTTTTGCAAGGCCCAAAACGATAATCGGCAGGATGGTGCAGAACTGCCACCCGCCGGCAAGTGTCCATGTAGTAGAGAAAGTGGTGGACGACCTGAGGTCGGGAAGGAAGGACCACGAGGACTTCTGGATCAGGATGGGCGACAGGTATGTGCTCATCAGGTATTACGCTGTCAGGAACGCAGATGGCGAATACCTTGGCACCATGGAAGTCACGCAGGATATAAGGCCGATCCAGGAAATAACGGGCGAAAAAAGGCTGGCAGACCGCTAAACAAATGTTCCGCTGTTATTGTCAACTTACAGATGATATAATTATAAGCAGCCGCACATATCGGGGGGCGGAGATCCCGCGCCCGGTACGGACGGCTGCATTACTTGTTTTCGGGGGTGTCTTGTGTCTGCGAAGGCCATCATCAGTTTGATAGCAGCCCTGGCGATCGCTGTTTCCGGGATCGGAGCCCCGGCGGGCGTGTTTGCCGCGCAGGAAGTATCGGATAAAGAACTGTCGGGAGATAAAGTACCGGCAAAAACAGGCAGCCCATCGGCGGCATCGGGCGATACGGCTCTAAAGCCCGGCAGTACGATACCGGATGAGGTCAAGATATCCGGGTATTATGCCTTTTTGGCTGCCCTTTCGATGCTGGACCGCGCTGCTTCGATCCTCAGGGAACCCGCGATAGCTGCGGCAGCGGCCGGTGCCGCGAAGGCTGCGGACACGGCGGCGGCGTTATCGGGGCTGGAGATCCCGGAAACAGCTCCTGATGAAGATGAAGAGAGCCTGTGGTACTGTCCTGACATCCCGATGAAGAAGGAGCACCAGAAACTGCTGTGGGAGTGCTGTAAGGAAAGAGGACTCGATTACATAGACATGCTGGCGCTGATAGCGCTGGAGAGCAATTTCCAGGAGAAATGCTCCAACGGGAAATATAAAGGTTACTTCCAGTTGTCCGCGGACCACGGACCGTCTTTATCAAAGCAATTGAACACGAAAAATGATCCGCTGGACGGAGCCATCAACATTATATGGGGGACTGCCTTCTACAGCTGGATACTGGTCGATGCCAGGGTGAAGGACCTGGAAGGCAAAGAGAAAAGGGACGTGGCCCTTTCCATCTATCAGCGGGGGCCGGGCGGCTATGACAGGTACGGCAAAAACGAAAAATACCTGGAGAAATACTATCAAAAACGGGACATGATAGTGAAGCTTTTTGAAAACAGGTAAAGCAACAGGAGCAAGCCGGGCATCGGGTGGAGCAGATCACGGCATAGGGGCAGATCACCGCCAGGCAGGCAGCATGTAACAAGGGGTCCGGATCAGACAGACCCCTTGTTTCGTTACCATTTGCCTGTACTTTTTTCGTCAGTGCAGCGTTTCCATCAGTAGAACGGGTAACCGCCGTAAAAACCTCCGTAGTAAGGCGGGAAGCCGAAGAACGGGCGCCTTCTCCTGCGGATCAGGTTCGTGACCAGGAGGGCTCCTATGAAGTCTCTGAGCAGGCGCCTTCCGCTGCCGAAGAACTGCCTTTCTTCAGGATTCGGGCTGGTTTTTAAGGCTGCCTCGACATTGGCCTCCACTTTTTTGCAGATGTCTGAAACCATGGAATCGTATTCTTTTTCCGACGGGCATTTGTCTCCGTGTTTGTTCATCCAGTTGTCGCATGTGCTTTCGACCACGGGCTGTATTATGTTGTAGGTCTGCGGATACAGGTTTTCAAGATCTTCTGTCGACATTTCGGCGAACTGGTTGTACTGGGCCGGCATCGCCGCCATCGGGTTGCATGGGTTATACATCGGCATGACGTTTGCAGACGGCATGAGGCCGATATTCTGCATCGGCATCACGTTTGCGGCCGGCATCTGGTCCATGTTCGACATCGGCATGAGACCTGTATTCTGAGCCGGCATCAGGTTTGCGTTCTGGGCCGGCATCAAACCCGCGTTCTGCATCGGCATAAAGCCTGCATTATCACGGTAATAGTTATACATCGGCCATCCTCCTGTTCTCATATTAGGATCATGATCACTTTCCATGTTACAATTTATGATTCTGGCATGAGAAGGGTTACGATTTATTGCTTTATGTCAATGCAGAAACCGAGCTGGACCGGAGCCCGTTCAAATCCTTGAAGAATCCGCTGCATCGGTACGTATATATGTAATGGATGAAGAAATAATGGCAGATGTGAAATATCAATAATAAAGACAGGAGGAAGTTGCAATGATCGTTACGACTACGCCTTCCGTTGAAGGGAGAAAGATCAGGGAATACAAGGGGATAGTATTTGGCGAAATAGTCTCGGGCGTGAATTTCATCAAGGATTTCGCGGCCGGACTGACCAACTTTTTCGGAGGCCGATCGGGCTCTTACGAGGGAGAATTGATAGAGGCAAGAGACCAGGCTATAATGGAAATGGTCCGCAGAGCCGAGAGCCTCGGTGCCAATGCCGTGGTCGGCGTCGATGTGGACTACGAGGTGCTCGGGCAGGGCGGGAACATGCTCATGGTCACTGCGTCCGGCACGGCCGTGGTGCTTGAATAAAGCTTGCGTGATCTGATAAGGAAAATATAGGGAAAGAAGACATGGCATATGTACGTGTGTTTGGCTGAAGCTATGCCTGGGTCGAAACTGTGGGAAGGCATCCGGACTTTTGATGATGCTGTCTTTGGGTTTGTTTCCGGCTGCATATCAGAAGGCCTGACCAGGTTCATGAAGGCGGCCACGTTCCTTGGATCGGAGTGGTGCATCGCTTTCCTGGCTGTAATGGTACCTGCCCTCATTTTTATACTCAAAAAAAAGAAGTACTACCGGCATGGCCTGCTTCTGTCAGCAAACATAGCCCTTGGAGCCCTGTTCAACCAGGTGCTCAAGCTGGTTTTCCGCAGGCCAAGGCCGGATGTGCTCAGACTTGTCGAACAGTCAGGGTACAGTTTTCCAAGCGGTCATGCGATGAATTCCATGATTTTTTACGGACTGGCTGCATATCTTCTGGTCAGGCGCGGCAGGCACTGGAGCAGGTACCTGGTTGCCGGCTTTGTCGCCGTGCTGGTGCTGCTGATCGGCCTGAGCAGGATATACCTCGGCGTGCATTACGCCAGTGATGTGCTTGCCGGCTTTCTAATCGGCGCAGGATGGCTGATCATCGCAGCAAGGGTTTCGGACAGGA
The DNA here is from genome assembly GCA_002386045.1 of Hungateiclostridiaceae bacterium UBA3922. Lineage (GTDB taxonomy): Bacteria > Bacillota > Clostridia > Acetivibrionales > DTU013 > DTU013. Next base: position 659 of record DGEQ01000071.1, on the reverse strand, counting down.
TACCCGGGTAGCTGCGTTATTGGTCCGGGTATCCGCCGTCCGAATCTATCCAAATAACTGGAACTCGACCGAATTCGGCCCTTTTCCTTTTGCTTCATATATTGCGTCGATGGACTGGTCGATCATCTTGCGTATTTTCGACAGGTCGTTCGGCCCGGTCACACCGCCAATACAGCATTTTACCTGCCTGCCGCTGCCGACCTGCGAAAAGTCGAACCGGTCCATGCCCTCGATTATGGATCGGGCGGCTTTTTCAACCAGTTCCCTGCCGACCGGCGCGAATACTATGAACTCGTCGCCGTGGGCACGGCCTAACGCATACTTTTCAAAGTACTTTTCGACGTTTTCTTTTATGATGTTGTAGCAGGAGACTATGACCCTGTCACCGACGTCAAAGCCGTAATCGTCGTTTATCTGCTTGAAATGGCTGATATCGAAACGGAACACAGTGATGTTTTTGCTGTCTTCACTTGCTTCTGCGATATTGTATGCCTCTTCAAGGAACACCTCCATGTTCGGCATGTTCTTTTTTATCTCATGCACGCTGTCCTTGTCGATATCGAGCAGTTTTATCTTTTTATCCATGCGGAAACCCTCCTTCTCAAGAATTCTGATCAGGTGATCGATCTCGATTTTTTTCTGCATCATCTCATTGAGCA
>DGEQ01000003.1:3823-21574 GCA_002386045.1 Hungateiclostridiaceae bacterium UBA3922 | reverse complement strand
ACCGCTGTTTTGCCGCTTCCGGTCTTGGCCATCACTATGAGGTCCTTTCCTGCCAGGGCATGTGGGACAGCCTGGCCCTGGACCTCCGTCGGGTGTTCGAAGCCCATTTCTTCCAGTGCCTTCAGTATAGGCGGTATGATCCCCAGATCTGCGAATGTCCTGTTTGTGTCGAATGTCCTCTCCATCTGCATCTTCTTTCATCCGTGTTTTTTCAGCGTATTATCATCTCTTCAGTTTACTATTATAGCATTATAGCACTATACTGCGGCAAGTTCCACACCGGCAGTCCGCGCATACGGTCACATGACCCTTTGCACGGTCACTCCAGCCTGATGTCGCCCCGGGCCTGCAGGTCTTCAAGGATCTGGCTGTACATTTTGCCGTCTATTTTGTACTTGAGCCTGTAGACCACGTAGCCTGCAAGGATGCATACCAGGGGGAGTATGAACATCGCCGCCTTAAGGATCACAAGGCCTTCTCCGGTGACATCGGCAGCCGATGTTGCCTGGCTTATGCCTGAAATTATCACCGTAGCGCCGACTATCCCGCTGGCTATCGCATTGCCGATCTTGTTTATAAAAGGGCCGATGTCCGCTTGAGCAGCAGTCCGTCGACAGGTTGATCCTTCAGCTTCGGGCCGTAGTGGATGTGTTCCAGGTGCCCGAACTTCGTGACACGGAACCAGTATGAAGTGTTGCGTGTCGTCAGCCGGAATACGCCGTCCCTGTGATCGATCATATCCGCACCGCCCTTCCGTTTTCCAGCAGTACCGCCTCGTAAGGCTCGAGCGTACCGCTGTAAGATGACCTGTCATAGCTGGACAATACCAGGCGTCCGCTGTAGTCCGCTTTCCGCGGCTTATCGGAAAAGTTCAGGAGGACGGTTATCGAGCGGCCTTCCACTTCACGCCTGTAAACGAAAACATGACGCGTGATCTCCAATGCTTTGAAGTTGCCGTAAACAAGTGTTTTATCGGAGTTCCGGAGTGCGATCAGCTTTCTGTACCAGTTAAGGATGGAATTCGGATCGTCTGCCTGGGACGCCGCGTTTATGGTCGTGTAATTGCTGTTGACGTCGATCCAGGGTCTGCCGGTCGTAAAGCCCGCATTGGGACTGCTGTCCCACTGCACCGGCGTGCGTGCGTTGTCCCTCGACGTTGGCTTTATTATCTTCCACCGCAGTGGCTCGGGAATGTGCAGGCGCTTGGCAAGGTTGTATATGTTGTGGGACTCCACGTCCCTGATCTGGTCTATGCCGGTGAAATCGAAATTGGTCATGCCGATTTCCTGGCCCTGGTATATGAAAGGGGTACCGCGCAAGGTGAGGAGGAGGGTGCCCAGCACTTTGGCAGATTCCGAATGGTACCGGCCGTCGTTGCCGAAACGCGAAACGCTGCGGGGCTGGTCGTGGTTCTCGAGGTAATTCGCGTTCCATTCCAGTGCGTCCTGCCACTTCGAAATGACCCGCGCGAACCTGGCGGGATCGAATTTCCGCCTGATCCATTTGGCGAATGCGTCCGTTTCCATGTGTTCGAAGGAGAAGACCATGTCGAGCTCGCGCCGGTCACTGCCGCACAGCAGTTTTGCGTCTTCCGTGGTCACGAATACGGTTTCGCCGACCGTGAAGCAGTCGTAATGGTCGAGCACCTCCCGCCGGAGCGTCCGCAGTATCTCATGGGTCCCTTCCTGCGAAACATAGTGTTCACTGCCCGGCAGCACCATTGCCAGCCTTATCTTCCCGTTTTCCAGACTGGTTTTGTAAAGCAGGTTTATCACGTCACACCGGAATCCGGCGATCCCCTTGTCGAGCCAGAAACGCATGATATTTTGTATTTCCTCCATGACCTTGGGGTTCCGCCAGTTCAGGTCCGGCTGCTTCTTCGAGAACAGGTGGAGATAATACTCTCCGCTTTTTTCGTCATATTCCCATGTGCTGCCGCCGAAAAAGCTCATCCAGTTGTTCGGCGGTTTCCCGTTCCTGCCCGGCCTCCAGATGTAGTAGTCCCGGTACGGGCTCTGCTTGTCCCGGCTTTGGATGAACCAGGGATGCTCATCCGAAGTGTGGTTTATCACCAGGTCCATGATGATCTTTATATCCCGCTTCCCGGCTTCGGCAATGAGCCGGTCCATGTCTTCCATGGTCCCGTATTCAGGATTTATGGCGCAATAGTCGCTGATATCGTAGCCGTAGTCGGCGTTGGGAGAAGGATAGACCGGGCTTAGCCAAATGATGCCTATACCTAGATCTCTTAGGTAGTCCAGGCGTTCGATTATGCCAGGGATGTCGCCGATGCCGTCTCCGTTGGTATCCTGGAAACTTCGGGGATAGATCTGGTAAACCACGCGTTCCTGCCACCATTTAGCCATACAGCACCACCCTTTGCGGTTGATTTGGGCAAGGCAAAAAGTTATATGCTTTAAGACCCGGAAAGGATCTTTCTTCTTCAATTATATCATTTTTTGCAGCCGGCATACGGGATCCATCTTCAGTCTGCCGGTCATCACGGATCCGGATGTTTATCGCGCGAAAATTCCCCGGATGGTTTTTTGGTCCATACCAGGGGTATAAATATATTCATCCGGATAATCGTCGAATATAGGAATATGCAGCTGACTTTCATCTGAAAGGGTGATCCTGATGGCTAAGGAATTGGATATGAAAAAGACGGTATACGAACTGTGCAGGGACAACGCTGAGGTAATTGAGATAATGAAGGAGCTTGGTTTCGATGCCATAACCTCGCCGGGCATGCTCAATACTGCCGGCAGGTTCATGACGATCCCAAAGGGCGCTGCGATGAAAGGCATACCGATGGATAAGATAAGGGAAACATTCACCGGCAGGGGTTATGTGATCATCGAGTAGGGCTGTTGGATTTCTGCGCGCATGCTGCCGTGTCACGCAGGATCCTGTCGGTCCCTTCCGCATCCGGACTCATAAAATCCGACGAGGCATGGGGAAGAGAAAGAAAAACGCCCCGGCGTCACGGGGCGTTTTGACTTGTCGTTCATACCTTGAGGTCGGCAGATGAATCCGCCCTGGGATCCTTGCCAAACTCATAGTCCTTCCCGGGAAGTATGGCATTGAGAAGAATCCCGATTATGGCGCCGACTGCCAGGCCCGAAAGGCTGATGGTCACGTTCGATATGTTGAATACTATGGCTTCAGCCTCGGTGCCGTACTTGATCCCTATGGAGAGGACCAGTATCAGGGCAGCTATTATGATATTCCTGCCTTTCGAGAGATCCACCTTGTTTTCGACCACGTTCCTTACGCCTATTGCAGAGATCATACCGTACAGTATAAGCGAAATGCCGCCAATTGTTGCCGCCGGCATCGAACTGATCAGTGCTGCGACTTTCGGTGAGAATGACAGCAGTATGGAAAACAGGGCTGCCAAACGGATGACCCTTGGGTCATAAACTTTTGTAAGTGCCAATACGCCGGTGTTCTCGCCGTATGTGGTATTGGCGGGCGCTCCGAACAGCGAGGCAAAAGTCGTTGCCAGGCCGTCGCCCACAAGCGTCCTGTGGAGGCCGGGATCCTTGATGTAGTTTATGTTTACCGTTGAGCTTATGGCGGATATGTCACCTATGTGTTCAACTATGGTCGCGACGGCAATGGGCACTATGGTCACGATCGAAGTGATGATGAGCGAAGTATCCGGTTCTTTAAAGATTGAGAATACGGTGTCCTCCATTTTGAACGGAAGTCCTATCCAGGCTGCTTCTTTTACTGCAGTGAAATCCACGTTGCCGGTGATCGCTGCGACTACGTAGGAAGCAACGACGCCAAGCAGTATCGGGACTATTTTGACCATGCCTTTGCCCCAGATGTTGCATATGATCACAACAATGATGGCTACCAGCGCTATCAGCCAGTTGGCATTGCAGTTGCCTATCGCGGATGACGACAGTGTGAGACCGATGGAGATGATTATCGGACCTGTTACTATCGGCGGGAAATACCGCATGACTTTTTTGGCATCAAACAGCTTGAAAAGGAGAGCCAATACCAGGTAAAGCAGGCCTGCGGCTGCCACACCGAGGCATGCATAAGGCAGAAGTTTTTTATCGCCGTTGGGAGCTATGGTCCAGTAACCTGCGAGGAAAGCAAAAGACGAACCGAGGAAAGCCGGAACTTTGCCTTTGGATAAAAGGTGGAAGAGCAATGTGCCCAGACCTGCAAACAAAAGCGTCGCTGAAACGCTCAGGCCCGTAAGGGCAGGTACCAGGACTGTCGCTCCGAACATTGCGAACATGTGCTGCAGACCCAGTATGAGCATCCTGCCGCTGCCGAGTTCGCGTGCATCATAGATGCCGGTGTTGCCGATTGATGTGTTTGTACTCATGATAACCTCTCCTTTTTTATTAGTATCGACGCACAAAAAAAACCTTATCCACGCAGAGATGGACAAGGTTTATTTTCGGTAAACCATATTCAGCGATATCTTGTCGACGTCTCTGCATCGAATTTAAAGATATCTGTCGCTAAAATAATATCATAATGATTTAGAAAATCAATATTTTTTTGACAAAAATTTTGATTTTTTTCGACTCTTATGGAGACGGCCGTGAAGACATGGATCCTTTACTGTTTCAACAGACCTGTCGACCTCAGCAGGTCTCTCAGTACCTTTGCGTCATCCTCCCTGCCATCGAAAACCCTTTTGGGGATTATGTGTACCAGGTGGTCTGTAACGAAAAGCAGGAAAGCAGCTTTTTCCTCCCTGATCTTCACAAGGTCACAGTACCTGATGCTGGCAACTCCCGAAGGATGCAGCACAACGAAGCGATCGGGGTAGAATTTCATGGTCCTTGGCTTCTGCAGGGCCATGTTCATGTTGAAGTGCTTCCTGCCGGCAAAATACAAGGCCAGCGCGGGATAGAGCAGCAGGACAAGCGCTGGGACCAGGGCCAGCCATGGTTTCCCTGTTCCGAGAATGAACCCCATAGACGACAATGCGGCGAGAAGCACGCCGACTGCTGTGAGGACCAGCCCCTGCGGCCTGGTATAGTAGAGCCTGTAACGCATCCTGATATATTCGTCCCTGCCGATCGAAAACTCTGTCTCCAGCACCGGCTGTTCCGGCGTGTTTTCGGTTCCGGCCGACCCGTGTGCGTTTTCATCCCCGGCCGTGCCCTGCGCATTTTCAGCACCGTTCAACGCATGTCCCATATCCGTGCCGGCTTCCCGAAATGCGCCGGTTTCACGTGTTTCTGCTCCGGCAATATCCCGGCATCCTTCGGTGTCCCGGCTCCCTTCCGTCATCCCGTTTTCATAACGGTCGGGGTTGCTGTGCCTGAGCCTGTACTTTTTCAGCCTGACCTTTTTCCTGCTGACTTCCGACTCCAGGACACTGATGAACAGGTCCAGCTGATCCTGGCTCTCAAAGCACCTCCTGGGGATCAGGACCACCATCCCCGGGGCGGGGTAGATAGCGAAGCAGGGTCTCAGTTCCTGTACATAGTAAATATCTTTCCAATACAGGGCGACCTTTTCATCCTTAGAATATGACTCCAGCCTGTCACCGTAGATCCGGTAATGCTGCAGGACCCGCAGGAGACTGCTCTTCCTGTGGCTGGCAAGCAGCCTCATGTACTGGGAGAATGGCGGGATCAGGTACAACATCCAGGCAATGACCAGCATTATGGAAAAAGCTGTGACAGTAAAAGACTTCGTTTCAGTATCTTCGAACATCAGGACGGCTATTGCCATACCTGCTGAAAGGATGACCGTAATTACAATGCATAAAAGATATATGAAACGGATAATAAGGATCCCTGACCTGTACTTTGCAAAACTGAACTCTTTCAGGTCCTTCGGCGTTATCCTGACATTCAGGCTCAAAACTTCCTTCATGGGTTCACCTGTATCAGCAACGTATTCCGGCAACGATACTCACTTTTTCTATCTCTTGCCAATGCCGGTATATCAAGTATATCATTTGCCGGCGATTTTTTGTACCGGATTTTCGTTTTTTGGCACTTCTCCGGGGCGGCCTCAATGATTTGAGTTACATAATCCGGCAAATCAGCGCATTGCCGTAAAATATATTGCTATGATTCGGTCCTGAAAATCAGAATATTTTAATTGCATTTCCCAAACCATATGACTATAATGGTAAACGGTGAAAAACGCGCTGACTGCTTCAGTCTTGTACGGGCTTTCAGCTGGCCCGGTCCGGGACTGTCATTCGGTGTGCTTTTTACCGCCAGAAACATCAAGCAACGCGTGCATTGCACGAATATAACAGGTTTAGGGGGCATGTTTGGTATGAACTGGCCGATCGTAGCAATGCTGGTATCTTTACTCGCTTTAGGTGTAGCAGCATGGCTCTATGCCTGGGTGAAGTCCCAGCCATCTTCCAACCCCGATGTGGAAAGGATCGGGGTGCTCATCAGGAAAGGCGCGAATACCTTTCTTGGCAGAGAGTATAAGATCCTGGCGATATTTGTCGCCGTTGTCGCCGTACTGATAGTTTTGTTCCTGCCGAGACCTTTCTGGAAAGGTGATATCGGCGAGAACATAATGATGGCGATATCATACATCATTGGTTCCGCTTTGTCGGCACTGGCAGGGAAGATCGGCATCTTTGTCGCAACGATAGCGAATGTGAAAAGTGCCGAAGCTGCAACGAAAAGCAAGAACCTCTCGTTCATGGCAGGTTTTCGCGGCGGCGCGGTAATGGGCATGGCAGTCGTTGGAACCAGCCTTCTCGGAGTCGCCGGCATCCTGATGCTCACAGGCGATGCCACCGCCGTACTCGGATTCAGCTTTGGAGCATCATCACTGGCGCTGTTTGCAAAGGCAGGCGGCGGTATATTCACCAAGACTGCCGATGTCAGCGCTGACCTTGTCGGCAAGGTCGAACTCGGCATCCCGGAGGACGACCCGCGCAACCCGGCCGTCATAGCCGACAACGTGGGCGACAACGTTGGTGACGTTGCAGGTATGGGAGCCGACCTTTTCGATTCCAACGTCGCATCCATGGCCGCTGCGCTGGTGCTTGCGATGGCCCTCGACGGCAATATCGGCATCAACACCGGAATGGTGTTCTGCTATGCAGCCATAGGTCTTTTGTCCTCCATAATAGGCATCCTGTTCGGGCGCATAGGCAAAAACGGCAACCCCAGCACTGCCCTGAACAAATGCACGTATATAACGACGGCGCTGTTCGCGGTCCTGACTGCTGCTGCAACGTTTGCCTTCAGTTTTGACTGGCGTTACTGGACAGCAACGATCATAGGCCTCCTGGTCGGGACTGTTATCGGGCTGGCATCGGATTACTTCACCAATGACGAGAAAAAGCCAGTCCAGCTGGTCGCAAGGGCATCGAGATCGGGACCGGCGTTCACGATCCTTTCAGGCTTCAGCTATGGGCTGCTGAGCTCTTTCCCGTCGCTGGTCGGTATCGGCGTATCCTCGATGGCATCCTACCTCATCTGTGACACCATCAGCGCCGGCAACACCGACGCGCTGTTTGGGATCTCGATGGCTGCCATAGGTATGCTTTCGATAGTCGGCATGATCATTTCCAACGACGCATACGGTCCGATAGTCGATAACGCAAGAGGACTTGTCGAGATGGGGAACCTGGGTGAAGAAGCCCTTGAGATCACCGATGACCTCGACAGTGCCGGAAACACCGTAAAGGCCATTACAAAGGGCTTTGCCGTAGGCGCTGCCGGGCTGACCGTCATAGCACTGCTCGGAGCATACATGGCCGAGGCGAACGCGGCACTGGCCGAACATGGACTCGAGTTGCTGACCGGATTCGATGTCATGAATCCCGTGGTGTTCTTCGGTATGATAGTAGGTGTGGCTATCCCGGCAATCTTCTCGGCCATGCTGATCATGGGAGTCGACAGGAACGCCCGGCGCATGGTGGCCGAAATCCACCGCCAGTTCGAAGAGATACCCGGACTCAAGGAAGGCAGGGAAGGCGTTCTGCCCGAGTATGACAAGTGCATCGACATTGCGACCAGGGGCGCTCTCCGTGAACTGATACCTGCCGGACTGGTAGCAATAGCCGTAACACTTGCGGTCGGATTCATCGGCGGCGTCCATGCGATCGGCGGTTTCCTCGTGGGCAACATACTGAGCGGCATACTCCTTGCACTGCTGATGGGCAATGCAGGCGGCACCTGGGACAACGCAAAGAAATATGTCGAGGCAGGCAATGAAGGTGGAAAAGGCTCTGTTGCCCATAAAGCAGCGGTCGTTGGTGACACTGTAGGCGATCCTTTCAAGGATACCGCAGGTCCGTCCATCAACACGCAGATCACTGTTGTTTCGCTTGCAGCATCCCTTACGGCAGGCCTGTTCGCAACGATTTCGCTGTTCAGCTGAGATGGCGGCAAAAACATCCCCTTCCTTCGTGAAGGGGATGTTTCCGTTTCAGGAGATATTTTCCTTTCAGATGATGCTTTTCGGGGATAGTTTCCTTTTCAAAGGGTATGTTCATTAACACAGCGGAGGGAGCGCATCAGCGCGGACCTTTGCCCGTATCCATCCATATCAGTTCTTCGCTCAGCTCGACGCTCCACTGTGGGGCGCTATGCCCATGAAACCTTCATTTCGGATTATACATGCCCCTGCTCTCCATGTATTTGAAGATAGCTTCCCCGTGCTTCTGTTCCTCCTTCTGGATATGGTTCAGGATGTCGCGGACCTGTGGATCCTTGAATTCGAATATGGCAGTGTCATATGTGCCTGATACGTATTTCTCGGTCATGAGCATATCGTTGCACAGGCTTTCGTCTGACACCATGCCGGATGCATTGCCGATCTGCGCGTTGGTACCGGCTTGCTGGGCATTTTGCTGTTGTGCCTGCGCCTGTTGCCCGCCGGCGCCGGGCTGCTGTCCCGTACCGCCCTGCTGGCCGACAGACGGCACCTGCCCCCTGAGCAGTTGGTTCAGTGTATCCAGGTGTTCCTGTTCGATTTTTGCATTATTGAGGAATATGTTCCGAAGTTGCGGATCTGAAGCCAACTGCGCATACTTGGTGTATTTTTCGATGCAAATTTCCTCGTGGCTCTTCTGGTCTTCCAGGAGCGTCCTTTCTTTTGTTGTCAAGCTGATCGTCGTCATATATTTTACACCTCCGTCAATAGTTTTTTCCAAAGGGTAAAATATATGCGCATCAGTTTTCAGGATCGCTTCGGGAAGGGTTTTTGACCAAACTGTATTGTCGGACTCCGACAGTGAAGGGCTATCAATGGTCAGGCTGGGTGTGGCTCCGCTTATTCAGGGTTTTGCGCCGGTGCTGCCATATCCGTCATGTGTGGGTTCCGGTGGCAGCGTTGTCGTGCATGTCATGCCCGGGATCTTCCGTACCGGCTTCGTTCACGTCATACGCCGGTTCTGCCGGACCGGCGCTATTTCCGCCATGAACAGGCTCCGCCGCCCCGGCGTCGTTTTCGCCGTCCAGAGGACCTGCCGCCCGGATACCGTGCCTGTCACCGCCGGCGTCTTCCGTTCCGGTGTCCTGCATGGCGGATCCAAAACCTATGATATCCTTGACGGGCTTTTTCCTGTAGATCGTCACGAGGATGTTGCGGATGAGGATGAATGTTATCGGGCCGAGTATGATGCCCGGGAATCCCAACAGTTTCAGGCCTGTGTACATCGCGAAAAGGGTAAGGAGAGGATGTACTCCGATCTGCTGGCCCACCACTTTCGGCTCCACGAATTGGCGGATGACAAGTATGACCAGGTACAGTATGATGACTGAAACGCCCATCCTGATATCGCCCGTGATGAACGAGTAAAGCGACCAGGGTATCAGCACGCTTCCTGCGCCGAGTATCGGCAGGGCGTCGATGACGGCGATCAGGAATGCAAGAAGCAGCGTGTACCTGGCCCTGATGATGGTAAGTCCGATGAGAAGTTCGGTGAACGTTAAGACCATCATGATGAGTGCTGCCCTGAGATACCCGAAAATCGCCATGAACAGGTCGTTTTTTATGGACTGGATGCGGTCCACCCAGCTTTCAGGCAGATGACGCCTGAGTACCGCCGAGATGGCGTGCCGGTCCTTTGCCATGAAGTAGGTCGCCAGTATCGTCACTATGGTGAATATGATGATTTCAGGCAGTGACAGTGCAGTGACGTAAGCGCCTTTCACCAGGGTTTTGCCAAAGTTGGTGACCGTATTAGACAGGTTGGCGATGATGCTTCCCAGGTTGTCCGTGATATCAACGGGCATCCAGTCGATATATTCCGCTCCCCTTGCCACAAGTTCTGATATCTCTCTGTACAGTGACGAGAAAAATGCCGGAGCGGACGCGATAAGCCCCTTTATCTCCTCGATCAGCCTGAGTATCCCAAGCACGACCAGTGTTACGATTATCGCCAGAAGGAGCAGGAGTATTATCGGCGCAGATATTTTCCTCCTGATGCGCAGTTTCCTGTCCAGGACCCTTATCAGCGGTTCCATCATCGATGACAGGGTAAAAGCTATAAGAAACGGCATGAGGAAAAGTGCCAGCCTGACGGTCAGAAGGACTCCTCCCACCACGGATATGACAACGAGCAGGAATATGCCAAGTCTTTTGAGGATTTCTGCATGCTTAGTATTCATAGGCGACTCCTGTACAAATACTATATTAAATTATGCGGATATATTCGTCAATCTGCTTTCTTCCGCGATTTTCATGAAGCTTTCGGCCGTTGTCCGGCCATGGCGGAAGAATAGCCGGTGCATATACAACAGATACTTGATTTTGAGTGACAGATACCCGATTATGCTTTATACTATTTGTAGCTATTTGCGGAATTTTTCCGAACTATTACGCAATTTCACCAATAACAGCATTAGTCGGACCAGGAGGGTACTATGTCTCTTAACATGATTTTTTTGCTGCTTGGCGGCCTCGGCATGTTCCTGTACGGTATGAAGATGATGTCGGATGGCCTCGAAAAAGTCGCAGGCGACAGGATGAGGCGCGTGCTGGAAGTCCTTACGACGAACCGCTTAGCGGCCGTGGGTGTCGGTACCGGGGTGACGGCGCTTGTCCAAAGCTCGTCTGCCACCACCGTCATGGTCGTCGGGTTCGTCAATGCCGGGCTCATGACACTGCTTCAGGCCACCGGGGTGATAATGGGCGCAAATATAGGAACCACCATAACGGCCCAGCTTATCGCCTTCAACCTCTCGGACGTGGCTCCGTTCATCCTTTTTGCAGGAATGCTGATGACAGTTTTCGTGAAAAAGAGGAAAATAGCCAGGATCGGCGAGATAGTGCTTGGCTTCGGGATACTGTTCGTGGGGCTTGGCATCATGTCAGGCGCACTGGAGCCGCTGCGTGACAACGAATCTTTCAGGAATTTCCTCATCAATTTCAAAAACCCTGTCGTAGGTGTACTGGTCGGGGCCGTGTTTACAGCGATCATCCAGAGCTCCTCCGCCTCGGTGGGCATTCTGCAGTCATTTGCCGCAATCGGGCTGATAGGACTTGATACGGCTGTATATGTCATCCTCGGACAGAACATCGGTACCTGCGTGACTGCGATAATCTCTGCGATAGGCACCAGCGCCAATTCAAAACGTGCCGCCGGGATACACCTGTTGTTCAACATAATCGGCACGATAGTATACCTTATACTGATTTCGCTTTTTCCGGGCTTGATCCTGTTGGTGGAATCATTGTCGCCCGGCGATGGTCCAAGGCAGATAGCCAACTTCCATACATTGTTCAACATTACGGTGACGATACTGCTCTTCCCGTTCGCCAGGTACCTTGTAAAGCTCATAACACTTATCATACCTGAAAAGAAAACTGAACAGGAACTGGAGAAGAAGCTCATTTATCTTGACGAGAGGATCGCTCAGACGCCTGCCATCGCACTGAGGCAGGTGCTGAAAGAGACCTGGCGCATGGGGAACATGGTGAAAGAAAATATGAAGCTCGCGCTCGAGGCGTTTTTCGAAACCAGCGAACAGAAAGCCAACAGGGTGCTGGAAGCCGAAGATACGATAGATTACCTATGCGACGGTATATCCCGTTACCTTGTCGAGTTCAGGGGCTATGACCTATCTGAGAAAGATCTCCGGATCATGGGAAGCCTTCATCATGTGCTGATCGACCTGGAGCGGATCGGCGACTATGCAGAGAACATAGCCGAGTACGCGATGGAGTTCCCTGAGAACATAGCACTGCTGTCACCAGAGGGCAGGGCTGAGCTTGGTTCGATGTCGGAAAAGACAATGGAAACGCTGAATACGGGCCTCGATGTATTTTATGCCCGTGATGCTGACCGGGTCGGGGATGTAGAAAAGCTGGAGCAGGAAGTGGACGACATGAAGAAAACCTATATCAGCAACCATGTGGACAGGCTCCAGAAAAAAGCATGCGATCCCCGGCTGGATGTGCTTTACACCAACATGGTGACGACGCTCGAAAGGGTGTCGGACCATGCGCTGAATATCGCGCAGTCACTCGGGAAGGAAGAGGAAGATGAATGAAAAAAGTAAAAGATGTCACCGCGGCAATCATCCTGGATGGTGACGGCAAAGTATTCATCGCCAGGAGGGCGCCCGGTGAGAACATGGCCGGGGGATGGGAATTCCCCGGGGGAAAGCTCGAAGAAAACGAGACCGCCGAAGAATGCCTGAAAAGAGAGCTTTTTGAGGAGTTCGGCATAGAGGCAAGGATAAAGGGGTTTTTCTGCGAAAGCAGGTATGAGTACCCGCAGGGTCTGATACGACTGCTGGCATACTTTGCGGAAATAACGGGCGGGGAGATACGTCCCAGCGTCCACGACGATTACAGGTGGGTACGTACGGACGAACTGCCGGGATATGCGTTGCTTCCCGCCGACGTCCCTGTAGCCGAGAGGCTGGTGAGGATGATGCGGGACCGGAAGGCTATCCGGGGTCAAAATGAAAATGGTCCGAAACCAAAATAATGAGGTCGATCCGGGACGGGACCAAAACTAAAGGGCATCCGTGATGCCCTTTTAGCTGCCAAACGTATCGTTTATGTACTGTTCCGCCGAGTAAGCGGCCACAGCGCCGTCGGATGCTGCGGTGATGACCTGCCTCAGGACCTTGCTCCTGATATCGCCCGCGGCAAAAACGCCCGGGACATTGGTGCGCATCCTTTCATCAGTTATGATATATCCTTCGGTGTCGAGCGCCACTTTACCTTCGACCAGCGAAGTGCCCGGAGTGAGCCCGACGGATATGAACAGGCCGTCCACGTCCAGCTTCTGCCTGCTGCCGGTTTCCAAGTCTCTTACAGTTATGCCTTCGAGGGCGAACTGTCCATGGAGTTCCTCGACCACGGAATTCCAGATGATTTCGATGTTTTTGTTGCTGAACAGTTCCTTCTGCAGCACCTTCGTGGCGCGCAGCCTGTCCCGCCTGTGTATGAGCCGGACCTTCGGGCAGAACCTTGACAGGTAGATCGCATTCTCGGCTGCGGTGTCGCCGCCTCCGACCACCGCTACCTCACGGCCCCTGAACAGTGCGCCGTCACATACGGCACAGTAGGAAACACCGGAACCTCTCAGCTGTTCTTCCCCGGCAAGGCCAAGCTTTTTCGGTGAGGCGCCCATGCACAGGATGACTGCCTTGCACGTGTAAGTGTTATTGGGCGTCCTGACGGTTTTCAGCCTGCCGTCGGTGACGACTTCCGTCACCGTGTCATATTCCACGACGGCGCCGAACTTCCTTGCCTGGTTTTCCATCCTCAGTGCCAGGTCCGGCCCGCTGATGGGCTCTTCGAACCCTGGGTAGTTTTCCATCGACAGCGTCGTCGCCATTTGGCCTCCGGGGGCCAGTTTTTCCAGCACGAGAGTGCCGAGACCTGCCCGCGCGCTGTAAAGTGCCGCCGTATAGCCCGCCGGACCACCGCCGATTATGATCACGTCATGTGTTTTGTTCATATGTATACACCCCGCTTTTTATCTTTGTATATACCTATGATCGAATTTTCGATCGGGTAACCGATCGATCCTTATCATTACTATACTTGCCACTCTTGTCGATACGCTCAATTATGTCCTGGGTATCCGATCGATACTTACCATTACTATACCACTGTTGCCGGTCGCCGTAACGGATCCCGGCGTCGTGACGCCACCGGCCTTACGCGCATCACGGCCATATCTCACGCGGGTCGACTCCATAGACCTGGACGACTTCGAGTTCCGGGCTGTTGGCGATGTCCTTCGGGGTGACGAGCACCCCGCCGTCACTGTCGAGGTCAAGTCCGTGATACATATACGTCTGCCAGATGAGGTGGGAGCAGTGGGTCCCTTTTATTTTGCCCTTTTCCACGAACTTGGGGCTGAATATGCCGACCGTCAGGTCGTAGGGGATGTCGTAGAGGAAATCGAGCGCCGTCTGTGCGATCTCCTTCATTTCGTCGTACGTGGTGTTTTTTGGCCGGAGCAGCATGAAATTGGGGTAGACCGTCCATTTCCCTATATCCTGTATAGTTGAATTCGTGCCCAGCACCACCGACTCCAGCGTTTTGCCGTTGGCTGCATCCACCACCAGCGCAGCATGTCCGTTCCGCCAGCCGTAAGTGTGCGACGATTTCGTCACCAATATGTACCCTTCGCGGATCGGGGCGAGTTCCGTGCCGCGCGCGTAATTGCCGTGTTCGTCGACTATGTACTCTTCCCATGAGATCGGGCTGTTTCTTTCGCGGACGAAATCGATGCTCCTGAAGAAATCCTGCTGGAACCGGAGCAGGCGTTCCCTCCAGTCGCCGTAAAGTTCCCTGATCTCGTCCACCGCGGGTTTTCCCAGCCCGGTCTGCAGAAAGATCAGCCTGTAATCTTCTTCCGTGAAGGAATCCTTCTGCAGGACAGGCCCGAGGTCAGCCATGGGGTAATCAGGATATATATGGGCCATGGGCTCTATGGCCGCGATGGACAGCACCAGCAGGCTTACCACTGCTGCTGCCGATGCGAGTATGATGGATGAAATACGGAAGAAGCGCTTCTTGATGGACCGTTCCACCGACGGATCTATTCTCCTTCCCGGCATTCGACTGCATGCCTGTCTGCCCTGGCGGCGCTTAACCTTGCGGAATATGCCGCTGACAGCATGAGTGCCTTTTTGCACAGCCTTCTTGCAGCAACGACAGGATGCATCAGCCTTGACAGCGCCGCTGCGATAAACACTGTGACGGGGGTCCTCTCGGCTTTGCTGAGATACATTGCTATGCGGAGGCCAAAACCCAGTTGTGTCATGTAAATGAGTGAATACCAGAAATTTATCGCGGCGTTGCTGCTCTTTTGCCCCCAGTAAGCCCGGAATGCCGTTTTTATCGAGCCATCCGGGCCGGATCCGGGTATGGGCACAGGCATCCCGTGTTTTTCCGCTATCTTGATTATATCCGTGCCAGGCAGAAAGTACAAGCCATGGAGCTGTAGTTCGAAAGGCCGCCGCAGCTCAGTGCACAGTTCGAATGTCTGCCTTATGTCCTCTTCAGTTTCGAAAGGATGGCGAAGCATGAGATCGTACGTGACCTGCGGGACCCTGCACCCCGCGAGTACGGCCGACGCCTCCAGTATTTTTTCCTGCGTCTCGCGGCGGCGGAATATCTCGTTCCTGACGCGCGGCGATCCGCTCTGTATCCCCATTACCACTTTGTACAGGCCGGCATCTGCAAGTTTCGATATTACGTATCTGCTTGTCCTGAGGGGATGGCCCCATATCACGAAAGGCAAGCCGATGTGAGATCTGTACTGCGCGGCGAAATCGTCGATCCATGCCCTGTCGTCGGGTCGATGCGCAAAATTACAGCTAAAGTCACCTACTTCGCTTTTTCCAATTTACATAATGCTGCTCATGGCTGTATTATGTTGTCTCTTATTGAAATATTTCAATAAAAATAGCATGAAAATCGGACTAAAGTTGAAAAAATGCGCTCACCAGCATACAAAAATCCAAGTACCTGGATAACCATTTCGGCTGCAGCCTTTTTTCGTTTTCTGCGGGGAACACCTCTACCGGGGTGTATCTTTTTTGGTATAATAATGAAAAACCGCATGAAAGGAGTAATGCAGCACAAATGCAAACAGCTGTACAGGGCGGGGAGCAAAAAGATCCGCAAAATGAGATACGGAAGGCTGAGTTGGATAGAGCCCGGAAGGCCGGGCAGGACGGGATCCGGAAAGCCGGGCAGGATAGGATCCATATGGTCGATGATGCGAAAAAGGTGCCTCTTTCGGAACTCGACCAGAGGCTCCGCAGGTTCAGGGCGGCCATGGATGAAAAAGAGCCGGGCTGGAGGATGGCCCTGGTCATAAGCAAGGTGAACCAGTATTATTTCACGGGGACGATGCAGGATGGCGTCCTGTTCATTCCGAGGGACGGAGAGGCAGTTTATTATGTCCGGAGGAGCTATGAGCGCGCGGTGGATGAATCGCTGTTTCCCGACATAAGGCCGATGGAGTCGTACAGGGATGCGGCGGCTGCGCTTGGCAGGCTTCCGGAAACAGTCCACATCGAGGCAGAATTCGTTCCTTACGGCATGTGCGTCAGGCTGCAGAAATATTTCGGATTCGAGGGCGTGAAAGCCCTGGATGCTGTCGTGGCAAGGGTGCGCTCGGTCAAAAGCCCATATGAACTGGAACTCATGATCAAGGCCGGCGACATACACAGAAGGGTGATGGAAGAACGCGTGCCGAAGCTGTTCCGGGAAGGGATGAGCGAAGCCGAACTGACTGCAGAGGTTTTCAAAGTGCTCATCGGGGAAGGGCACCAGGGGATAGCAAGGTTCAACATGTTCGATTGCGAGATACTGCTCGGACACATAGCATTTGGTGAAAGCTCCCTTTATCCGACCTACTTCAACGGTCCGGGAGGCAATTACGGCCTTGGGCCCGAGATGCAGCTGATGGGCAGCAGGGAAAACAGGCTTGCCGCCGGGGACCTGGTATTCGTCGACACAGGATGCGCATATAAAGGCTACCAGTCGGACAAGACCATGACATATGTGTTCGGCAGGCCGTTGACTGCTCATGCAGTTGAGATGCATAAAAAATGCCTGGAGATACAGGAAAGGATCCGGGAAATGTTAAGGCCCGGTATAGCTCCGTCATATATCTATGAAACAGTCATGAAAGACATAGATGAAAGCAGCCTCCCCAATTTCATGGGATTCGGGAACAGGAGGGTCAAATTCCTCGGTCATGGGATCGGGCTGCACGTGGATGAACTGCCTGTGCTGGCAAAGGGTTTCGATGAGCCGCTGCAGGAAGGGATGGTCTTTGCGGTGGAACCCAAAGCAGGGGTGGAAGGCGTCGGTATGGTAGGGATAGAGAACACGTTCATCGTGACGCCGGAAGGCGGCAGATGCATCACGGGGAGCCATCCCGGCCTGATGGAGGTATACTGACAGAAGAATCCTGATGGAGGGATCCGGATGGAGATATCCTGTCGGAGGCTAATTGACGATTTCGAAACCGGCATCTCTCCTGCAATATGATCCAGCCTGCATAATAATGACGATTCGGCCAAAACTATGTACTGTAGCAGACAGGCAAACAGGGCATTCAAATATGCATTATAAAACAACTTGCAAAGGAGAATCGTTATGAGCAGGAAGAAAAAGGAAAAAAATCTCCGTATGCCGGTGGAGAAGCATGACACTGCGGCATGGGCCAACATCGAAAAGAAGAAATCCCACTCGCAGGTGACTGTACCGTCGGAATTCCAGGTCATCAACGCCAAGGAATACGTCGATGAAAATGAGAAGTGATAAGGGCTGCGTGACAGAAGGGCT
>DGEQ01000003.1:2591-3651 GCA_002386045.1 Hungateiclostridiaceae bacterium UBA3922 | reverse complement strand
CTGGTGCAGCAGAAGCAGTAAGGGGTTGCGCGGCAGAAGCAAGAGGCGGCATAAGCAGGGTGGGCCGCGTGGCAAGTGCAGCCTTCAAAACACATAAGAGAGGCACTATCTCACGGAAGATAGTGCCTCTCCATTTTCACAGCAGTATATCCAGCTTCCCTGCCTGCCAGTTTTGCTTACGATACCGGTTATCCGCGATCTCCGGTGATCTTGTTATTCTCACATCCATACCGATACGGTCTCATTCTGTCAGCATGGTAATGCCCAGACAGTCCGCTGACCGGTTCCATTTCATTAACCTGGCAATGTTCAGTCTGTCTGCCGAATACGATTTCATTTCGTCAGCCTGGCATTACCCAGTCTGTCCCCTTTACTGCCCGGCGAGCCGGAGATAGGTCTCATACCGTTCACGTGCATGGGTCTCCGATTCTTCGAACAGTTTTTCCGCCAGTTCGGGATAGACGTTCATAAGCTGCGTGTAGCGGACTTCGCCCGTGAGGAAATCCCTGTAGGGCCTTTCCGGTTTCTTTGAGTCAAGTATGAACGGGTTTTTGCCCTCTTTCCGCAGATCCGGGTCGTAGCGGTAAAGGTGCCAGTAGCCGGAATCCACGGCCTTGCGCTCTTCAGCGATGCTGGTGCCCATGCCTGACCTGATGCCGTGGGATATGCAGGGTGCGTAGGCAATGATCAGCGAAGGTCCCTTGTAGGCTTCGGCTTCGGTCAGCGCCTTTATCGTCTGGTTCATGTTGGCGCCCATGGCTATCTGGGCCACATACACGTTCCCGTAGCTTATCGCCATCAGGCCGAGGTCCTTCTTCCTCATCCTCTTCCCGGCCGATGCGAACTTGGCCACTGCACCCGTGGGCGTGGCTTTCGAAGACTGGCCGCCCGTATTGGAATAGACCTCGGTGTCCATGACGAAGAGATTGACGTCGGCACCTGAAGCAAGCACGTGGTCAACGCCGCCGTATCCTATGTCATAAGCCCAGCCGTCTCCGCCCATGATCCATATGGATCTCTTGACCAGGAAATCTTTTTTGCTCATGATCTCCTCAAGTAT
>DGEQ01000003.1:2059-2351 GCA_002386045.1 Hungateiclostridiaceae bacterium UBA3922 | reverse complement strand
TCAAGATACGTCCGCATCAGATCGGCAATGCGCTCGCGGATCTGATTCACCCCGAGGTACATACCGAATCCGTATTCCGCATTGTCTTCAAACAGTGAATTGGCCCAGGCAGGTCCTTTGCCATCCGAGTTGGTCGTATAGGCTATGGAGGGTGAACTTGCGCTCCAGATGGACGAGCATCCCGTAGCGTTCGCGATCATCATGCGGTCGCCGAACAACTGGGTGATCAGCCTGACATACGGAGTCTCGCCGCAGCCGGGGCATGCGCCGTTGTACTCAAGCAAAGGCTGTA
>DGEQ01000003.1:0-1786 GCA_002386045.1 Hungateiclostridiaceae bacterium UBA3922 | reverse complement strand
CCGCATCCGGTGCAGTCCAGCGGGCTTACCTGGACGCGGAAGCGGTACTTTTCAAGACCTTTGCCTGCAGCTTTAAGTGTCGTATAGTTTTCCGGGGCCCTTGCCGCTTCGTCCTCGTCCAGCAGGAACAGGCGTATGGTGGCATGCGGGCAGACAAATGAGCATCTTCCGCACTGTATGCAGTTTTCCGGGTACCACCTCGGGAGCATGACCGCGATGCCCCTTTTTTCGAAAGCCGTGGTGCCCAGCGGGTGCGTGCCGTCCTCCATGCCGATGAATGCGCTGACAGGCAGTTCATCGCCCTCTTGCCTGGCCATCGGTCTTTGTATCTTTTGGATAAAGTCGGACAGGGTCCCGGGTTTGCTGCTTTTGCGCAAAAGTTCAGACAATGTTTCAGACCCTTTGGTTCCGCCGGAAGGATCGGCAGGATCATGTGCTTCGCCCTCATCCGCCGCGTTTGCCCATGACGCCGGCACGTTCACCCTGTGCAGCGCATCAAGTGCCCGATCCACCGCCATGTTGTTCATTTCGACTATTTTCCTGCCTTTTCTGCCGTAGGCCTTCTCAATGGAATCCTTGAGATACCTTATAGCATCGTCCACCGGTATGATGTTCGCGAGCTTGAAAAACACCGTCTGCATGATCATGTTTATCCTGTTCCCGAGGCCGATCTCGCCCGCTATGGCGATGGCGTCGATGGTGTAGAAGTCTATTTCGTTTTGGGCGATGTACCTCTTTATATGTGCCGGCAGGTTGTTTTCAAGCCCTCCATCGTCCCACGGGCAGTTGAGGACGAAAACCCCCTTCTTTTTAAGCCCTTTCAGGATGTCATAGTTGTACAGGAACGACTTGTTGTGGCATGCGATATAGTCAGCATTGTACACGAGATAAGGGCTCCTGATGGGGTTGGGGCCGAACCGCAGGTGTGATACTGTTGTGCCGCCCGATTTTTTGCTGTCGTATGAGAAATAGGCCTGGGCATACAGGTCGGTGTTATCGCCGATTATCGTGATCGCCGACTTGTTGGCTCCGACCGTGCCGTCCGAACCCAGCCCCCAGAACTTGCAGCTTATGGTCCCCGGCGGCACCGTTTCGATCATTTCTCCTTCCGGCAGCGATGTGTTCGTGACGTCGTCTACTATCCCAATGGTGAAATGATCCTTTGGATCGTCGGACTCCAGGTTGTCGAAAACGGCGACTATCTGTGAGGGGCGTGTGTCTTTCGAGCCAAGCCCGTACCTGCCTCCTATAATAAGGGGTTTCGGACCCTGCAGCCCGTAAAATGCCTTGCAGACATCGAGATAAAGCGGCTCGCCTGGAGCGCCGGGCTCTTTCGTGCGGTCGAGCACGGCTATTTTCTTCACCGTTTTCGGGATGACATCAAGGAGGTGTTTTTCTGAAAAAGGCCGGTAGAGCCTGACCCTCACCGTGCCTGTCCTGCGGCCGCGGGAATTGAGATAATCCACCGTTTCATTGATCGTGTCGCATACCGAGCCCATCGCTATGATCACATACTCGGCGTCGGGCGCGCCGTAATAGTCGAAAAGGCGGTACTTCCTTCCCGTTATCCGCTCTATCTCTTCCATGTATCCTTCGACGATGGCAGGCACGTTGTCGTAGAACCTGTTTGCCGCCTCCCTTCCCTGGAAGTAGATGTCCGGGTTCTGGGCCGTTCCCCTGGCGACGGGATGCTCCGGGTTCAGCGCCCTTGCCCTGAACTCCTCCACGGCCTGCATGTCGACTATCCTTGCCAGGTCTGAGTAATCTCTGTCTCTTATACACATCT
>DGEQ01000006.1:14800-19942 GCA_002386045.1 Hungateiclostridiaceae bacterium UBA3922 | reverse complement strand
TGCCCGCCGGGCAAATCTTTTATCATCCGGCGGCCTGCTATTTTGAGCCGGATCCGGTTACCATTTACTGGTTATGTTAATATAATGTAGCAAGGAGGTCGTAAAGCTGCGATGACAGACAGGGAATTGTTCGCAAGGCTCATAAGATGTGAGGCCGAAGGAGAGGGCGAAGCAGGGATGAAGGCCGTGGCCACCGTCGTGATGAACAGGGTGCATGTTTCCGGCGGCGAGTACCTGCGCACCGGCCAGGGCAACCTCCGCAGGGTCATAGAGCAGCCGTACCAGTTCACGTGCTTTCTTACCGAGGTGTACGGACAGGTCAACCCGCAGAACGTGTACAATATCCCAGCAGAACAGATCCATTTCGAGGTCGCCGACTGGGCCCTGTCGGGGAACATATTGCCCGACGTTGCGCCCTGCCTGTGGTATTACAACCCCTTCAGCCCGGTATGCGAGGACATATTCCCGAGGAACGGCTCAGGGAGTTATTTCAACAGGATAGCACAGCACTGCTTTTATGAACCGACACCATTGTACTACCAGACTTGAAAGAACATTAAGGAGTGATCGTATGGCATACAGGGACTTAAACCCTACATGCAGCGGGGCAGTCCAGGGCACACCATATATCCCCGGGGTGCATCAGACGTTTCCGGTCAGCGGCGGCCCGGCAGGAACACAGGTCCTCCCTCCGTCCCTGCCGACGCTGCCGGCAGCCGGTGCCGTCACGACATCATCATCAGTATCACCGCAGTTCCCTGCGGTACCGGGCGGCATAGCAGCGCAGCCAGGCACCCAGTTTCCGGACCAGACGCCTTCGACGCTGCAGAATACCTTCTTTACGCCGGGCTTTTTACGCACGCAGATCGGCAGGCGGGTGAGGGTAGAATTCCTCCTCGGCACGAACCTGCTCACGGACCGCACCGGCACTCTCGTGGCAGTCGGCGCCAGCTACATCGTCCTGCGGCTGGTGGACTCCGATGACATGATGATGTGCGACATATACTCGATCAAGTTCGTTACGATACTGCTGTAGGCGGAATGACAACCCCTGCTGCGGCAGTGCTTTATATATTAATAAGGAAGCGCTGCCCCCGCCCCGGCAAAAACCGGTCGTCAGTGATTATCGGGCGAAACGCCGCCAAGCTCTTGCAGAACAGCAGAAGAAAAGGAGCCGGGATCGCGTTTTGCCCGGCCGCACTATTTTACCGGCCTTGATATTTCGGTGAGCGCCTCGGAGGCTTCCATGTCGGACCGCCTGTCGACCGCCAGGTCTCCCAGCGAGACGATCCCCACGAGGCCGTTGCCGTCCGTCACGGGCACCCTTCTTATCTGCTTCTGCGACATTTTGGCTCCCACTTCTTCGATGTCCGCTTCCGGCGTTACAGTGACCACGTTTGTCGTCATTATGCTGCTTACCGGGGTGGTCCGGGGATCGGATCCCTCCGCCACGCTTCTTATGACGATGTCCCGGTCGGTTACGATACCCACGACGGCGTTCCCGTCGCAGACAGGGATTGCGCCGACGTTATGTTTCCGCATCAGGTCCGCGGCCTCCCGGATGGTCGCACCCGGCTGCACCGTCGCCACTTCCCTCGTCATTATGTCTTTTGCTTTCATACTGCATCCTCCCACTGTGATTTATCAGGATGTTTATTTTATTTTTCCACAGCGGCGGAGGATTTATTAACATGCTCCAGCCTTGATTCTGCCGGATCCGGCCATGTTTTCCACACGTCTGTGGATAACTGCGGATCATCGAAAAACCTGTATAACGCTGTGATACCAAGGCATACGGGCTTTCTGACGGGAATTTTCGTTAAAATATAAAAAAACCTGTGGATATCATCGAGTTTTATCCACAGGTTGTCATTACATCTTGTCCTATAAACAAATTAACATCTACTGCTCCTCTCCTGCCTCTCCGTTCTTCTCTTCATTCTCCGCTTCGGCCTCTTCTTCCCCGTTTTCATCATCGCCGTTTTCCGTCTCTATCCTGGCGATGCTCACGACGGTGTTCCCTTCAGCCGTCCTCATCAGGGTCACTCCCTGCGTTGCCCGGCCGAGTATGCTTATGTCCGAGACTTTCATCCTTATGAGTGTGCCGTCGTAACTGATGAGCATTATCTCGTCCGTTTCATATACCAGCTTGACGCCGATGACCTTGCCTGTCTTTTCGGTGACCCTGTAGGTCAGGATACCCTTGCCGCCTCTTATCTGTGTCTTGTATTCCTCGAGCTCGGTCCTCTTGCCGAAGCCGTTTTCCGTGACCACCAGTAGCGTCGAATCCTCTCTCGACGTAGCCATGCCGACCACCCAGTCGCCTTCTTCGAGCGTGATGCCCTTGACACCCTGTGCCACCCTTCCCAGTGGGCGGACGTCGCTCTCCCTGAACCTGATCGACATGCCTTCCCTGGTGACGAGGATTATATCCTTTTCGCCGTCGGTCAGCCTCACATCTATCAGTTCGTCGTTTTCCCTCAGCGAGACGGCCAGAAGGCCTCCCTTCCTGATGTTGTCGTATTCGGAGAGCCTCGTTTTCTTAACGAGTCCGTTCCTGGTGGCCATAACGAGGTAAAGGCCTTCCCTGTACTCCGCTATCGGTATGACGGCCGAGACCTTCTCGTCGCCCGCCAGTTCCAGCAGGTTGACGATGGCAGTCCCCTTTGCCTGCCGCCCGGCTTCGGGTATCTGGTAGGCTTTCAGCCTGTATACCTTCCCCTTGTTGGTGAAGAACAGGATGTAATGATGTGTGGAAGTTATGAAGAGTTTCTCCACGAAATCCTCTTCCCTCGTGCTGAGGGCAGTGACGCCCTTGCCGCCCCGCTTCTGGCTCCTGTAGGTGTCGAGGGGCAGCCTCTTGATATAGCCGAAGTGGGTGAGGGTTATGACCATTTCCTCCTCTTTTATCAGGTCCTCGATGTCTATATCCTCATCTTCACCAGCAGCGATCGAGGTCCTTCTCTCGTCGCCGTATTTCCTCCTGATCTCGGTGAGTTCGTCTTCTATAATGCCCAGGAGCAGAGTTTCATCGGCCAGCACGCTCCTGTAGTAGCGTATCTTTTCCATCACTTCACGGTATTCTTCGTCGAGCTTTTCCCTTTCGAGGCCTGTCAGCCTGCCCAGCCTCATGTCGACTATCGCCTGGGCCTGCCTTTCGCTGAACCCGAACCTCTCCATCAGCCCTTCCTTCGCCTGGGCTTCTGTCCTTGACCCTCTTATGATGCTGATGACCTCGTCCAGGTGGTCGATGGCCTTTTTGAGGCCTTCCAGGATATGCGCCCTGGCCTCCGCTTTTTCCAGGTCGAAGCGGGTACGCCTCGTGATGACGTCTTTCTGATGGTCCAGGTAATGCACGAGGGCCGTCTTCATGTCGATGACCCTTGGCAGGAACTTGCCTTCCGGCGTCGGGATAAGGGCAAGCATGTTGACGCTGAAAGTGGACTGCATTTCGGTGAACTTGTAAAGCTGGTTGAGGACCACGTTGGCATTGGCGTCCCTTTTCAGCGTGATGACGATCCTTACCGCTTCTTCCCTGTCGGATTCGTCGTTTATGTCGGCTATCCCGTCTATCCTTTTTTCCTTGACAAGGTCGGCGATCCTTTCGATGAGCCTCGCCTTATTGACCTGGTACGGGAGATCCTTTACTATTATCCTCTGCCTGTTGTGCTCGTGGGTCTCTATTTCCGCCTTTGCCCTTATGACGAGCCTGCCCCTGCCTGTCCTGAAGTAATCCCTGATGCCCTGCCTGCCGATGATCGTTCCGGCGGTCGGGAAATCAGGGCCTTTTATGATCCTGTTCAGTTCTTCCGTCGTTATCCCGGGATCCTTTATCAGCGCGATTATGCCGTCTATGACCTCGTTCAGGTTGTGGGGCGGTATGTTCGTGGCCATGCCGACTGCAATGCCGGAACTCCCGTTCACCAGCAGGTTCGGGAACCTGGAAGGCAGCACGACGGGTTCCATTTCGTGCTCGTCGAAGTTGGCCTTGAAATCGACGGTATCCTTGTTGATATCCGCCAGCATCTCGGAAGCTATCTTTGAAAGCCTCGCTTCAGTGTACCTCATCGCAGCCGGAGGGTCGCCGTCCCTCGAACCAAAGTTGCCATGCCCGTCCACGAGGGGATATCTCAGCGAGAAATCCTGTGCCATGCGCACCAGGCTGTCGTATACGGCGGCATCGCCGTGGGGATGGTACTTGCCGAGCACATCGCCTACCGTAGTGGCGCATTTCCTGTATGGCTTGTCCGCGGTGAATCCCTGGGTGTACATCGAGTACAGGATCCTTCTGTGGACCGGCTTGAGCCCGTCCCTTACGTCAGGCAGGGCACGGTCGACAATGACACTTACCGCATAATTTATAAAGGATTCTTTCATCTCAGCTTCTATATCGACCGGTATGATACGCTGCGCATTCAGACCTTCTGTTCCTGCCATTCGAAATACCTCTTTCTGATCGTTCCTGGAATTAATCATTGCCAGATTTTCTAAAGATACTTTCTATATTTTAATAAACTTTTGAAACTATGTCCACTTTCGGGCAAAAAAAGGGCTGCTCTCCGGAGAGCAGCACACAAAACAGGGGTCATAACGTTGACACGCAGGGTCCTAAGTGGGCCTTACGCTATATTGGCTTTACCTGATCGTCCGGGTCCGCCAGGCTCAAGCCTTGGGTACCCTTACGATGAACTCGATGTATTCTCCGCGGTCGAACTGGGCAGCCCTCGCATTGACGCCCGACTTCCTCATCAGTTCGATGGCCTGGCGGATCGTGTTTACGAATATCCTGATGTCCTTGATGGTTTTCGTCAGCTTCTTATCGGCGGGCTTGTCCTTTTCCCTGCTCCTGTCCTTGTCCTTTCCCTGCCCGAGGTACTTGTCGATCACCCGCTCTATCAGTTCTTCCGTTTTCTTGACATTAAGCCCTTTTTCGCAGACGATCCTGAGGACTTTGAGCTGGAGCTGTTCGTCATGGAGTTTCAGCAGCGCCCTGGCATGCCTTTCGGTGAGATTGTTTTCCGCCAGGATCTTCTTGACAAGAGGAGGCAGGCGCAGGAGCCTTATCTTGTTTGCCACGGTGGACTGGCTTTTCCCTATCTTCCGGGCAAGCTCCTCCTGCGTGAGGCCGTGTTCATTTATGAG
>DGEQ01000006.1:1295-14533 GCA_002386045.1 Hungateiclostridiaceae bacterium UBA3922 | reverse complement strand
GTTCGTACCTGTTGCCCGAGATCCTCCTGACATTTATCGGCTGTATCACACCGTACTGCTGTATCGATTCGCGCAGTTCCTCGAGGGACTCCCTGCTGAACTGCCTGCGGGGCTGGTAGGGATTGGGCCGGATAGAGTCGATGTCGATGTAGCTTATGTTCTTCTTCTCGTTTTCTTTTGCCTGTTTCGGAAATTGAAGCTTGCTCTCCAGCATACAGCACCATCCTTTTCCAACGCACGTCGTACCATATGCCGTTAGGCGGTACAACTTCACGCAAATTTACAATTATTACCTGTTTATTGCGTGAAATATAATTCGCCGCCTCTTTTATGATTTCCTTTTTTTTATAACAAGAATCGTTCGCCTCTTTTTCCGAATTTCTGGCAGTACCTTACTTATACCAACGGCTCTTTTGACGGCTTTCCCGCTTTTCTTGGGTATTTTGTCGGTGTCTGTCGCACTTTTCTCACTATGATGACGCTTCTTTTCATATCGCTTCCCGGCAGGACGAAATCATTGACTTCCTGTATACTTCCGCCGAGTATTTCGAGCGCTTTTCCCGATGCCGCGACTTCGTCCCCGCTGCTGCCTTTCATGGCGATGAATATCCCGCCGGGCTTCACAAGGGGCAGGCAGTACTCGAGAAGCACGGGCATCGAAGCCACAGCGCGCGCCACCGCTATATCGAACGATTCCCTGAACGTTTCGGACCTGCCGGCATCCTCGGCCCGCATATGGACTGCCTCGGCGCCGCTGAGCCCGAGTTCGCCTATCACGGCCTCAAGGAACCTTATGCGTTTTTCCAGCGAATCCAGCAGGACCGTTTCAAGGGCCGGAAGTACGATTTTCAGCGGTATGCCCGGAAAACCCGCACCCGTCCCCACGTCGACGATCCGCCCCGCCCCTTTGACGTAGGGCAGTATGCTGAGCGAATCCACGAAGTGCTTGAGGATGATCTCCCTGTCGTCCGTGATGGCCGTAAGGTTCATTTTCTCGTTCCATTCGAGCAGCATCCTCTTATATTCGAAAAACATCCCGGTCATGCGGTCGTCAAGCTCCGCTCCATATGCCGCGGCGCCGTTTTTGAGGTATTCTGCCAGCATGTTATCCATTACGCTCACCTGCCTGTCCATCGTCCCGTCCCGTGTCTTCTCTCCGGCCTTCGCGGCCGTACCGTGTGTTCAGGTATATGAGCAGGACCGATATGTCGGCAGGGGATACGCCCGAGATGCGGGATGCCTGCCCCACCGACTCGGGCCTGACCTGTGAGAGCTTCTGCCTTGCTTCCAGCCTTAGCCCGTATATCTCTTCATAGTTTATGCCGGCGGGTATCTTTTTCCTCTCCATTTTCCTGAACTGCTCTACCTGCATCATCTGCCTCTTTATATAGCCGTCGTACTTGACGGAGATCTCCACTTCTTCGGCTACAGAGTCGTATTTCCCCGTGTTGGAGGATCTGAGGCTTCCCGGCCTTCCGGGGTCGATGGCCTCAAGCGACCTGTAGTCCAGTTCCGGGCGCCTCAGCAGTTCTGCAAGGCTCGCCCCGGACCTTATCCTGGTGCTTCCCATGGATTCAAGGAAACCGTTGACTTCGTCGGACGGCGGCACATACGTGTTTTCCAGCCGCTCGATCTCTTCTTCTATCCTCCGCTTCTTTTCGAGGTATCTCCTGTATCTCTCCTCCGTTACCAGGCCTATTTCGTAGCCCTTCTCCGTGAGCCTCATGTCGGCGTTGTCCTGCCTGAGCAGCAGCCTGTATTCGGCCCGCGAAGTCATGATCCTGTAAGGCTCGTTGGTGCCCTTTGTCACCAGGTCGTCGATCAGCACGCCTATATACGCTTCCGACCTGTCCAGTATAAAGGGCGGCTGCTGCCTGACGAACCGCGCAGCGTTTATGCCGGCGATCAGCCCCTGGGCCGCCGCCTCCTCGTAGCCGGAACTCCCGTTTATCTGTCCGGCGGAGAACAACCCCCTGATATTTTTGAATTCGAGGCTGAGCTTCAGCTGCGTGGGGTCGATACAGTCGTACTCGATGGCATAGGCGCTCCTCATTACATGTGCATTTTCAAGGCCGGGCAGCGTTTTTATCATCTCGATCTGCACATCTTCGGGGAGACTGCTGGACATGCCCTGCAGGTACATTTCCTGGGTGTCCAGCCCCATGGGTTCAACGAACACCTGGTGCCTCTCCTTGTCCGCAAACCTCACCACCTTGTCCTCGATGGACGGGCAATACCTGGGCCCGATGCCCTCGATCATGCCGCCGTACAGCGGCGAGCGGTGGAGATTGTTCCTTATTATCTCATGGGTCCTGCTGTTGGTGTATGTAAGCCAGCAATTGACCTGTTGCCTTTCTGTCCATTCATTTTCGAACGAGAACGGTATTATCACTTCGTCGCCGGGCTGCGGCTGCATTTTTGTAAAGTCTATGGTCCTCCTGTTCAGCCTGGCCGGGGTACCGGTCTTGAACCTCATGAGCCTGATGCCCTTTTCCCTGAGGCTGTCCGAAAGCCTGTCGGCCGGGAAAAGCCCGTCCGGTCCGCTGCTGAAACTGACGTCGCCGATGAATATCTTTCCCTTTAAGTATGTGCCTGTCGTCAGTATGACTGCCCTGCAGTGGTATACGGCGCCCGTGTGGGTCTTCACGCCGGTGACGGCGCTGCCGTCCTCCGTCGTCAGCAGTTCCGTGACTTCAGCCTGTTTCAGGTAGAGGTTCTCCTGGCTCTCCAGGGTGTATTTCATCACCGCCTGGTAAGCCTTCCGGTCCACCTGCGCCCTCAGCGAATAGACCGCAGGTCCCTTGGCCCTGTTCAGTATCCTGGACTGTATGAGCGTTTTGTCGGTGCATTTGGCCATTTCGCCGCCCAATGCGTCTATCTCGCGCACAAGATGCCCCTTGCCCGTACCACCTATGCTCGGGTTGCACGGCATGTTTGCGATAGCGTCCAGGTTGATGGAGAAAACGATGGTTTTCATGCCCAGCCTGGCACAGGCCAGCGCCGCCTCACATCCCGCGTGTCCCGCACCAACGACTGCCACGTCGAAATTCCCGGCAATGTATTCCATAATACCTCCTAAACCGGAAACCTGTCACCCGGTACCAGTAAATATGTCTATACGTCCATTCGTTATGCCGGCATGTTTTCGTTCTGTCATGCCGGCAGGTGTTTGCCCCATGGATCGCAGTCCGCTCATTTACCGAGGCAGAACCGCGAGAATATCTCGTTCACCACGTCTTCGCCGACGGATTCGCCCGTTATCTGTCCAAGTGCTTCGGCCGCGTCCCTGATATCTATGGTCACGAGGTCCAGCGGCATCCTGCCCTCGAACGCAGACCGGGCCGAATCCAGGTGTGCGATGGCGTCCTCGATCAGCTGCATGTGGCGGGCATTCGTCACCAATATTTCGCTGTTGGCCGAAACCTGCCCTCCGGCGGCCAGTTCTCCTATTTTATCCGCCAGGTCATCCATGCCCGTACCGTCGGCCACCGAAGCGACGACTACCGGCATGTTCCCGAGGGCTGCTGCCTGCTCCTTCATGGCTTCCACCACCAGGTCGTCCGCGATGTCCAACTTGTTTATCATGACGATCGCCTTTTTGTCCCGCGACGTTTTCAGCACTTCCCGGTCTTCATCGGTTATCCCGGTCTGGGCATCGAGCACGATGATGACCAGTTCCGCCTCTTCTGCAGCTGCCCTGGCCCGTTCGACACCTATTGCCTCGACGGGATCATCCGTGGTGCGGATCCCTGCCGTATCAAGGAACCTGACAGGTATTCCCCTGATGTTCACGTATTCCTCGATGATATCCCTTGTGGTCCCGGGGATATCGGTCACTATCGCCCTGTCGCTTCCCGAGAGGGCGTTGAGCAGGGATGACTTGCCGGCGTTTGGCTTGCCTATTATGGCGACGGTCATGCCTTCCCTCAGGAGCCTTCCATTGCTGGATCCCTGCGCTGTTTCCATGAGTTCTTCCCTTACTTTTGCAATGCCCGCGAGGACTTCATCGCCGGTTATGTCTTCTATGTCCTCCTCGGGATATTCTATGGCCGCCTCTATATGGGCGATGAGTTCGATAAGTTTCCTGCGCGCGCTCCTGATTTTTTCAGAAAGTTTGCCCTGGAGCTGCGCGGCTGCAGCCCGTGATCCCTCTTCCGTTTTCGAATTTATCAGGTCGATCACTGCCTCGGCCTGGGCCAGGTCGATCCTGCCGTTCATGAAAGCCCGTTTCGTGAATTCGCCTGGAGCCGCCGCCCGCGCGCCGTGCCTGAGGACGAGGGAAAGCACCCTGCGGAGCACGACGATGCCGCCGTGGCAGTTTATCTCTATGGTATCCTCACCGGTAAACGTCCGCGGCGCATCCATTTTCACAAGCAGCACTTCGTCCACCATCTGTCCGTCCACCGGATCTATTATCCTTCCGTGTACTACGGAATGGCTCCTTATTTCGCTTATTTTCTTCCGGCCCCTGAATATTTTTTCCGCCACGCTGAAGGCTTCAGGGCCGCTTATCCTTATGATGCCGATGCCTCCCGTCCCGTACGGGGTCGAGATGGCGGCGATGGTTTCGGAGTTCCTGCCCGGCAGGGCCGCCAAACAGTCCGAACGTCCACTCATGCCTCTTCTTCCTTCCGGCCGGATCCTGTCCGGCGACAGTCTCGCATACTTTATTATAACGCATTGGCCGACAGTAAATATATCGGCCTTGAAAAGATGGTCAAAATTCAAAAGAGGACAATCCGGGTTGTCCTCTGTCCACGCAACGTGATTTTTCACATGGAACGCCGTCTGCTGCAAAACGCAGGCACGGCCCTGCGGTCACCTTCCGGAACGGGCCTGCTTCAGGGCTATGACGACCTTCCTGTTGGGGTCTTCACCTACACTGTATGTTTCGACAAACTCGTTGTTTTGCAGCGCCGAGTGTATTATCCTCCTCTCGTAAGGATTCATCGGCTCGAGCGAAATGCTCCTGCGGAACCTCACGACCTTGTCCGCCAGCCTTCTCGCCAGCCTCACGAGGGTCTCCTCCCTCTTTTCCCTGTAGTTTTCCACGTCCATGGTGACTCTCACGTACCTGTTGCTGTGTTTGTTCACTACGAGGCTTGTAAGGTACTGCAGCGCATCCAGCGTTTCGCCGCGCCTGCCGATGACTATCCCGCTGTCTTTCCCTGAGATCCTGTACATTACGGAATTTTCGTCCTCAAGTGTCTCTACGTCTACATCCACGGCCATCTGCCCGAATACATCTTCCAGGAAACGGAGCCCTGCGCCTGCCGGATCGGGTTTTAACCTGACCTGTACCCTCGCCTGCCTGCCTCCTATGCCGAAAAGTCCCCTGGACCCTTCTTCCAGCACCGTGACTTCAACTTCGTCGATATCCGCGCCAAGCTCCTCAAGGGCAGCGCTTATCGCTTCATCGACCGTTTTCCCCGCGGTCTCTATCACTTTGCTCATTTATACCAGAAACCTCCTTCAGGTCATTTCTTCTTTTTGCCGCCTTTTTTCTTTCCGCCTTTTTTCCCGCTTTTACCCTTGTTTTTCGCCGATTTGCCTTTTCCCGGCGGCAGCTGCTTTCCGGGAGCAGTTTCTCCGCTTTCCGTTTTGCCGTCGTTTCCTTCCGCAGATCCTCCATCAGCAGCTTTCCCGCTGCCGTCAGCCCGGGACGCGGCTTCTGCCGTTTCCTTCTTTTTCACGAACCTGTTGATATAAAGCTGCTGGAAAATACCGAATACATATCCTGTCATCCAGTACAGGATGACACCCGCAGGGAGCTGGAATGAAAATACCAGCGTCATGACCGGGCCGATATACATCATCGAGTTGGCCGAACATCCGCCTGCCTTGCCCTGGCTGTCGTCGGTCTTCGGCATCGAAAGCCTGCTTGACAGGTATGTCGTCACTGTCGCAACGACAACAAGTATGAACAGGGGAAGATATGTCTTCCATTCGGGGCCGAAGATAACTCCGGGCTGGAACGAAGCCGTCTCTCCCAGGTGCAGACCGAGGAAACTGCGGAAATCTATGAGTTCGGAATCTTTCAGCATGCCTTCTGCCTGGTAGAGCAGGCCGCGATTTTCATTGAAGAAGTTCAGGGCCCTTATTTCCCTGTGGGCGCCCCATAATCTCAACACGGCATCCGCGGTCCTCGGGAGGTTCGCCTGTAAGCTTCCCGGGTCGGCCGCAGAGTAAAACGCCGACATTGCCGAATTTATAGTGGCCTGGGCCCTGGCAGCGGCATCCACTATCGTATCTATGGCGTCGCTGGCCTTTCCGAGCATGAACTTCAGCGGCTGCACTATGACCCAGTACAGCGTGAGTATGAGAGGCATCTGGATAAGGACAGGGAGACATCCGCCGGCAGGATTGTAATTGTGCTCCTGGTAGAGCTTCATGAGCTCCTGGTTCATTGCCTCCCTGTCGTCCTTGTACCGCCTCTGGATGTCATTTATGAGCGGCTGGAGCTCCTGCATCTTCATCGTCGATTTGTGCTGTTTTACCGTCAGCGGGAGCATGGCGAGCCTTACGATGAACGTGAAGATTATGATGGCAAGCCCGTAATTCTCGAAAGTGATGTCATATATGAACTTAAGAAATTTTCCAAGTGGATAAGCCAAAAAATCAAACATGACTCATTTGTCCCTTCACAGTTTTGATTTTCTCTGTCTATTTTACCGGATCAAATCCGCCCGGATGGAACGGATGGCATTTCAGTATGCGCCTTAAAGCCAGGCAGCTCCCTTTCAGGACGCCATACCGGTTAAGCGCGTCAATGGCGTACTGGGAGCACGTAGGGTAAAACCTGCAGCTCCCTTTTCGTTTCAGGGGCGACAGGTATTTCTGGTACAGCCTTATCATTGCTATCAAGAATTTCCTGATGTATCCCATTTTTCCCTGTCAAATGCACCGGCTTTCTTAAAGAGGAATTTCATTTCCTTCATGATATCCGCAAAACTGTATGTGGTGTCGACTTTCCTGGCCGTAATAACTATATCGAGACCGACAGGGATAAACGGCTCCAGGAGCCTGTAGCTCTCCCTGATCAGTCTCTTCACCCTGTTACGCTTCACGCTTTTGCCTATTTTTTTGCTTACGCTTACGCCGAGCCTGTTGAAGCCGGCATTATTTTTCATCAGATAAACTACAAGGTATTTGCCCGGAAAAAACCTGCCCTTCCTGTACATCCGGGCAAAGTCGCTGTTTTTTTTCAACCGCTCAGTATTCTTCATTGTACCCTAGACGAAATAAGACCACAGTCATGCGGTCTTATGCTGAAAGCACTTTGCGCCCTTTTTGTCTGCGTCTTCTCAACACTTTCCTGCCGTTCCTGGTTTTCATCCTCTTCCTGAAGCCGTGTTCCTTGCTTCTCTGTCTTTTCTTAGGCTGAAAAGTCCTTAACACAGTTCACACCCCCGTTTCATGCCGCAATTAAGTCTGTCGTCCAAATGAAAGTATTTGCGTTTAACCGCTTCTTTAAACAAAAAATAAACATGTATGGTGTCCGAAAGGACAAATACATCACGCCAATTATATATTAAACATGGAGATCATGTCAAGAAAGTATTGTATTCGCGGCATGGTGCCCGATGACCGTCCGCCCATGCGCCCCAGCCGTGTTTTTCCCTGCATGGCGTGGTTTTCCTATATTATAATGAAGGCAAAATTCCGGCCACTTTTCCGATGCCGTTATGAGAAGTGACAGGCTGTGGATAAATGAAGATTTATTATTATATTTGTGGATAACTGGACCATTTGTTAATTGAATATTGCCCGAAAGTCTGATATATTATTTATGCCCAATATTGATGGTCACTTTGTTTCCATTTTTGACCAGTTCATAATAAGATACCTTGGAGGAACCGTCATGAATTCGTTACCCGGCATTTGGCCCAGAGTTCTCGATCTTCTGAAAAACGAACTGACTGAGATCAGTTTCAATACCTGGATCAACACCATCGAACCGGTTTCATTGAGTTCGGACACGATCGTTCTCGGAGTTCCCACTGATTTCAACAAAGGAATACTCGAATCGAGATACCTGACGCTTATTTCAAATGCCGTCAAACAGGTTACATCAAAGGATTACACGATAAAAATAACCGTTCCTTCCCAGGAAACACCGTCAAGGGTGAAACAGTCGTCCGAATCCAACGGGAATAACGAAGAATACTACAATTCAGTGCTGAATCCCAAGTACACTTTCGACACGTTCGTGATCGGGAACGGGAACAGGCTCGCACATGCGGCCGCCGTTGCAGTGGCGGAAGCGCCGGCCCAGGCATACAACCCGCTGTTCCTCTATGGCGGCGTCGGTCTCGGGAAAACCCACCTGATGCATGCCATCGGCCACTACATACTGAGCCAGTATCCCCACATGAAGGTGCTCTATGTTTCTTCTGAGAAGTTCACTAACGACCTTATAAACGCCATCAAGGACGACACGAACGAAGAGTTCCGCAACAAGTACAGGAACATGGACGTGCTGCTCATCGACGACATACAGTTCATAGGCGGGAAAGAGAGGACCCAGGAGGAGTTTTTCCACACTTTCAACGCGCTTTACGAGGCAAACAAGCAGATAATCATTTCAAGCGACAGGCCTCCCAAAGAGATCACCACCTTGGAGGACAGGCTCCGTTCGAGGTTCGAGTGGGGCCTGACGGCGGATATCCAGTCTCCTGACTTCGAGACGCGGATCGCCATACTCAAGAAAAAGGCCCAGCTTGAAAACGTGACGGTACCCGACGATGTGCTGGCATTCATTGCCGACAAGGTGGTGTCGAACATACGTGAACTTGAGGGAGCGCTGAACAAGGTAATAGCATATTCTTCGCTGACGGACAATGAAATGACCGTGGAGATGTGCCAGGAGGCGCTCAAAGAGATACTTGCCTCATCAAACAACAAGGTGATCGATACGAGCCATATCATAGAGTCCGTATCAAGGTATTACGACATAAGGACCGAGGATATACTGTCCCAGAAAAGGAACAGGAATATTTCATATCCGAGGCAGATAGCGATGTACCTTTGCAGGGACATAATGGGGCTTTCTCTTCCCAGGATAGGAGAAGAATTCGGCGGGAGGGACCACACCACCGTAATACACGCTATACAGAAAATAGAAGAAGATATCCGGCTGAATCCAGAGGTAAAGCGTACCGTCGAAGAGCTGAAAAGGAACATTACCGGCAAATAGCAGTTATCCCCGGAAAAATGTTGATATGGGGATAATCCGTTGTTGATAATATGTTGATATCCGGGATCGGTTTTTCTTCATCAACATCCGACCACAATTTATCAACACCGGAATCAACAGCCAAAAGCCAGATGTTTCAAAGGCCTGTACAGGTTATTCACTGTTTCAACAGCACTTATTATTATTACTTTATGTTATATTGATATCAGATAAAGTAAATGGAGGTCATTCAGATGAAAATCATATGCTCGAAAGAAAATCTTCTCGAAGGGATAAACATCGTTCAGAAAGCAGTGTCTTCGAAGACGACGCTGCCTATACTCGAGGGGATACTTATAGAAGCCGGCGACAGGGTCAAGCTCACGTCGAATGACCTTGAAATTGGAATAGAATGTTATGTTGAGGCTGATGTGAGGGAACAGGGTGCGATCGTCCTCAATGCAAGGATGTTTGGTGAAATAATCAGGAGATTCCCGGATGCCGAAGTCCTTATCGAAGTTAGAGAGAACAATAACGTTGTAATAGAGTGCGAAAACTCCAGGTTTGAGATAAGGGGACTCGATGCTGAGGGATTCCCTGCGCTTCCGACGATAGAAAAGAAGGACGGCATAAAGATAAGCCAGGGACTGCTCAAGGATATGATAAGGCAGACGATATTCGCGGTGAGCACTGACGAAAACAGGCCGATGCTTACGGGATCGCTGTTCGAGTATAAGGATGGGAAATTCACCATAGTATCCATAGACGGCTACAGGCTCGCAATGAGATGCTTCGAGCCTGAAGAAGGAAAAGAAACGGAAAGTGCTGAAAGAAAGCTCGTCATACCGGGAAAGACGCTCAATGAAATAGCAAAGATACTCCAGCAGGTCGACGATGAATTGTACATTTACGCGGCAGGGAACCAGGTCCTGTTCGACATGGGCAACTGCATCGTCACTTCGAGGCTTCTTGAAGGAGAATATCTCAATTACATGAGCATTTTCCCGAAGGACCATGAAACCAAGGTAACGGTCAATACGAAGGATCTGCTCTCGTGCTTTGAGAGGGCATCACTGGTAATTACCGGTGAAGAGAGGAGATACCCTGTAAATCTCGATATAACTGAAGAAAAGATGATCATTACTGCAAATACGGAAGCAGGCAACGTCAGGGAAGAACTAAGGACAGACATGGAAGGAAACCTGCTTGAGATATCGTTCTATCACAGGTTTTTCATTGAGGCGCTCAGGGCAATAGATAACGAAATGATAGACATCTACTTCACCACAAGCCTTGGGCCATGTACGATAAAACCTTTGCAGGGAAATGATTTCGCATACCTGATCCTGCCTATTAGAAGATAGGATCAGGTGGAATAATAAGACAGGACGAACCTGGAGTGGAGGAAGAAGGAGTTTACTTGAAGGAAGTAAAGATCTCAACCGAATATATCGAACTTGAACAGCTGCTGAAGTTCACAGGAACAGTTCAAAGAGGATCGGACGCCAAAATGGTGATATCTTCCGGTGCGGTCCTGGTCAACGGCCAGGCTGAACTGCGAAGGGGAAAGAAACTGAGGCCCGGAGATATCGTGGAGTACGGCGGGGATGTATTCAAAATAATATAATATCCGGAAGGCAAGGAGTTTTTATTGAAGGTAAAGAGCATCTTTCTTAAAAACTACAGGAATTACGACTATGCAGAGATAAGTTTTGCGGATACGTTCAACATAATATATGGAAATAATGCCCAGGGAAAGACGAATATTATAGAAGCGATATTCCTGTGTGCTTCGGGAAGATCCCACCGGACGCCAAAAGACAGCGAGCTTTTGAAGTACGGGAGGGAATTTTTCGATATAAAGCTCGAATACTCCAGGGCAGACAGGGATGAACGGATACACGTAGTATATGGTATCGAAAACAGGAAAAAGATAAGCATCAATGACATACCGCTGAAAAAAATCGGCGGACTCATGGGACATCTGAATGCCGTAATTTTTTCTCCAGAAGATCTCCTCGTGATAAAGCAGGGTCCTGCTGAAAGAAGACGATTTGTCGATATAGCACTGAGCCAGCTGAGACCTTCCTATTTCTTCGATCTGCAGCAGTATGCAAAGATCCTGATGCAGCGCAACAACCTCCTTAAATCAATTTCAATGAACCAGGACCTGGCCGGAACGCTCGAGGTCTGGGATCATCACCTGGCCAGGACCGGCGCCAGGATAATGAAGGCGAGGAGAGAGTTCATAAAAAGGCTTGGCGAGGCTGCGGCCGTAAGGCACGAAAAGCTTACGAACCGTGAGGAAAAGCTGAAAATCGTTTATGATCCTTCGTTCAATATAGGGGATACTGATGATGCAGGAGAAATAGAAGCTGCATTCAGGCAATGCATCCGCAGGAACAGGGAGAAGGAATTGCAGAAAGGCACGACTATGGCAGGGCCGCAGCGGGATGATATAGATATCCGGCTGAACGGTGAAAGCACCAGGATATATGCCTCCCAGGGTCAGCAGAGGACTTCGGTGCTTTCGATGAAGCTGGCCGAGATAGACATCATGAAAGAAGAAACGGGCGAATACCCGGTACTCCTGCTCGACGACGTGTTGTCGGAGCTCGACGACAGGCGGAAGGAATACCTGCTTGACAGCATCGAAGGTATACAGACGCTTATCACCAGCACTGAAAAAAGGTTTTTCAACCGGGACAGCGAAAGATGCGCGTTTTTCTATGTGGAAAACGGTTCCATAAAAAGGGAATGAGGATCGGGGCAATCATTTGCTAATAATATTCAATTGAGATAAAATGTTATGTATCGGAGAAAAAATAAACAGGAGGATCCCATGTTTTTACATATAGGCGGAGACTTCGTGATACCGATAAAAAACGTGATCGCGATCATGGATATGGAGACTTCGACCATTTCGAAGGATACGAGGGAGTTCCTCAAAACTGCGGAGGAAGAAGGGTTCGTCACTGCTATCACTGACGATCTCCCAAGATCGTTCATAATAACCGAGGAAGACAAAAAGAGCAGGGTCTACCTTTCACCTATTTCATCAGTAACGCTGCAGAAAAGGTCAGGATTCATGAACGGCATCGCGGGTGAATAGACCGAACCTCGAGAAAAAGCTGCATTTGATGTATATACGGGAGGAAGAGATGAGCGGGATAAACACTGAAAACCACAACAATTACGACGAAAGCCAGATACAGGTACTGGAAGGTCTCGAAGCTGTCAGGAAGAGACCTGGCATGTATATAGGTTCAACATCTCTCAGGGGTCTTCACCACCTGGTGTATGAAATCGTTGCAAACAGCATAGATGAAGCCCTGGCAGGAAGGTGCGACCGGATCGAGGTCGTAGTGGAGAAGGACAATTCGATAACAGTCACTGACAACGGGGGCGGAATACCCGTCGGTATCCATCCGAAAATGGGTATCCCAACCGTGGAAGTGGTCCATACAGTACTCCATGCCGGCGGGAAATTCGGCGGCGGGGCTTACACGGTATCAGGCGGGCTTCATGGAGTCGGGGCCTCGGTCGTAAACGCCCTTTCGGAGTTCCTTGAAGTCCAGGTGGCCAGGGACGGTAAACTCTACAGGCAGAGGTATGAGAGAGGTGTGACCGTAACTCCCCTCGAGGTGATAGGGGAAGTGGATTACACAGGGACCAGGACGC
This sequence comes from Hungateiclostridiaceae bacterium UBA3922, assembly GCA_002386045.1. Taxonomy (GTDB): domain Bacteria; phylum Bacillota; class Clostridia; order Acetivibrionales; family DTU013; genus DTU013. The sequence goes on along the minus strand of DGEQ01000006.1, from coordinate 1,677 downwards.
ATTTCAAGCCTGACCCGGAGATTTTCGAGGAGACAGAATTCGATTTCGAAGCGATGATAACCAGGTACAGGGAGATGGCTTTCCTGAACAAAGGGATCCGCATCATACTGGTCGACAACAGGGGCGAAGAGCCGGTAAAAAAGGAATTCCATTATGAGGGAGGTATCGTATCCTATATCGAGTATATCAACAAGGACAAGGACGTACTGCACGACATGCCCATTTACATCGAAGGCGAGAAGGACGGGTCTTACTGTGAGATAGCGATGCAGTACAATGACAGGTACGTCGAGAACATATTCACTTATGCAAACAACATAGCCACGACTGAAGGCGGGACTCACCTGACAGGATTCAAGACGGCCATCACAAAGGTCATAAA
>DGEQ01000006.1:0-1016 GCA_002386045.1 Hungateiclostridiaceae bacterium UBA3922 | reverse complement strand
TCATCGTAGAGAAGTGCATCATGGCTTCGAGGGCAAGGGAAGCCGCGAGGAAGGCAAGGGAACTGACAAGGAGGAAAAGTGCACTCGAGACGACCACTCTCCCCGGGAAGCTGGCTGACTGCACTGAGAAGGACCCTTCGCTTTGCGAGATATATATCGTAGAGGGCGATTCGGCAGGAGGCTCGGCAAAACAGGGACGCGACCGGAGGTTCCAGGCGATCCTGCCCCTGTGGGGAAAGATGCTGAATGTTGAAAAGTCAAGGCTGGACAAGGTGATAGGCAATGATAAGCTCATGCCCGTTATCACCGCACTGGGCGCTGGTATAGGAGAGGATTTCGACCTGTCGAAGCTGAGGTACGACAAGGTCATAATAATGGCGGATGCCGATGTCGACGGTTCACATATAAGGACGCTGCTGCTCACGTTCTTCTACAGGTACATGAAGCCCCTGGTGGAACATGGGCACGTGTACATCGCGATGCCGCCCCTTTACAGGATATATAAGGGGAAAGAGGAATACTATGCATACAACGAGGCAGAGCTCGCGAAGATCCAGAAGGAGAAGAACTGGAAGAAGGAAGAGTGCAACATACAGCGGTACAAGGGTCTTGGAGAGATGAGCTCGGAGCAGTTGTGGCAAACGACGATGAACCCCGAGACCAGGAAGATGAAAAGGGTAGAACTGGAGGACGCGGTGGCGGCAGACAAGATATTTACCATCCTGATGGGCGACAAGGTGGAACCGAGGAAGGAATTCATCCAGACCAATGCAAAGTATGTGACGAACCTGGATATCTAGGGACCGGATCGTATGTATTGGCATCAGATAATTGTTGTCGCAGCAGCAAGCCGGTGATACATTCTGCAATACAGTGCAAAACAGGTAAGAAGGGGCAGTGTTTCACGTGAAACATTGCCCTTGTTTTTAAACAAAAGCGAGATCCATGATATTCGGCACAATATAGCTGAAACAGTTGGACCGTAAAGGTAACTAACGGAGCAGGCGCCATGTGGT
>DGEQ01000069.1:13497-14259 GCA_002386045.1 Hungateiclostridiaceae bacterium UBA3922 | reverse complement strand
CATCACCAGGGAACAGGCTTATGCGAACTTCTACCAGTACGTGAACGAGAAGTACCCCGCTATCGTGACACCTGACGAAGCATAAACTGCTGATGAATAACCAGTGCTGCCGGCTGCAGACGGGGCTGATCCCCTGCCGCAGCCGGCAGTGCAAATAATGCATCCGCAAGGAGGATACAGCATGTCCAGGCAAAGGGAACAGAATAACTATCTCCGCCGCTACAGGTCAATCAGCTATGCCAAGTGGGGCTATCTGTTCATAGCGCCATTTTTTATTGTATATATCCTGTGCAGTCTTATTCCGCAGTTTTTGACGATCTACAACAGTTTCTTTGAAAGCTACCTGGATGGCCTCACGCAGGTAGGTCCTAATTTTGTCGGCTTCAAAAACTACGTGACACTTTTTACTCCTGACAATAACGGCGTCATCGGGATATTCAAGTATACCTCGAACACGCTGGTCATATGGCTCCTGGGCGCGATACCGCAGTTTGTGATCGCCATGATCCTGGCGTTGTTTTTCACCAGTTATCGCCTTAATATAAGGGGCCAGACCTTTTTCAAATCCGTGATCTATATGCCCAACCTGATCATGGCATCAGCATTCGCAATGTTGTTTTTCACGCTCTTTTCGAATGTTGGCCCGGTGAACCAGATGCTGATCCAGTTGGGGATCCTTGAAAAATCATTCGACTTTTTCCGAACAAGGGAATCGGTCCGGCTCCTGATCGCACTGATGAACTTCCTGATGTGGTTCGGCAA
>DGEQ01000069.1:3595-13309 GCA_002386045.1 Hungateiclostridiaceae bacterium UBA3922 | reverse complement strand
TGCCGCTCCTGATGCCCATCGTGGTCTATGTCGTGATCACAGCCATGATCGGCGGGCTTCAGATGTTCGACGTTCCGCAGGTTTTGACCAACCGGCTCGGTTCACCTGACCGTACCGCGATGACGCTTGTCATGTACCTGAACAGCTATCTGACNNCCAAGCAAGAATTACGGCATGTCCGGTGCGATTTCAGTATACCTGTTCGCCATAACGGCACTGCTAAGCATAATCGTTTACCGGAGCATGATCAGACAGCGCAGCAGCCGTTGAAAGGAGGACATAAATGAGAAGCTATCCTTATACAAGAAGTGATTATGAAAGCCAGAGAGCGCGGACAAGGCTTTACATATGCCGGGCGGTCGTTTATGCAGTGTTGGTTTTCCTGACGGTCTTATGTTTGTTCTCGTTCTACCTGCTGTTCGTCAATTCAACTCGCTCCAATGCACAACTGCAGGCAGGATTCCGCCTGACGCCGCAGGAAAATTTCTGGACCAACCTGCGCAATGCATGGAATGACGTTTCCATAAGCATCCCCATAGGGCTGAGGAACAGCTTTATCATCGCCATCCTAACGGGCATCCTGACGACCTATTTCTCGGCCCTGACGGCTTTCGGCATACATGCATATGATTTCAAGGGCAGGAAGTTCGCATATATATTCATCCTGGCTGTTATGATGATCCCGCCGCAGGTCGGCGCCGTAGGCTTTGTCCAGATCGTTTACAAACTCAAGCTGACCAATAACTACCTTCCGCTGATATTGCCAAGCATCGCCGCGCCTGTAGTGTTTTTCTACATGAAGCAATACATGGAGGCGATACTGCCGCTGGAGATCGTGGAAGCTGCAAGGTGTGACGGATCCAATGAATTCAGTACTTTCAACAGGATCGTGCTGCCAATCATAAGACCTGCCCTGGCCGTGCAACTGATATTCGCGTTCGTCGGTTCATGGAACAACTACTTCATACCGGCGCTGCTCCTTGACAAGCTCGAGAGAAAAACGGTCCCGATAATGATCGCGCAGCTTCGAAGCGCCGATTACTCAAAATTCGACATGGGCAAGGTATACATGTTCATACTGCTGGCGATCCTGCCTGTAGTCATAGTCTATGTATTCCTTTCCAAGTTCATTGTCAGAGGCGTACAGGCCGGAGCCATAAAGGGATGACGAAGGATCGGCCGGGAGCACGGAGTGCCGTTTGGCACGAGGTATCATATTGAACAGGCAAGGGGGGAAACTGATCCCCCCTTGTTGTTTTCTGCAAAGCCCGGTATTTTTTATCTTGCGTATCCCATTACTTCATGGCCGCATATGCCCGCTGTTTATACCCGGTCCGCGGCAGTCTGCCCGTCAAAACTCACACTGCTATTGTTCGCGGAATTCCGTAGGAGTCATGCCGACGTACTTCTTGAATAGCCTCGAGAAATAATGGGCATCGGGGATACCTACTTTTTCGGCGACTTCATAGGTTTTTAATCGGACGTCTTTAAGCAGTTCCTTTGCCTTCTCTATCCTGAGTTCATTCAGGTAGTCCACGAAGTTCTTCCCCATCTCTTTTTTGAACATACGGCTTATGTAATACGTGCTGACGAGCGTGTGCTCCGCGACTTCGTTGAGCGTTATCGGTTCGTGATAATGCTCATGCAGGTATTCGACCGCTTTCCTCAGTATGAGCTTTATGCTCTTGTTGTTGTAATTGTTTACCTTTGTCACGACGCTCCTTGCTGATTCTTCGAGGAGCATGTTCAGTTCATCGGCATTGTTGCATTTTTCGATCAGTCCGTATAAGCCGCTCAATTCTGAATATTCTACCTTCCTGTTACCCTCTCCGGCCTTCAGCGACAGCCTGATGTTGTTTATTGCGGTGATGGTGTTCCAGTAGAAATTCTTGATGAATTCCTTTTTTGACGGGTCGATCCCCCTGATGTAGCTGAATATGTCTTTCAGCCTTTCATCGACCGCTGCCTCGTTCCCGGATTTTATACCTTCGACCAGTGCTTTCTGCAGCTTCTCAAGCATGGAGTGGTCGTCATACCTGAAAAATGTGTTGACATCGCTGTGATAAATGATCGAATTGCTGCCGAGGTAGAACTTGTGCTCGAGTGCTTCCCTGCACTCCCTGAATTTTTGCGGGAGCTCGGTGAAGTCGCTTCCGTCGGAACTGATGGCTATCGTTACGGTGAACCCGAAGCAGTTGTTTATTATCTCCTGGAGATAAGTACATTTCCTGTTTATCATCTCATCCAGGTCGTCTGCCGTTTCCTTCAGGGGTATGACTATGAATGCGATCCCGATGGTGTTTAGCGTTACAGGCATCATTTCGAATTTATCTGAAAAAATCTCGACAAAAGTATTTATGATCCCAAACTGGTAGAGATGCCTGTCGTACTGGCTGATCTCGCCGTCGTCGCTTTCCTCGGCATCGTTCTGGACCAGGAGCATGCGGAACCTCCCCTGTTTCATTTTGAACAGTTCCAGCTTTTCCTTTATATCTTCCGGGTTCGTGTTGATTTCGTAAATGATATCGTAGAGGAGTTTTTCCCGCAGGACGGATATGTTCTGGTTGAACAAATGGCTGAGCTTGTTCAGTTCCTCGTTCCTCTGCTTCTGGAAGTTGAGTTCCTTTACCGCGCGCGATATGGCGGCAGTGAGTTCCTCGATCCTCGACGGTTTCAGCAGGAAGTCTGTGACCCCGAGCTTTACTGCTTCATGGGCGTAATCGAAGTTCCTGTGGCCTGTCAGTATGATTATCTTGCTTTCAGGCACATCTTCCTTTATCTGTTTTATCATCGAAAGACCATCTGCTTCAGGCATCTTGATATCGGTGATTATGATGTCGGGCTTGTGCTTCCTGACGAGTTCAAGGCCGTCAAGACCGTCCGAAGCCTCCGCGATGACCTCGCAGTCGAAGTTCTTCCAGTTGATTATGTTCCTGAGGCCTTTACGTATTATCGGTTCGTCATCTACTATCAGAACCCTGTACATAGAAGCCCTCCCTATTGTCCATGTTTACCTCGCATGGTATCCTGATGGTCACTTTTGTGAATTCACCGACCATGCTCTCCATCTTAAGGCCGTACTGCTCCCCGTAAAACAGCTTGATCCTCCTGTTTACGTTTTCTATGCCGATACTCTTGCGTCTATTGCCGCCAAGGCCCCTGAAGTAGGCGTTATTGTCCAGCGTGAGCCTTGCATTCAGTTCCTCGAGTTCTTCGGGCTCCATGCCGGCGCCGTTGTCTATGACTTCGACGCACAGGCACCCTTTTTTGTCCCTGTACGCGTTGAGGGTGATGGTGCCCCTTCCCCTGTTCCTTTCGATGCCGTGGTACACGGCATTTTCTATGAGCGGCTGTATTAGCAGCCTTGGGATCTCTATACCCAGGACGTCAGGCTGCACGTTTTTAATTAATTCTATTTTATCGCCGAATCTCCTTTTTTGAAGAGAAATATATTTGTCTGCATACTGGAATTCCTCTTCGAGCGTGATCAGGCGGTCGTCCCTCCCGATACTCGCTTCCATCAGGTCGGAAAGGTCCGACACGGTTTCGCTTATTTCCGGGACATTGTTCAACTGGGCCATCCAGTTGATAGCCTCCAGCGTGTTGAACAGGAAGTGCGGGTTTATCTGTGACTGCAGCGCTTTCAGCTCGGCTTCTTTCCTCGTCAGCTGTTCCCTGTAGACCCAGTTGACGAGATGGTGGATCTCGCCGGACATCTCGTTGAACGTCTTCTGCAGGAAGCCGAGTTCATCCTCCCTGTCCACTTCTATCTGCACGTTGCCTTCGCCTTCCTGTACTTTTTTCATTCCATTCACGAGCTTGTTTATCGGTTTGACTATGTTGACTGCTATGACCAGCGTCACGGCCGAAAGCACGATGACCGCGGCTATGCAGAGCATGATTATGTTGTTCCTGAGGGTCCTGGCGTCCTTGTAGAGCACGTCCAGCCGCACGTACGAAACTATCTTCCAGCCCGTCATTTCCTGGGTTATATAGGATATGAACATCCCTGCCTTTTCGTCTATCTTCTCGCCCATGTAGCCGCTTATGCCCTCGTTCAGCATGCTTTCCATTATATTCGGATTCACGATGTTACGGCTGGCTACCAGTTCCATGTCCGGTGAAAGTATCATTATATTTTCGAGATTGCCTGTGAGGCCCTGGTATACCTCGTCGAACAATTCCTTCCTGACGTGCATGATCAGGAGCCCGAGTTCGTCAAAATCGTCCCTGTCATTGATCTGCCTGATCATGTAGACATCCTTTGCCCTTTTGTTCTCATCCGCCACGACATACAGGCTCGGTTTTCCATTTTCCTTCCTTGCCTGCGCGAACATCTTTTCATACGGGAGATCTGAACGCGAACCTGCTTCCCTTGTGTTGTCATCCTGGTAAAACATCCTCCCGTCATTGGAGTAGATGCAGATCGACCTTATTTCAGGCCTGGAGATCACCATCATCTTGAGGTGGCTGTTGACAGAGTTTTGTATTTCATAGATTCTGAGCGGATCCTGGATATTGCCGCTGCTCTTGAGTACCTCGTATATCTTCTCTTCGTAAAGGAGGTCCTGCGAGATCTGTATCAGGTTGTCGAGGTAATCGTCCAGTCGGAGGCGGATCATGTGCAGGATGTCCCTTGAATAATCTGTGGAGTTCTCCTTTATGATGCCCTCGGAATTCTTGTAGCTCAGGAAGCCGACCAGCACCAGCGGTATGAGTATCTGCGTGGTCAGCAGCAATACGAGTTTCGTCTTTATCGATATTTTCCTGAAGGATTTCAGTAAATCACTGAGGATTTTCTTCATACCGACCCCCGACAAGCAAGACCTCTTATTCAGTAATCGAGGATGATCCCGTTCTTTATGGCGGTTTCCCACATTTCTTCCGCCGATATTTTACCTGACAGGAAATACGGGAATTGTCCGGCTATGTATTTTTCCCAGGCCGTCCTCTCAACGTAGGAGTCCAGAGGACCTACGAGAGTATTCGCCTCCTCCAGCATCTGCAGGCCTTTTATGGTCATGTCTATATAGTCTATCTCATAGCCGCCAAGACTTACAGTGCTGATCATGCCTGTCTTTGCGGCAAATTCAGAGGCGGACAGGGGTGACGTCAGAAAGCGCAGCAGCCTTACCGAGGCTTCCCGCTTCCTCGGATCGTTCCATGCGGCTGTGCTCATGTGGAACACGCCGCCGCCAAGGCCATACACCATCGTATTCCTGTAGCTTTCATAACCTTTTACGCTTGGGAACGGTATTATGTCGACCGTATCGTCGTCCGGCTCGAACTCCCCGATATACCAGGAACCCTGCACTATCATCGCCGCCTTTTTCTCTTTGAAAAGTACATTCCTTTCGTTGTTGGTCATGGTGAAGCATTCCTTCGGGAATGCACCCATGTCGTAGAGTTCCTTGATAAGGTTCAGGGCGACTATATGGCTTTGCTTTATCTTCCCGTCCCTGGTGAAAGGATTTTCCGTGTCGGCTTTTCCGCCGACCACGGGAAGGAGGTTCTGGTAAAAGTAGGTGCCCTCGGCTTCGGTATTGTAAGCGATGGGCACGATACCGTTCCTGTTGAATATCCTGACGGCTTCCTTCAGTTCGTCGAAGTTTTCGGGTATCTTGACGTTATATTGCTCGAAGAGGTCCTTGTTGACGAACATGCACTCGAATATTATCTCGAAGGGCAGGCCGTAGATCCTGCCGTTGTACGTGGTGTAACTCCACATTTCCGGGTCGAACTGTTCCTTCCATTCCGGGTTTTCTTCCAGGAGGCCTGTCAGGTCGGCAACCTTGCCGACCTGTATGAGTTTTTTTATGTCTGAGCCAGGCCATAGTCCGAATACGTCAGGGTCATTCCCCGATGCGAAGTCGGTCTTGATCTTGGGCAGGAAGTCTTCGCCGAACACTGACTCGTTTATTACAGTTACGTCGGGGTTCCTGTTTTCAAACTGACTGAGTACCAGCTTCAGCGTTTCCGCCTTGCTGTCGACGCCGCCCCAGCTGCCGATGAACCTCAGAGTTATTTTGGAATCCCCCGACTTCACTATCTTCCAGTCGGATTCTGAGGATTCGGAAGACGTTCCTGTACAGGCGCCTAGAAAGACAGCCATGGACAGCGCCAGCAGTATAGCAGTCAGTGTCCTCGATATCTTCATAGCAGCAACCCCTTAAAATGCCGGTTTGTCAGTTTTGCAGGTTTCGTCCGGTCCGTCAGTGTATGATCCGTTCAATTGCCTGATCCGCCCGTATGTGACGAGTCCGGTTGCCTCGATCGACCGCATGCGGTCAGCTCAGTTGTCCGATCCCTCTTCATGTGACCCGTCTGTCAGAAGCATGCCCGATCCGTCAGCATGAGACCCGTCGCCCAGGAGTGCGCCGGATGTGTTGACAAAGCGTATGCCGTTTTCATCAGCATCGACCGTGATGGTGTCCCCTGGCTTTATGCTGCCGACGAAGAACTGCTCGGTCAGTTCGTCTTCGATATATCTCTGTATCGTTCTCCTGAGCGGCCTTGCCCCGTATTTCGGGTCGTAGCCCTTTTCAAGCACGAATTCGCGGGCCCTGTCTGTGTAGCTTATCCTGATACCCTTATGCTCTGCTTCCGCAGTCACTTCGGCGAGCATCAGGTCTGTTATCTGCATCAGCTCGTCCCTGCTGAGCTCGGTGAACACGATTACCTCGTCGAGCCTGTTCAGGAACTCAGGTCTGAAGGTCTCTTTGATCACATCCATGATCTTTTTCTTCATGTCGACGTACCCGTCCCTGTTGAAGCCGACACCTGCGGATTTGAACGACGTTCCGGCGTTCGATGTCATGATTATGATCGTGTTTTCGAAATTCACGACACGTCCGTGGCTGTCCGTGAGCCGCCCGTCCTCCAGTATCTGCAGCAGCATGTTGAAAACGTCCGGGTGCGCTTTTTCGATCTCATCGAGCAGTATGACCGAAAACGGTTTTCTCCTGACCTTTTCGGTAAGCTGTCCGGCGTCGTCGTAGCCGACGTAGCCCGGAGGCGACCCGATAAGCTTGGAGACCGAGTGCTTTTCCATGTATTCCGACATATCGAGCCTGATGAGGGCGTCTTCGGTTTCGAACAGTTCGGCGGCCAGTGCCCTGACAAGCTCTGTCTTGCCGACGCCGGTCGGCCCGACGAATATGAAGGATGCAGGCTTCTTTTTCTTCCTGAACCCGGCCCTGTGCCTCCTGATTGCCTTTGCCACGCTGCCGACGGCTTCGTGCTGGCCAATGACCCTCCTGTGGAGCCTCTCTTCGAGGTTCAGGAGCTTTTCTGCCTCGACCTCCGTCAGCCTTTGCACGGGTATCCTGGTCCATGATTCTATGACATGGGCCACATCGTCCACGGTCAGCACGGGCTCCCTGTTTTTCCGCTCAAGCTCCTCTATCTGCTGGATCAGCTTGCATTCGCGCACTTTCAGGTCCGCGGCCTTCTGGTAATCTTCTATGGAGTCAGCGGAAATCGCGTTTTCCTTCTCCTCCTGCACCTTTTTCAGCTCGCTCCTGAGTTCTTCCAGTTCGACCAGCGTGACATTCCTGAGATTGGCCCTTGAACCGGCTTCATCTATGATGTCGATGGCCTTGTCGGGCAGGAACCTGTCGGTTATATACCTTTCCGACATCCTGACAGCAGCCTCTATGACTTCGTCGGGTATCCTGACCTTGTGGAATTCCTCGTAATACCCGCGGACCCCCTTGAGTATTTCTATAGTCTCACTCACGGAGGGCTCTTCCACCAGTACCGGCTGGAACCTTCTCTCGAGAGCAGAGTCCTTTTCTATATGTTTGCGGTATTCGCTCAGCGTCGTGGCCCCGATTATCTGGATCTCTCCCCTGGAAAGCGCGGGTTTGAGTATGTTGGCGGCGTTCATCGCCCCTTCGGCCTCGCCCGCTCCTATTATGTTGTGGAGTTCGTCGATGACCAGTATGACATTGCCAAGCGCCTTCGCTTCCTCGATGATGCCCTTCATCCTGCTTTCGAACTGCCCCCTGAACTGGGTGCCGGCAACGATGGCCGTCATGTCCAGCAGGTACATTTCGGTATTGAAAAGTTTGGCGGGCACCTGGTGCTTCGCTATCCTTACGGCAAGCCCTTCAGCGATCGCCGTCTTCCCGACCCCGGGCTCGCCGATGAGTACGGGGTTGTTTTTCGTCCGCCTGTTGAGTATCTGCAGTACCCTGTCTATCTCCCTGTCCCTGCCTATGACACGGTCGATCTTGTCGTTCCGCGCCAGTTCGGTCAGGTTGGTGCCGTACATGTCCAGGTATTTCTTCCTCTTGAGGCCTTTCTTCTCCTGCGTCCTGGTGCGCATGCCGCCTTTGCCGTCCTTCCCGTCGCCGAGTTCCTTCGGCTCCGGACCGTCGCTGTTCTCATCGCTGCGCGGGAATGCACGGTTGAAGAAGTTCAGCAGCGGGTTGCCCCTGTTGTATTCCTGCTGTCCTTCCGCTCCGCTGTTTTCAGTGTCTGTCTCCAGGCTTTCGAAAAAGCTGTGCATCTGTTTGTTGATGTTGTCGATATCGTCATCCGTTATCCCGGTCTGCTCGATCAACTGGTTGATGGGCTGGATGCCCTGCTTCTTTGCGCAGGAAAGGCAAAGGCCCTCCTGGATCTGCCTGCCGTTTATTATTTTTGTTATAAAAACTACTGCGTAGTTTTCCTTGCATATCGAACACATGGTCATATGCGATCAACTCCTTTCACGCCGCCAAACCACGGTGCATGCCTTGTCGTCCTGTCCCGGGGCAGTGGCTGTTGACCCTGGACGGGTAGTGCTGTTTCAGGGCCGTGACCGCGGACCCTGTACGGGCTGTCCAGTCCCATGACCGTGACCGCGGCCCTCGTCCGGCTCGCCCCGGTCGTAACGATGGATCTTGTCAGACCCTGTCCGGGCCGTCCAGTTCCGCAACAATGGATCCCGTAGCATCATAATAACTTCGGCCATAACCATGGTCCCTGCCCATTCTGCCCGGATCACGGCTTTGCGGTCCGGTCCCGGCATATCCTATCCCGCCCTGCGCGCCTTTCCTTTGTCGCAGATCCCGGTATTCAGTCAGGCCGGGTGGCTTGGTATATCCTGCTATTGTTCTTCCCTTTTTTCGCATGTTATTAACATGACCCGTGTTTTTCACCAGGGGTCCCATCGATTCTTTCGGTTCCCATCTATTCTTTATAGTATAGCACAATACGCGACCCACGGTCCACTTTGCCGAAACCTTTTCGCGCTGTTTTTGTAACCCATTGAAGTGCCCGGGAATATATTTATATTAGCGACAGGCTCAAATCCATCATAATTGCGCAGGTACATGAGGAGGTGTTTTTATGTCCGACAGAGGAGGTATACTGGGCGACTTCTTTAATGATGATTGCGCCGTTCTGTTCTTCATTCTCGTATTCCTGTATTTATTCGTAGGTCCGCGCAGGTTCGGGTTTGCAAATCCCAAATAGGCCGGCCGGAGAACCCATGGATGAAGCGGTTGCCCGAAAGTACCGAGAAAGTCCCCATGCTATATACCCGGAATAAAAGCTCGATAAATCGAGCTTTTATTCGGTTTGGCCAAAACAGTGTCCGGCGCGGAACTACATCTTCCGGCCAGTACAGGCCGATGCATCATGTCCATGCAGACCTGTAACTGCAAGTCCATGCAGATCCGTAGCCGAAAGCCTCGCCTTCCGCCAGGTCAGCATCTGCCTTCGCGC
>DGEQ01000069.1:0-3364 GCA_002386045.1 Hungateiclostridiaceae bacterium UBA3922 | reverse complement strand
CAGGTCAGCATCTGCCTTCACGCCGGAACAGTTCTTTCAGGTACTGCCCCGTATACGAACCTTCGTTTTCGGCCACTTCCTCCGGTGTCCCCCTGGCTATCACATAGCCGCCCCCGTTCCCGCCTTCGGGACCCAGATCGATTATATAATCAGCCGTCTTGATCACATCGAGGTTGTGCTCTATCACGACGACCGTGTTGCCGGCGTCCACCAGGCGCTGCAGGACATCGATCAGCCTGTGTACGTCGGCGATATGGAGGCCGGTCGTAGGCTCGTCCAGTATATACAGCGTTTTCCCGGTAGCTTTCCGCGACAGCTCAGTGGCGAGCTTTACCCTCTGCGCTTCGCCGCCGGACAGGGTCGTTGACGGCTGTCCAAGCTTCAGATAGCCAAGGCCGACATCGTACAGCGTTTTGATCTTGCTGTGTATCCTCGGTATGTTCTTGAAAAATTCCATTGCGTCTTCCACAGTCATATCGAGCACGTCGGCGATGTTCTTCCCCTTGTACCTGACCTCCAGCGTTTCCCTGTTGTACCGCTTTCCCTTGCAGACCTCGCAGGGGACGTATATGTCAGGCAGGAAGTGCATCTCTATCTTGACGATGCCGTCTCCCGAACATGCCTCGCAGCGGCCGCCCTTTACGTTGAAGCTGAAACGCCCTGCCTTGTATCCTCTCATTTTCGCTTCCGGCACCCCGGCGAAGACTTCCCTGATCAGGTCGAAAACGCCCGTATACGTGGCCGGGTTGGACCTCGGCGTCCTCCCTATCGGTGACTGGTCGATGTTGATGACCTTGTCAAGATATTCGACGCCCGCGATGTGATCATGGTCGCCGGCCCTGGTCCTTGCCTTGTTCAGGTCTGCTGCAAGTTTCTTGTAGAGTATCTCGTTTATCAGGGAACTCTTTCCGGAACCTGAAACTCCTGTCACCGCCGTGAATACCCCGAGAGGTATCTCAACGTCTATATTTTTCAGATTGTTCTCGCGCGCCCCGATTATTTTGAGCCATTTGCCGTTCGGGGTCCTTCTCTTATCGGGTATCCCGATCTTCTTTTTACCGCTCAGGTAGAGGCCTGTCTGCGAGTTTTCGCATTTCTTGATATCTTCGACCGTCCCCTGGGCTATCACGTATCCGCCGTGGATGCCGGGCCCCGGCCCCATGTCGATGATGTGGTCTGCAGCGTACATCGTCTCTTCGTCGTGTTCCACCACTATCAGCGTGTTGCCGAGGTCCCTGAGCTTTTCGAGCGTCCTGAGCAGCCTGCCGTTATCGCGCTGGTGGAGCCCGATGCTCGGTTCATCCAGGATGTACATAACGCCCATCAGGCCCGAGCCTATCTGCGTCGCGAGCCTGATCCTCTGGGCTTCTCCTCCTGACAGCGTGTACGATGACCGGGCCAGCGTAAGGTAATCCAACCCCACGTCCACAAGGAACCCGATCCTTGCCCTGATCTCCTTCAGTATCTGGTGCGCGATGAGGCGCTCCTTTTCCGTAAGGGTCAGGTTGTCGAAGAATTCCCTGATTTCGCTGACAGGCCTGCACGTCAGTTCATATATGTTCAGCCCGCCCACGGTGACTGCCAGGCTTTCTTTCTTGAGCCTTGCACCGTTGCACTCGGGACAGGGGTTGTTGCTCATGAATTCCTCGTAATACCGCTTCATGCCCTCGGACTGCGTTTCCCTGTAACGGCGCTCCATGCTCGTGATGACGCCTTCGAAGGGGGCCGTGAACGTTCCGCTTCCGTATTCCCTGTCGTATTCGATTTTTATCTTTTCTCCTTTTGTCCCATAGAGGATGATGTCCAGTATATGGTCCGGCAGCTGGCATATGGGTGTCGATGTCCTGAACCCGTAGTGTTTCGCCAGCGCTTTTATATACATCCTCGCGTAGCTGTCGCCGTTTTCGAAGTTCCATCCACCTACCCTTATGGCGCCTTCATCGATGGATTTCGTCCTGTCGGGGATGACAAGGTCCGGGTCGATCTTCATGAGCGTCCCGAGGCCGTCGCACTTCGGGCATGCGCCATAGGGATTGTTGAACGAGAACATCCTCGGCGTCAGTTCCTCGATGCTGATGCCGCAGTCGGTGCAGGCGAAGTTCTGGCTGAATATCAGTTCCTGCCCGCCTATCACATCCACCACCAGGAGGCCGCCGCTCAGGTTGAGCACCGTTTCTATGGAATCGGTGAGCCTTTTGACTATATCCGGCCTGACTACGAGCCTGTCCACCACGATTTCTATAGTGTGCTTCACGTTCTTTTCAAGGACTATATCTTCGTTTATATCGCGCACTTCGCCATCGACGCGCAGCCTGACAAAGCCGTTTTTCCGCGCATTTTCGATGAGCTTCTGGTATTCGCCCTTCCTGCCGCGCACGACAGGCGCCAGCAACTGGATCCTGGTGCCTTCCGGCAAAGCCATGACCGCGTCCGCCATCTGGTCGACGGTCTGCTGCGATATCTCCTTGCCGCAGGCGGGGCAGTGCGGGATGCCTATGCGGGCATACAGCAGCCTGAGGTAATCGTAGATCTCCGTAACCGTACCGACCGTGGACCTCGGGTTCCGGCTGGTGGTTTTCTGGTCTATGGAAATGGCAGGCGAAAGGCCATCGATGTAGTCGACATCCGGCTTTTCCATCTGCCCGAGGAACTGCCTCGCGTAGGCCGAAAGCGATTCCACGTAGCGTCTCTGCCCTTCGGCATATATGGTGTCGAAGGCCAGCGATGACTTGCCCGATCCGCTAAGGCCCGTGATCACGACGAGCTTGTCCCTCGGTATCGTCACGTCGATGTTTTTCAGGTTGTGCTCTCTCGCACCCTTGATGAAAATGCTGTTTCTCTCCATGCTCTGCACCTTTTCTGTGTTTATTCGCACCTTTTACAGGCCTGTCAGGACTTTTCCAGGTCTGTCCGGACCTTTTCCGTGATTGTTCGCTCCATTTCTTGTTCTTTGCTTGTCCGTTCATTTTCTGTGCTTGCCCGGTCGCTGCCCCGTTTCGGGCATCTTTTGATCCGGGCTTCAGACGTCGGTCTTGGGCGCCTTTGGCTCCGGTCCCGGCACCCTCTGCTCTGGCGAACATCCTGCTTTCTTAACGGCATCCACGCCGGTTTCCATTATCATTCCGGCTTCCGTTTTATATACCTACCTCATCCTGGCGGAATTAAACCCAAAACCAGTTTCGTCCTGTATGACGTCAGACAACCATATTATAACAAGATGCCACATCTATCAGTGGCTTGATTTTTTCTATGATATTATATACGATACAGATTAATATTGCAAACATTTGTTCGGTGTTTTATCGATATTACCAGTAAAAAAATCAAGTGAGTGGTAATTGGGGTCAAGTCCTAATTTGTGTGT
>DGEQ01000151.1:11927-13615 GCA_002386045.1 Hungateiclostridiaceae bacterium UBA3922 | reverse complement strand
GTTTCACTCCTGTTTATACAGATGCGGAACTTTCCGCCACTTCTTCTTTCTTTTCGGTGTCCTTTTCCCTTTCTTCCGGCGGGAGGAATATCCTGAGTTTCTGTTCCAGCATCTTCGGGTTCTCGCCGGCCTGGATCGATATGACCGCTTCCGCTATCATCTCTCTCTGGTGGACCTCCTCATCACTTTTCATCTTCAGCTTGCCAGCGATGGGTATGCAGATGAAGTTTGCCAGGATACTCCCATAAAACGTCGTTACCAGTGCAACCGACATGGACGGACCTATCTGGGACGGATCGTTTAGTTTCAGCAGCAGGTTGATAAGGCCCAGCAGGGTACCGATCATGCCCCAGGCAGGGAATATATTCCCCAACATATTGAAGACAGCCTGGACCTTGCTGTGCCGCGCCTGCATGTTCTCGATCTCCGTGTCCATGAAGTCCTTTATCGTTTCTGACTCTATACCGTCCACCACCAACTGGAGTGACTGCCTGATAAACGGGTCTTCCATCTGTTCAAGCTCCGGCTCGATGGAAAGCAGCCCTTCTCTCCTTGTCTTTTCAGAAAGCTTGACCAGCATTGCTATGGTTTCGCTCGAAGATGATACCCTGTCGGTAAAGACCCTTTTGGTTGCCTTCAATACGCCGACCAGGTCCCTGAGCCGGAAATTTATCAATGCTGAGCAAATCCCTCCGCCTATGGTAATAAAAGCTGATGGAAGATGCAGGTATGAACGTATTTCTCCTTCACCTATGAAAATCGAGATCACTACGCAAAAGACACCAAAAACCAAACCTAAAATCGTACCCAGATCCATATCATTCATCCTTTGCCGTTGAAAGGTGATTTATCCGCTGTTCAAATATCTTATCGGAAAAAGGAGCGATTTTCATTATATCGATTTTGAAGTCTGAACGGAAGCTAATCCAGTGTCCCCGCAGCGAATGCCCTTGCCATCTGTATCTCCAGCGGCCTGACCGCCAGCTTTGCTTTCAGTTTCGCATATTCCCGGCCTATTCTTTTCTGACAGTCCGCAAGGGTTTTGAAACCAACCGGAGAGTATTCCTCCAGGTTTTCCAGGTATGCTTTGCCGAACATGCCGCTGCTTGACGCAGCCGCTCCCATCACGAGCAGGATGACGCTGTCCTTTATCAGCCGTTTCATCCGGTAAGCCTTGCCTGCGGAAAATACTTTGTCATTACCGAGAAGCCTCACGGTGAAATTTATCAGCCTGTTCACGACAGGCTCCGCATAAGCGCCGCCGTTGAGCGTAAACAGTGTTTTGTGGCCGCCCCTCATGTCGGCCGGGACATCCTGCAGATCATCGACAAGCTGAAGCAAAAGCCCGAAACTGAAAATAAAGGCTGCTTCATCTTCCGACAGGCTCCCTTTCACCAGATACCCGTCGGCCAGGACGGAGCACCCTCCTTTTTCAGCGCTTATTTCCTTTATTTCATCGAACGACAGCGGAGATCCCGCATCCTGCCGCATGCTCCGGACCTGGGCGCTATGTATGCCCAGGAGGCTCCCATACACCATGGGACTGAACCTGCGGTCATGCTCGCCCTCGATCATCGCCACAAGCTTGAACAGCCTGTTCTCAAGCGGGGTTTCCGCTTCGACAGGTTCGCCAGCCAGCCTTTTTTCAAGCCTGGTGTTGGTATCATGTTTCCGCGTTTCGGAAATGC
>DGEQ01000151.1:0-11720 GCA_002386045.1 Hungateiclostridiaceae bacterium UBA3922 | reverse complement strand
GGCATTCCTCAAGGCCTGGAGTATGTCATCCAGCCTGACGGACAGGTCGAATGCGCGGGCCTGCTCGATAAAGCCGGCCGTAACGTCACAAAACCCTCCGTCAAGCAACAGCCTCATGTCCGCGCCGTCGAATCCTGCAACGTCCACGCCGCAGTCATAGATAAGCTTTTTGAGACGGGAACCCCACCTGGCGGGGTCTTCCCCGGGTTTGCCGCCAAACCCGGCAACAAGCCCTGCTAATTCATCGATGGATTTTTTGATCCTGGCATTATTGACAGCACGTTCGCTGTCTGTATATCGCCTGTCAAATAAAGGAAAGCTGTCCGGAGTGCTTTCCCACATCTCCAGGCAGTTTTTCATGAGTTTTGCCGTATCCGGAAATTTCACCGTCATATATGCTTCCATCGGATCCCCGCCGTCTACCTTCTGCCTTTGTACAGTATTATCCCGCCGATGATTATGAGAAGCACCGGCAGCATATAATCGAGCTTGAACAGGTTCGGCAGGATCCTGCTGCCAAGGGAAATGACGCCGATGCCGATCAGTATGGCGCCGATGATGTACTTTGTCTTTTCGGAATCATACCTGGCAGGCCGGTCCCAACTGTCATCAGCGAAATAGTCGTTACCTGCATCATAGTCCGCACCGGCCCCCATGCCCGGGTCCGAATACGTGCTGTCGTATCCCGCCGTGCCGCCGCCCTGGCCCCAACTGTCCCCGCCGGGTGCATAGCCCTTGTCCTCGGGCATTATCAGCGCTGCGACGATATAGATGATTAAGCCCCAGCCCATGAATAATGACAGTATGGCAACGATCCTTACGATCACCACGTCTATGTTCAGGTATTCGGCCAGTCCGCCGCACACCCCAAGTATTACCTTGTTTCTCCTTGACCGACGCAATCTTCGCATATCCATTCTCCTCTTCCAGTGCATCTTCATTGTGTATCCATAAGATAATACGAAGATTCGGCCGCAATGTCTAATGATCCGGGCATTTTTCCGAGAAGGTGATCACGGTCCTGTGATCATAGACCGGGACGGTCTGCGCTCCGGGCGGTACGATGAGGAACTCTTCTTCGTCCCAGTCCCCGTTGACCATCGCATCGATCAGCCTCGTGCTTCCCCTGATGAAACGGGTGTCTTTGCCCGTTTCCTTTGCATGCTTCACGAAAGAATCCCGGACTTCCGGGTCATCGAACCCCTCGATCTCAATGAACGTGAGGAAACCCACATCGTTTTTCGGAGCCATCATTTCGGCGATGTACCGGGCGTTCTCTTCACCGTACTGCCGGATAAGCTCCTCAAGGTATCCCGCCCAGTCGGACGTGGTAACCCCGGCCGCACAGTCCGTGTACCATCCCCCCAGGCGTTCGAAATAGCAGACAGACGACCACTGGGCACTCGGAGTCTGTCCGAAATGTTCCAGGAAGGCCTCACGGCTTCCCAGGAAAATCGTGCAGCAGTCATGGGCCCTTGGTATGACCAGGGGAATGCTGCGCGCCTTAAGCCCTGCCGTGCTGTTCCCGCACAGGCCGTACCCGAGCAGGATGGCATCATAGCCTTCCGCGGTACTGTCTATGGCCTCCTGTATCTCACGCCTCAGCTGATGCGGGTTTACGTGGGACCTCAGCCTTGTGAATGCCATATCCACGATATGCGGGGATTTCGCCGCGGCACGGTATGCAGGCCTTGCGAAAACCTCGCATGAAATCAACCTGAACCTCATGTCCTGGGCGGCAACTCGTCGAGCACCTCGACCTTCCCGGCCTCCTTGCTGACATTTACGCCAAGGACATTGACGTTGACACTGACGACTTCAAGGCCTGTCATATCCTCGACCGCGCTCCTGACCCTCTTCTGCATCTCGCGGGCTGCTTCATGGATCTTGCATCCGTACTGCATCACTACGGCCATATCGATGATGACCTGGTTATCCTTCATCTCCACCTTGATCCCCTTGCCGGGAGCTTTCCTGCCAAGCATGCCGGCGATCCCGTCCACGAAGCTGCCTCCCATCGAGGCTACGTTTTCATCGCCGGATGCCGCGATACCTGCTATCGTAGCGATAACTTCCTCGGAGATCCTTATCCTGTCTTCCCTTTTGGCCTGTTCCATTGCCTGTTCACTCATTTCACACGCCTCCTTTATAACGATATGGTTAGGGATATGGTTTCGCGATACGCTGCTGATCACATCTGCTGCCATGTCCCCCGCCTGCGTACCGGATCTTCCCCGCGCGGCCGCTGGATCGTGCGGTCAGAATTCCGCGGATCTTACCGTTCTCGGGAATGGTATGACGTCCCTGATATTTGCCATTCCCGTCAGGTACATGACCGCCCGCTCGAAGCCGAGACCGAACCCGGCATGCTTCGTCCCTCCGTATTTACGCAGGTCCAGGTACCATTTGTAATCTTCGATATCCATGCCAAGTTCCTCTATCCTCTTCGCCAGCAGATCGTACCTTTCTTCCCTCTGGCTGCCCCCTATGATCTCGCCCACGCCCGGGACCAGCAGATCCATTGCCGCAACGGTCTTCCCGTCATCGTTGAGCCTCATGTAGAACGCCTTTATATCCTTCGGATAGTCGGTTATGAACACAGGCTTTTTGAACACCTTTTCCGTCAGGTAGCGCTCGTGCTCGGTCTGCAGGTCGGAACCCCATTTGACGGGGTACTGGAAGCCGGAGTTGTTCTTCTCGAGTATGCTGACAGCTTCAGTATATGTCAGTCGCCCGAAGTCGGACTCAACTATGTTGTTCAGCCTTTCCAGCAGGCCGTTGTCGATGAAGCTGTTGAAAAACTCCATCTCCTCGGGCAGGTCCTCAAGGCAGTAGTTTATCAGGTATTTCATCATTTCCTCTGCAAGCTGCATGTCGTCATCGAGATCGGCAAACGCGATCTCTGGCTCTATCATCCAAAACTCTGCCGCATGCCTCGTGGTGTTCGAGTTCTCGGCCCTGAACGTGGGACCGAACGTGTATATCTTGCCGAACGCCATGCAGTAAGTCTCTCCGGCAAGCTGGCCGCTGACGGTCAGGCTCGTCTGCCTGCCGAAAAAGTCCTGCGAGTAATCGACATTGCCGTTTTCGTCCCTCGGTATGTTGTCAGGATCCATCGTGGTGACCCTGAACATTTCTCCAGCACCCTCGCAGTCGCTCGTCGTTATGATGGGCGTGTGGACATACACGAACCCTCTCTCCTGGAAGAAACGGTGTATGGCATATGAAAGCGCGCTCCTGAGCCGGAAGACCGCGGAAAACGTGTTCGTCCTCGGCCTCAGGTGGGCTATCGTGCGCAGGAATTCGAATGAATGGCGTTTTTTCTGCAGCGGATATTCCGGAACGCAGATCCCTTCTATCTCAATGCTCTTTGCCTTCAGTTCGAATGGCTGTTTTGCCCCGGGCGTGGCAACGAGCGTCCCGCGGGCCCTGATCGACGTGCCCTGGTTCAGCTTTGCGACTTCGTTGTAGTTGTCGACGACCCCTTCTTCAAACACAATCTGCAGATTCTTCAGGAACGACCCGTCGTTCAGTTCGATGAATCCGAACGTTTTTGAATTCCTTATCGTCCTGATCCAGCCTGCCACTTCTATCTCCTGGTCGATGTAAGGCGCCGGATCCCTGTACAACCGTTTTATTTCTACTTTCATCTGTTTCCTCCCTTTCGCTGAAGTGTTTTGCGGATCATTCGGCCCGGCCGGCCTGTTTGTCAGAAGTCCCTTCCGGGTATATACCTTAATGGCAGCCGGAAGCGGCACCTGGTCCCGATGCGCGCATCCCGTGCCCTTTACATTGTTCTTTTAAATCAAGTATAATACTTAAAAGGTGTAAAAACAATATGAGGAAATCAATGTGAAAATGAAGATACTGGTCGTATCAGACCGTGAAGAGCCTTACATATGGGATTATTTCGACAGGGAACGCTTCAGGGACGTGGAGCTTGTTTTGTCGTGCGGCGACCTGAAGGCCGAGTACCTGTCATTCCTGGTGACGATGATAAAGGCTCCCCTCTATTACGTGCCCGGGAACCATAACGGACGTTACCTGACCCATCCGCCCGAGGGCTGCGAATCGGCGGACGGCAGGATCCTGGTGCACAAAGGCATAAGGATCCTGGGGCTTGGAGGGTGTATGAACTACAACTACGGGGAGTTCCAGTACACCGAGGAGCAGATGCGCAGGCGGATCCACAGGCTCAGGTGGACCATCAGGAAGCACAGGGGCTTCGACATACTGCTCACCCATGCACCGGCTTACGGCCTGGGCGACGGGGACGACCGCGCCCACACCGGGTTCAAAAGTTTCGTCGAACTGCTGGACAGGCATTCGCCCAGGTACTTTTTCCACGGCCACCAGCACCTGAACTACGGCCGCCGTTCAAGGATCATCCATTACAAAAACACCACGATAGTAAATGCATACGGGTATTACCTGATGGATTGCGAGTTTTAGGTGCGGACCGGGGGTTTGATGACAGATCGTGGATAAAATAAGTGGTGCAATGCACCACTTATTTTATTCGACGATATCCACGAACCAGTCCATATTTATGATCTGTTCCCGGGTGGCTACTTCGCCCTTTTTTACCATAAGGGTGCCGTCCTGGCTGTATATGGGCCCGGTAAACGGGTGGTAGAGCCCGTTGCTGATCATCTTTATCATGAAGTCCAGGAGTTTCTGTGTCTCGGGCGGCACGAGCCTTCTCGAATAGAAGAAATCCACGATGCCCGAATCCATCCCCCACCAGAAGTTGACCACCTTCTGTCCGGGACCGTGGGATCTCCTGGAACTTTTCATGATGTTGTGCAGCATTTTTTCGTAGAATATCCCCCAGTTCCAGACCGGGGCGGCGATATGCTCATGGATAGTCCCGTTTTCGCCGGTGACGACCGCGTAAACGCCGTATTCGCTTGTGACGGACCTGTCCGACAGCGTATCATGGTGCGCGATCACGTCACATCCCTGGCTTATAAGGGACTCGCTGGCGGCTTTGGCCTCATCGGCATCATCCCACCGGTCCAGGAACACCGTCCTGACCCTGGCGTCCGGGTTGACCATCCTGGCGCCGAGCGCAAAGGAATTGATGCCGTTTATCACGCCGGGAACAGGCATCGTCCCGACATACCCGAGCAGGTTCGTTTTCGTCACAACCCCGGCAGCGATGCCGGCAAGGAACCTTGGCTCGTAGATCCTCCCGTAGTAGGTGTTCACGTGCTTGTAGGAATGGGTCTCTGAACAGTTGAGGAACTTGGTCTCCGGGAACGCCATGGCCGCCTTGAGCGTCGCGTTGATAAAGGCCGGACTCGTCACGAACACCACGTCATTACCCTCCTTTGCCAGCCTCTTCAGCGTTTCATAGGCTTCAGGCGCCTCAGGCACGTTGTCCACGTACGAAGTGCTTATAAGGTCGCCGAAGACCTTGCTGACGTGGATCCTTCCCATTTCCTGCGCATAGGTCCAGCTCGAGGTCTTCGCGTCCTTTGCATACACGAACGCGACCTTCAGCTCCTTCTTCGGCTTCACGAACGCCGTCAGCGTCGAGATCAGGCCTTCGCCGGTCTCCATGGGCACCGTCTGTATATCCACGGGCTTGTTGCCGGTCATCTGGTCCAGTTCTATGAGCAGGCTGGACAGCCTGGCCCTGACCTTGTCCTCGTCTATTTCCTTCGGCATGCCGTAAATGGTTATGTACTCGAGGAAAGCGTCGCCCGTGGTGATCGGGAGTTCCTGTCCGCCCAACTCGAGGTAGATCTTCCTGAAAGGCAGGTATATGGAGTTGGTGAAATACTTGTACTTATCGAACCCGGTCAGGTCCCGCCCCGGTTCGAAATTCTCCAGGTACCCCATCAGCTTGTTGAAAGAATTCCTCCTGGTGAACCAGATGGCGTTTATGCGGGTCTTCTTGTAAAAATCGAGGAACTCGTAGTATATCGATATATTGTCATCGGTCTCGTCCCTTTTCGGCACGAGCCTCATGACCCTGCCCTGGAAAGACCATCCGTCGAAGTACTTCAGGACGCTGACCCTCTTGTTGCCTTCGACGACATAGAACCAGTTCAGGTATTCATAAACCTTGATCGGGTCCCTGATGCCCTCTTTCAGGTGCGCCTCACACAGTGCTGTCCACTTGGATGCGAACTCCGTCCTCGGCGTCAGCAAAGGCATGAAATTGACAGCGAACGACCTGCTCCTGGCATTCGTATATGTGCCTACGATCTTCTTGAGCGGGATCTCCACGACGCCAAGATCGATCTCGTATATTATTTCTATATTCTTAAGAATGCCTTCCAGTGACGGAAGGTACCCCGTCATACCCTTGGAAATGCTCCTGGAGTATTCTTTCTGTCCCAACTTTCGTGCAATCGCATAATGGTTTTCTGCTCCTGCCCCGTCCATTCGGTTTCCTCCTTCCATGAGCACACCGATGCTGCTCTGCGCGCATGGTATGCATTTATGAAGC
Organism: Hungateiclostridiaceae bacterium UBA3922; assembly: GCA_002386045.1. Classification (GTDB taxonomy): domain Bacteria; phylum Bacillota; class Clostridia; order Acetivibrionales; family DTU013; genus DTU013. Next base: position 5,260 of record DGEQ01000151.1, on the reverse strand, counting down.
GCCACAGGTCTTCACGTCCTGTGATCTGCACGCCTGGTATATATACTGCCGCGGCCCCGGTTTTGTTCCGGGACACGGCCCGTGACCGATATGTTCAGGCCTGTTTGTCCATATCTTTCCTGAAACGGCTGACTATGTTCCTGATTATGTTCATGTTTTCGAGCCAGGCTATCCGGTATGTCACTTCCCTCTCCCTCGGTACGGTTATGATACCGAGCCTGTTGTATCCGTCCGGGTAACACCTGTATTCCAGCAGTTTTTCCTCTCCATCCCTGAGCACTTTGATCCATGTATAAACGGGATATCCTTTCAAAGCCTCGTTTATGCCTTCCTCCGTCTGGATGTCCATGTTGTTGATGCTCAGGATGATATCGCCTCTCAGGATGCCCATCGCCTGCGCATTGCTTCCAGGGAGCACGTCGAGTACCCTCAGCCCGCGCCTGACCGCGCCAAACAGCGGTGTTCCGTTCTTTTCGGCCATTACGGACCACATGGATATGCCTTCCCGCCCGGCGATGCACAAGACGGCCCCGACGCAGCCGACCCAGTCTATATCCCTTGAGACCAGCGCCAGGATCAGCAGCACGCCCCCAAGTCCAAACAGGGCTGCAGCGCTCCTGGCGGACTTTTTCTCGGGCTGCGTCGATATCGAAATGTCCGAATGCAGGAGCATAGCCATCAAACAGTCGAGCCCCAGCGCTCCTGCTATCCCGGCCGCGGTCTTCGGGCCAAAGGGCGTGGCCAGGCCCGATACGGACTCCGGCAGCAGTGTTCCGGGCTGCACAAGGTATGTCATGAATACGACCGGTATTATCCAGAATCTTTTTTTCAGAAATGCTCCGGCTATCTCGCCATCATGATGTATATATACGGGTATGTGTCCGCCATTCCTGCCGATGTACACCAGGAATGCTTCAAGCATCTGCAGTATTGCCGCAAGGCAAAGCAGCGACGGCACATTCACGTCCAGCCCATTGAAAACATAGCTTGCAGCCGCAAGCAGACCTGCCGCATACGGGAAACTCACGAACCTCAGGTCGAACAGGATCAGCAGGCACATAATGTAAAACAGATACCTTACAGTATCTGTTTCGATAGTTACCCCTGCCGCCACGGCAAGGAAACTGACGGCAAAGCCTCCGGCCAGTCCGGCCAGTATCAGTTTCTCAGCGGCCTGTTTCAGGCCGGGTCCGATATTGCCGTATGCCTCCTCACGCAGTTCTGACCAGGTGCGATAATGCGACCTTATAAAGGTTATCACCAACAGGCACATAACCATGAACAGGTAATCTGTAAAAAATGCCCTGAACATTTCCGCTGCTATCGCACCCGCCAACTGCAGCACAAAACCAACTCCCGCTATTTTTCGGAGAGGATCTGATCGAGGCGCTTGCGGATCTCCCTGAGGAAACCTGCGGTGTTGACAACCTTTTTGTCTTCCAACTCGGAGAGGGCTGCAAGGTCCCCTGTCATCACACCTTCTTCTATAGTCCTGATGGCGGCAGCCTCAAGGTCGTCAGCGAAGCCTGTGAGTTCGCCGTTCCCGTCCAGTTCGCCCCTTTTCCTGAGCGCCCCCGTCCATGCAAAAAGCGTTGCCATCGAATTGGTGGAGGTTTCTTCTCCCCTGAGATGCCTGTAGTAATGCCTCGTGACCGTACCGTGGGCCGCCTCGTACTCATAGCATCCGTCAGGCGAGACCAGTACCGATGTCATCATTGCAAGGCTTCCGTAAGCCGAGGCGACCATATCGGACATCACATCCCCGTCGTAATTCTTGCACGCCCAGATAAAGCCGCCTTCCGACCTGATGACCCTGGCAACGGCATCATCGATGAGCGTATAGAAATACTCTATCCCTGCTTCCCTGAACTTCTCACCGTATTCTTTTTCATACATCTCCTGGAATATGTCTTTAAAGGTGTGGTCATATTTCTTCGAAATGGTGTCCTTCGTGGCAAACCAGAGGTCCTGCCTGACTTCAAGCGCGTAATTGAAGCATGCCCTGGCAAAGCTGCGGATGGATTCGTCGGTATTGTGCATGCCCAGCATGACTCCGGGTCCGCTGAAATCATGGATAGTGTCGCGGAATATCTCGTTTCCGTCCTTCCCCCTGAATACCAGTTCAGCCGTACCCGGCCCTTCCACGCGGTACTCAAGGTCCTTGTAAATGTCGCCGTAAGCATGCCTTGCCAGTGTTATCGGCTTCTTCCATGTCCTGACGAAAGGCCTGATGCCCTTCACTATGATCGGAGCCCTGAAAACAGTGCCGTCCAGTATTGCCCTTATGGTCCCGTTGGGACTTTTCCACATCTGCCTGAGGTTGTACTCCTCGACTCTCTGGGCATTGGGTGTGATCGTTGCGCACTTGACGGCGACCCTGTGCTTTTTCGTCGCCATCGCAGCGTCGATGGTCACCCGGTCTTCAGTCTCATCGCGGTGTTTCAGCCCGAGATCGTAATACTCGGTGTTCAGTTCGATATATGGGGTCAACAGTTCATCCTTGATAAGTTTCCAGATGATCCTGGTCATTTCGTCCCCGTCCATCTCGACTATGGGATTTTGCATTTTGATTTTCCCAACCATCAGCATTCCATCCTTTCATTCGTATAAGTCCTTTGTCTCCCGGCATTCCGGTCATTTATTTCCCGATGTTCTGTCCGGCCTCACGTTTTCAGCCGGCACCGCAGCACTTCTTGTACTTCTTTCCGCTTCCGCAGGGGCAGGGGTCGTTCCTGCCGACCTTATTGCTGACTGCCATCTTCGACAGCCTGAATTCTTTCGCGAGCTCCTTTCTCCTTTCCGCGGAAAGGATGCCTTCCCATTCCTCCAGGTCGTACAGCCAGTCCGCCTTTGCCTCATGCATGTTCCAGTAAAGCTTCTCGAAATCTATTTCCGCCGACAGTTCCGTTTCCTCTTCCAGCGAATCAAGGTCCAGTTCTTCCTTCAGGCTGGTGTTGATACCGTCCAGGAATCCCGTGAACATCACCGGATCCATCCCGTACTCATCGGCAAGGTCCTTCAGCTTCCCATCAAGCTTTTCGATGCGCCTGCCGAGTATACGGCGGTAATTCTCCTTTTCCTTTTCGAAATAATCCGCCCAGAAAGCGTTCTGCTGCAACGGGGTCGCAAGTCCTTCCACGGTCTTTTTCCACTGCCCGTAAAGTCCCATCTTCGTGCTCCTTTTCCACTGGTGTAAAAGGTAAATCCATCATTTAAAATGTATTATAGCATGGATTCACTTATTGTCAAAACACCTGGTTCCCTTAATTCTTCCTGGATGTCCTCCGGGTCCTGTGAGATGAGATTGCTCGTGTTCCGGGAGATATCCCCGGATAAACACAAAAGCGGGATGTGACCGTCCACATCCCGCCCTGCTTCCAGCGATACATTTTCAAAAGTGCCTGATTTTCAGGTCGTTTTCTTATCCGGCATTCATCCGTCTGTCTCTGCAGACATTTTCAGACCGTTCTCAAATGCCGTCATTTCTTCAGCATCTTCCTCACAGCCAGCACTATCGGTATCGACAGCGCCACCGAAACGATCATCTCGCCTGGCGCGTTCGTCAGTCCGATCCCGGCGATCCCCGCTGCCGCTTTGCTGACATCTAGCTTCATGGCCTGCGCGAATTCTTCCGCGTAGAGAAGGTATATCATGCCAAGCACTCCAACGGTATTCGTCAGCGTCCCGACCACCGCGCTCACCGCTATCTTAAGGACACTGTTCCTTATAAAAGGTATCCTGTGCGAATAATGCGTGGTGACGCCTATAAGCATCCTGGGCAGTACCGATACAAGCGGATTGAGGAATGCGAATGAAAGAAGCGACGGATTAGTGAGGTTCTGGACGATGCTGAATATCCCGAAAATCAACCCTGCTGCCATCCCCACCACGGGCCCTTCCAGGATCGCCCCTATGATCACAGGGATGTGCATGATGGTCGCCTTGGCCATGGGCAGAGGTATGAATCCGACGCCCGATGCTCCCAGCACTATCGATATCGCCGAGAGCATGCCGACGATGGCGATCTGTCTTGTCTCGAACTTTTTCCTGCTGATTGCTTTTTCCATTACTATCGACCTCCCGCTCTTATTCCCGAAGGATATAAGTCGTGTTTCTGATGATTTCAAAAGTACGGTTTCTTTCGAATACCGCCTTTCAAACATGTTAACATATTTTTTTCGCAAATGCCATACCTTTTTTTCATTTTGTCCCTGGCGGCACGCCCGGTATATTGGCTGCTATATACGATCCTTTCAGAAAAATGGTACAATATCTGAGAAACAAAACCGCCGTAAGTGTCGTAAAAAAACAGGGAACACTGTGTGAGCCGCAGGGCCGGCACATGGACATGATCAGCCCGGAGGACCAGAGGCATGAAAGAAATCGTATCGATGTGGAAATACAGCATGATGGTGGCAATAACGGTGCTGTGCGCAGGTATCTATATGCTTTTCCTGCTGCCCACCAAGTCGATAGCCATAATCCCCGGCATAACGGAGATAAGGCCTGCGTCATTGCTGCCGGTGGTATTCGGCCTTTTATTCGGCCCGGCAGGCGCATGGGGCTCTGCCATCGGGAACCTGGGAGGAGATTTTTTCGGTACCCTCTCTCCGGGGTCTTTGTTCGGATTTATCGGGAACTTTCTCAATGCTTACATACCGTACAGGCTTTGGTATCACATAAAGCAGAGGCATGGCGAAGACCGGGCCCCTACGATCAATTCCCCGTGGAAGCTGGCCAGGTTCGGCATCGTCAGCACCATAGCGAGCATCGCCTGTGCCGTCACGATCGCATGGGGGCTGAACCTGCTGAAAATCACGAATTTCCCGGCACCAGCAACCATAATCGCGCTCAACAACACTGTAACCACATTGTTGTTCGGCCCTATCCTGCTCCCGCTCCTTTACAGAACGGCAAGCAAATATAAACTCCTGTGGACCGATCTGATGCACCCGAAAGATATCAGCAGACCGTCAGCAGACAAACTCTATCCTTTTATGGTCATGACCGGTTCGACCGGGGCTTTTTTTTCTGGAATTGCAGCCGCTTGCTTTATTGCAGGAGAGGCATTCAATGACTGGACTCGTCCGTTGCAGGGCACCGGGAGTATAGCTGTGACTCTGGTCGTTCTGCCTTTTTTGGTGATCATGCTTTATGGATCGTTCAGATCATGATTTTTCATCCGCACATACAGCAGGATCAGTTCGTCAAGCTCCCTGCTGCGTTGCTGTACTATCGAACCTGTCTCTTATACACATCT
>DGEQ01000147.1:1947-3834 GCA_002386045.1 Hungateiclostridiaceae bacterium UBA3922 | reverse complement strand
AGATGTGTATAAGAGACAGGAAAAAGAACTTAGGGACAGGATATTTGAGCAGGTCGCTGCTGCCGCCTCAAAGATCTCGAGGGATGTTGCAAGGATCGGTTCCATGACCGGCGAACAGCTTGCTGCGCTGGAAGAGTTACTGGCGGCAACCATGAAAGTGCTGCAGGAGTACGGTTCCGCTGTCGAGACCGGTGAGAGCCTGCTGTTGCTGCGGGATAAGCAGCAGGCGAGGATCAGCGGACTTGAATCAGAAGTCGATGCGCTGCTTGAGGAGATCGAAAGGCTCAGGGCGGAACTGGATGCGCTTAAGGCACAGCAGGGACGGCAGCCTGTCGGCTACACGGGGCAAAGCCAGACCGGGACGGCGGCTGGAACAGCGACCGGGACGGCTGGTGCAAAAACAGGAGCTTCGGCCGATGTGCGGATTTCGGAGGCACTGCCCGCATCCGGACCCTTCGAAACCCAATCAGCATCTTCTTCAGGCATAGCTGCTCCGGTTTATGACCAGGCCCTGGCCGACAGCATCATGGCATATCTCGATGCTGTACTTGCCGACGGGAGTGATATAAGGAGCATTGCCACAGGCCTGACGTCTGCGGGTGTACAGGCTGCGCTGCAGAGGCTGGCGTCCGTCAATACGGCGATAGCGCTGACATCGGACGCATACGGAAGGGCAAATGCCGGGCTTGCAGGCGTAAACAGCCAGGAAATCGAGGCGGCCAGGACCGCGATCCGGAGCGCCGTTACGGAACTGGAAAACCTGGGATCACAGCTGGATGGCGACGACGCAGCTCTTGCCGCGGAAGCGGCGAAAGAATGCAGCCTGATGGAAGCGGCCATCGGAACGCTGGAAGCGGCCAAAAAGGTCCTGGAGGATACCGGGCTTTCCGAGAGCTTTGCAAATGCATCAGAGTTGTATGACCAGCAGGTCGAAGTGCTGAAGAAACTTGAAACTTCATACAAGTCATACCTTGCCGACGACCTTGAACGCTCGCGTGAGCTTAAGGACAATTTGCTGCTGACGCTGGCCGTCATAGCTTTCATATCCCTGTTTATCGGTATGTCTGCAGCTCTGTGGCTTTCCGGCAACATACTCGTGCCGATACGGAATATGACGAACCTGCTGGACAAAGCCGGCAAGGGCGATCTGACAGGCAGGGTCAGGGACAGGAGACGCGACGAGATAGGCGAACTGGGCGAAAAGGTCAACGTGGTGCTGGACGGACAGCAGAGGATGATAGAGCAGGTAAAGGCTACGTCGACCAATATCGGCAAGCTCAAACACAGCCTTGCTGAGCTGTTCTCGCACAGCAGGGAGAACACCGGCAAAGTTACCAAAGGTTTCAGGAGCATTATGGAAGGCCTGATGGCCATTGTAAAAGCTCCTGCAAGCCAGACTGCGACAGCGGCTGATGATGCCGATATCCTCGCCGCAACTGCGGGGAAAGCTGTTGAGGACGGCATGAAGGCTATTGAGATTGCTGTGAACGGGGAGAAGTCCGTCCAGGAAGCAGAAGAAGTGATCCGCAACGTGACCGACACGGTAAAGCAGATCGCCGCTTCTATAAACGAACTGGAGGATTCGTCCGATAAAATCGGGAATATAACGGATACTATAACTGAGATCGCTTCGAAAACCAACCTGCTTGCGCTGAATGCCGCGATAGAGGCGGCCAGGGCGGGCCAGCAGGGCCAGGGCTTCACCGTGCTTGCCGAAGAGATACGCAAGCTGTCGGAAAGGAGCAATGCTGCTGCAAAGGAAATAAGGAACCTGATAAACGAGATACAGGAAAGGATACGGTACGCGGTCGGGAGGATAGGAGACGGAGTTGCCGGCGTCGATGAAGGGGTCGGCAAGATCAACCGGGCAAGGAACAGCATCCTTGA
>DGEQ01000147.1:0-1776 GCA_002386045.1 Hungateiclostridiaceae bacterium UBA3922 | reverse complement strand
GGAAATGGAAGCCGTTACGGAGAAGCTCGACGAGGTCACAGAAGCACTCAACGGGTTGCTTGAGAAGTTCATGGTCTAGCCATGTGTTTTGGGATTTGCCATGTTTATGGATCTCTGCACATACTTTCAGGGACCTGACAGGGTTGATCCGGTAAGGTTTTTTGTGTAGTGTTTTCAGTTTTTGGGCACATGTCTGAGCCAAAAGATCTTAAGCCATAAGTTCTTTTTTATTGTGGCCGGATATACACAAAGCATCCGGCTTGCAAATGTGAAGTCCCGGTTTACAGTATCTATCCGTGCTTACAGAATCATAATATAATAGACATAAGGCACAGCAGTCATCCGGCAGTACCAGGACTCCAGGTCCGTGTGCGGTGCGCTTGTAAAAGCCAAACAGGAGATGCCTGTCTTGTTATGACCAGAGACTATATGGAGAGATGACCAGAGGTTGCTTATGAAGAAAAATGACATATACGAGATCGAAATCACTGGAATGACACATGAGGCCCTGGGCGTGGGGAAAGTGGATGATATGGCGGTTTTCGTCCAGGGCACGATCGAAGGGGAAAAAGTTCTCGCAAAAATAATAAAAGTTGCTAAGAACTATGCCGTGGCGAGAGTCGAGCAATGGCTTGCCGTGAGTCCCGGACGCAGGGAGCCGTTCTGCCCGGTGTACAAAAGATGCGGCGGCTGCAGCCTGCAGCATATGACCTATTGTATGCAGCTTAAGTTCAAGCACAGGGTCGTGACAGACAATCTCGAAAGGATAGGCGGCTTCAGGGGGATACATGTAAATCCTGTCATCGGGATGGAAAACCCGATGAATTACAGGAACAAGGCCCAGTACCCTGTCGGCATGGGTGACAGCGGGCCGGTCGCCGGCTTTTACGCAAGGCGCAGCCATACCATTATCGATTCCGGAAGCTGCGGTATCCAGCACCCCGGCAGTGAAAAAGTGAGGAATGTGGTGATAGACGCTGTAAGGAAGCTGAAGATCCCTGTTTACAATGAAGAAACGGGAGAAGGCATCCTGCGGCACATCGTCACCAGGGTTTCTTACGCGACCGGGGATATCATGGTAATACTCGTGGTAACGAAAGAAAACGTCCCCGGACTCGACAGGCTGATCCGCAGGCTCACCGATGAAGTGCCGCAAGTCAAAAGCATTGTCCTGAACATAAATAAAAGAAGGGACAACGTGATACTCGGCGACACCGTCAAAACCGTGTATGGAAGCGATACACTTGTGGACAGGCTCGGGCACCTGACCTTCCATATTTCACCGCTGTCTTTCTACCAGGTGAATCCTGTGCAGACAGTCGTGCTGTATGAAAAAGCCGTGGAGTTTGCGGGACTCACTGGATCAGAGACCGTATTCGACCTGTATTGCGGCATAGGCACTATTTCGCTGTTCCTTGCGAAAAAGGCCGGAAGGGTGATCGGTGTCGAGGTTGTCCCTGAAGCCGTGGAAGCGGCGACCAAAAACGCAAAGGTGAACAATATTTTCAACGCGGAATTTTTCTGTGGTGCTGCGGAAGAGGTGGTGCCCCGGCTGTATGCCGACGGGATGAGGGCAGATGTGGTTGTAGTGGACCCGCCCAGGAAAGGGTGCGATGAGGCACTCCTTGAGACGATGGTGAAGATGCAGCCTGAAAGGATCGTATATGTATCCTGCAATCCGTCTACGTTGGCAAGGGATCTGAAATACCTCGCTGCGAATGGATACGGGGTCCGGGAAGTCCAGCCCGTGGACCTTTTCCCATGGACTGAACATGT
>DGEQ01000145.1:13107-23631 GCA_002386045.1 Hungateiclostridiaceae bacterium UBA3922 | reverse complement strand
TTCGAGTCCCCTATGGGTCACCACTGAAGCAGGAGGACGTAAGATCATTCTTCGGCCTCCTGCTTCAACATAATTTCAATATCGCCTCCACGGTAAAACAAGCCTCGCTCTGCGGGGATTTTTTTATATGGGTGCCTGGCACCCTTTTTTTTGATATACTAAATATTGCAATCCGTTGAAAGGTGGCAGTTCCGTGAGCAGGAGGTTCGAACCCGGCAAAACTGCGCTTCTGCTGATAGTGATCAACTTTATACAGGCTGCGCTGATCGGTGCGGTTTTGCTGTACATCATCGAATCTGACAAAGGTACGGAACTGATCACGAACCCGTGGAGCATAATCGTCATTGCCGTTATTGCCGCTACCGTGGCGATCGACAGCATAATCATTTTCAGGAGCAGGGCCGGACTGATCCGCTCCTGGCATGAGTTCAGGCTGCTGGAAAATACGCTGGCAAAAGTGGAGAAGCTCAATTCAACGCTGCGTGCCCAGAGACATGATTTCATGAACCACCTGCAGGTGGTCCACTCGCTCATAGAGATGGACGAATACAAGGCTGCGGCCGAATACATAGAGAAAGTCTATGAGGACATCGAGCGCGTAAGCAGGATCATGAAGACTTCTGTCGCCGCCGTCAATGCGCTTCTGCAGGCAAAACTGATGGCATGTGAAAAGCAGGGCATCACCATGGATCTCGATGTCAGGACCCAGCTCAAGGACCTGGCGATCCCTTCATGGGGGTTCTGCAGGGTCCTTGGGAACCTCATCGACAATGCCATATATGCGGTCCTGCAACCAGTCGGCGAAAAATACATCAGGGTCGAACTGTATGAGGACCTGAAGTATCACTATTTCAGGGTGCTGAACAGCGGAGAGCCCATACCGCCCGAGCTGACCGGCAGGATATTCGAGGCCGGTTTCACGACGAAAGGGGATAAGGGCGAAGGGATGGGCCTTGCCATAGCCAAAAGGATCGTCGAAGAACACGGAGGAAGCATCGGCGTTTCCAGGGAGGGAGACCTGACCGTTTTTTCCGGGCAGATCCCCAGGCAGCATGTCAGCATCGGGCATTGATCAGAACCAGTGAATACATCGGCCGGCAACACGGATACCGGACAGGGCATGTGGATATCGATACAGTGATGCGGGCTCCGGGCAAGTGACATTTCAGCAGCCCATATGTATTTTTCAGAAGTTTTGTATCTGATTCGCGGCGGATATGTATTAAAGTATAATTGTGAATCTGGCAAATAAACAGGACGGGAGGTGCTGACATGGATTTTGCAGCGATCTTTACCGATTACAGTTGGATACCGCTGTTATGCATTGTTGCCGGGTTGATCCTTATCATTATAGAGATGTTCCATCCCGGATTTGGTCTGCCGGGCGTCATGGGGATAATCCTCCTGACGGCAGGGATCATACTGTATGCCAAAACCGTACTCCAGGCACTCATACTGGTTGCGGTCGTGCTGGCAGTACTGGGAGCCGCCCTTGCGATCGTGCTCCAGTCGGCGACCAGGGGACGGCTGGCGAAACATATCGTGCTGGACAGCACCGTTGATGATGACATCAAGTTCTCTGCATTCGATGATCTCAGTTACCTGCTGGGAAGTGAAGGAAAAACACTGTCGGTACTGAGGCCGTCCGGGATAGCTGATTTCAATGGTGTCAGGCTGGACGTGGTTTCGGAAGGGGAATACATCCCGAAGGACACACTGGTGTATATCGATAAGATCGAAGGGAACAGAATAGTTGTGAAGCGAAAAACAGCATCTGACGACATGGAGAACGATCCGGCGCCGCAATGATCGCTGGACAGCGCCATTGTGACGATATCAGGATATCGGTGCAACGATGGCAAACGGGTATGATTGGGACAAACCCCCGGACACATACGTATAATGGGCGAGGTGTTTATTAATTTAACTGAAAGGAGCGATCGTCGTGGAGTTATTGGTACCTATAGGAATCATATTCATAGTCATCATTTTCCTGATGATCTTTTTCAACTTTATCCCGATCGGGCTCTGGATATCGGCATTTGCAGCCGGTGTGCGCGTAGGCATATTCACCCTTGTCGGGATGAGGCTCAGGAGAGTAGTCCCCAGCAAGATCATACTGCCGCTGATAAAGGCGAGGAAAGCCGGGCTTGATGTCAGCGTCAACCAGCTGGAAGCGCACTACCTGGCAGGCGGGAACGTGGACAAGGTGGTAAATGCCCTGATCGCCGCCAACAGGGCCAACATGGATCTTCCGTTCGCCAGGGCCGCCGCCATCGATCTTGCAGGCAGGGATGTACTGGAAGCCGTGAAAATGAGTGTCAACCCCAAGGTGATCGAAACGCCGAACATATCGGCAATGGCGAAGGACGGTATAGAACTGCTCGTCAAGGCGCGTGTCACTGTCAGGGCGAACCTCGAAAGGCTCATAGGAGGTGCAGGCGAAGCAACTATCATAGCCAGGGTGGGCGAGGGCATCGTAACCACCGTCGGCAGTTCCGAGTCGCATAAAGACGTGCTCGAGAATCCTGACCTGATATCCCGGACAGTACTCGAAAAAGGCCTTGATTCCGGCACTGCATTTGAGATACTGTCCATCGATATAGCCGATGTCGACGTGGGCAGGAATATCGGCGCCCAGCTGCAGATGTCCCAAGCCGAAGCCGACAGGAACATCGCCCAGGCCAAGGCGGAAGAAAGGCGTGCGATGGCTGTTGCAAAAGAGCAGGAAATGAAGGCGCTGGTGCAGGAAATGAGGGCAAGGGTCGTGGAAGCCGAGGCAGAAGTACCCAAAGCCATGGCCAATGCGCTCAACAGCGGGAAACTTGGTGCCATGGATTATTACAACCTGCAGAATCTCATTTCTGACACACGCATGAGGGAATCGATCTCGAAGATCGGCAAAACCGATGCGGACAATAAAGATGGGAATTAAGCCGGACAGAAGGCATCGACAGGAAGGGTATCGCTATGAAAAAAGGATGGAATAACCCGTTTATGATCGACCCTGCCGCAAAATTCGGCCTTTCGCCTGATCCGAGTGTTTTGAATGCCCTGGCCGGCAACCAGCGGGAAAGAGCCGGCGCCCGGAGGATGCCACACGGCGTACGCGGCGTAACATTCGCATCTGCGCGGGCAGGCCGGGCTGCTGATCCCGTCCGGACAACTGGGGCTGACGGATCACGGGCACCGTATGCAGCCGGGACCCGGGCACCACAGGCGAATGGAAGCCGGGTACCCCAGGCAAACGGAGCCAGGATGCCCCGGGCGGTCCAAACCCGGATGTCGGAAGAAGCCGGGACGGTAAGCATGACGCCGGGCATGGCGGATACGGCGCCGGGTCCGCAGAGCGCCGGTAACGTTTCTCCGGCAATGAACAAAGATGTACAGGCTGGCATGAAAACCGGGAGGGAAGCTTCCCTGAAGCGTAACAGGGCTAAAAACAGTCAGGCTGGATTCGGGCTGCTCTCTTCGCAAGACGACCTGCTCAGGGGATTCATCATGGCTGAGGTGCTTGGCAGGCCTAAATGCCTGAGAAGAGGTGGTGGCAGGATTTGAGCATAAAAGTCCTGATAGCCGATGATGACGAGGGCATGAGACTTGTTCTGAAAAAAGCCGTGGAGAGGTCCGGTGGTTTCGTTATCGCAGGCGAAGCGGAGGACGGCGGCGCCGCTCTCCGCCTTTTTGAATCGGAGCGGCCGGCCGTTGTGTTTCTTGACGTTGAGATGCCGGTCATGTCAGGCATCGACTGCGCCAGGAGGATCGCGGACATAGACCCCAGGACCGTCATCATTTTTGCAACGGCACACGAATCATATATGCCGGAGGCCTTCGAGGTATATGCCTTCGATTACCTCGTCAAACCGTTCAGGATCCAGCGCCTTGAGCAGACGCTGGGGAGGATAAAAAGCATCGGCAGGTTCAGGCATGAAGCATATGAGAGCAGGGAACAGGACAGTCGGGACATAGGACAGGGCGGCCGGGACAGCGGGCACAGAGACCGCGAGAGTGAGAAGGCCAGCCGCGGCATTGAGCAGGACGGATGTGGCGGGGAGCAAAGCAGTCCGGGCAAAACGTCCGGGCCGGACAACGCCGCTCAAAAAACCGATGCTGCCCGGAAATCCAATGCCCCCAGGAAACTGATCATCCGGAACAGGGAGGGCATAAGCCTTGTCGATGTGGAGGAGATCATCCTGGTACAGCGGGAAGACAAGGCTACGGCGGTTTACACGTCCGGAAGCAGGTATGTCACGTCCGAGAGCCTTGGCGATATCGGCCGGAAGCTTGACGACAGTGCGTTTATGCGGTGCCACAAGTCATATATCATCAACATCAACTATATCGACAGGATCTACCCGTACGGGCGCTGGACATATATCGTGAAGCTGAAAGGGACCGACAAGGATGCGCTGATGACCCGTGAAAGCTTCGAGAAGCTGGAAGAGATACTGGGATAACGAGGACGGGAACAGATGCCACGGACGGATCGGCCGCTATCCCAGGGATGGGCCAGATGGCGGTTCGGATCGTTTCATTCCCTGTATTGTTAAGACCATGCTATGCGCATTTCCGGTCTCATTTACATCTCCGGCTTGAGTATCACCACTGCCAGCGGGGGCACGCATATATCGATGGAACAGGGCCGGCCGTCATGCCCTTCTTCTTTTGCCTGAACGCCTCCGAGGTTCCCGGCGTTGCTCCCGCCATATATTTCAGAGTCGCTGTTGAGTATTTCCCTGTAGAAGGTATTATAAGGAACGCCTATCCTGTAACTGCTGCGGACAACAGGCGTGAAGTTGCACACGAATACAAGCGTATCCTCCGGCTTTGAGCCTTTTCGCATGAAGGACACGATACTGTTGTCCCGGTCATTGCAGTTGATCCACTCGAACCCGTCATAGCTGAAATCGATCTCGTGCATCGCCTTTTCCGTCCTGTACAGCCTGTTAAGGTCGCGCACGAAATCCCTGAGCCTGCGGTGCATATCGTAATCAAGCAGGTGCCAGTCGAGGCTCTGGTTGAAATTCCACTCGATAAACTGGCCGAACTCGTCTCCCATGAACATGAGCTTCTTCCCCGGGTGGCCGAACATATAGCCGTAAGCCACCCTCAGCCCTGCGAACTTCTGCCAATAGTCACCGGGCATCTTGCCGACCATCGAGCGCTTGCCGTGCACTACCTCGTCGTGGGACAGCACCAGTATGAAGTTTTCGCTCATCGCGTACATTATCGAGAACGTGAGCAGTTCATGGTGGTACTTCCTGTAGACCGGGTCCATGCTTACGTACCTGAGGTAGTCGTTCATCCAGCCCATGTTCCATTTGTATGAGAACCCGAGACCGCCGGTATGTGCCGGTTTCGTCACCATCGGCCACGAGGTGGATTCCTCTGCGATCATCATTATTCCCGGGAAATGGCTGAATACCGCCGAATTGAGCTGCTTCAGGAAACTGACGGCTGCGAGGTTCTCCTTCCCGCCGTATTCATTGGGTATCCATTCGCCGTCTTTCCTCCCGTAGTCCAGGTAAAGCATGGAAGCCACGGCATCCACCCTGATGCCGTCGATATGGTACCTGTCGAACCAGAATACCGCGTTGGAGATGAGGAAGCTCCTGACCTCGTTGCGGGCGTAGTTGAATATGTAAGTGCCCCAGTCGGGGTGCTCGCCCAGGCGCGGATCCAGGTGCTCATACAGCGCCGTGCCGTCGAACCTGGCAAGCCCGTGGGCGTCCTTAGGGAAATGGGCAGGCACCCAGTCGATTATCACGCCGATCCCTTCCTGGTGGCACCGGTCCACGAAATACATGAAATCCTCGGGCCGTCCGTAACGGCTGGTGACAGAATAATAACCGGTGACCTGGTATCCCCACGAATCATCGAGGGGATGCTCGGATACCGGCAGCAGTTCTATGTGTGTATAACCCATATCCTTAACATATGACACCAGCCTGTCGGCGAACTCCCTGTACGTCAGGAAGCGGTTGCCGTCCGCGCGCGCCCATGAACCGAGATGCACTTCATATATTGAAACCGGTTTGTCGAACGTGTCGCCGACATCCCTGGCTTTGATCCACTCGGCGTCGTGCCATTCATAAGAGTCGAGTTCACAGACGATCGAAGCCGTGCCCGGCCGGAGTTTACTGTAAAAAGCGTAAGGATCGGCTTTCAGGAAGATTTCGTCCGATTGCGTCCGGATTTCGTACTTGTATACTTCACCCGGACGGATACCGGAAATGAAACCGGCCCACACTCCCGAGTTTCCCATGGGTTTCAGCGGGTTGGCCCGCCCGTCCCAGTGGTTGTAATTGCAGACCACGCTGACGCTTTTCGCGTTGGGAGCCCAGACTGCGAAATGCGTGCCTTCCCGGCCGTTCACCGTCATCGGGTGAGCGCCGAGCTTTTCATATATTTTCTGGTGGCTGCCTTCATTGAACAGGTAAAGGTCGTAATCCGTGATGAAAGCCGCCGAAACATCCATGCCTTCATGAATGTTTATCTGTACACCCATGCCGCATATTCTCCCTGTGGCTCGTTTTTATCATGTCCGCATGACCATCCCGCCGTTTGCCTTACATGCTGTCACCAACATTATACTACTATTCATGGTACTTTTCCTCCCGGGAACTGCTCATTTCAGTACCAAGGATCGATCTTACGGGGCAGGGAGCTGACGCATTATGTATATGATAAAAAATTAACATATACATCCGGGCAATATTGTAGTAAAATAAGACATGGCATGCTTGCCAATCTTTTCACACACTGCTGAAGAACCTGGCAGCTACGGAAGGACCGGTGTCAGATACCCGGCAGTTCCGGCATCACGATATCAGTTCCGGTATCGCGATATCAGTATCGCCAAAGCGATATCAGTCCCGGCAACGTGATATCATTTCCGGTATGACGATATCAGTCCCGGTGACAAGATATCATTTCCGGTATGACATTATCTGCTGCGGCGGCATGATATCCGGCATCGGGTTATCAGTCCCGGCGGCGCGGAAATCGATGCCAGGCCTGCCGCGGCACCGGACGACCGGCTGTTACAAAACGGATAAAACCAAATATGAAAGGGGTCATAGAATGATTTACTCACATGAGGTTGAAAGAATGACATGTGTCGCAAAGGGACCGAACCATGGCCCGGCGCCGATCCCCCAGGAAGGGAAATGGGTACAGGCTAAAGAGATCAGGGACATTTCCGGCCTTACGCACGGTGTAGGCTGGTGCGCACCTCAGCAGGGCACCTGCAAGCTCACGTTGAACGTCAAGGACGGGATAATCCAGGAAGCGCTGGTGGAAACGGTCGGATGCTCCGGCATGACGCATTCGGCTGCAATGGCGGCGGAGATACTGCCTGGCAAGACCATCCTTGAGGCGCTGAACACGGACCTGGTCTGTGACGCCATCAACACGGCCATGAGGGAACTGTTCCTCCAGATAGCTTACGGCAGGAGCCAGACTGCCTTCTCCGAAGGAGGACTCCCTGTGGGTGCGGCTCTCGAGGATCTCGGGAAGGGCCTGAGGAGCCAGGTGGGAACCATGTACGGAACGCTGGCCAAGGGACCCAGGTATCTTGAAATGGCCGAAGGCTACGTGACCCGTCTCGCACTCGACGAGAACGATGAAATCATTGGCTATGAGTTCGTACACCTCGGCAGGATGATGGAAATGATCAGGAAAGGCACGGACGCCAATGAGGCCATGAAGAAGGCAACCAACAGGTACGGCAGGTTCGATGAAGGCGTGAGATTCATCGATCCGAGAGAAGAATAAACGGGGGAGGGTCATGGACATGGCATTGTTTGAAGGTTATGAAAGAAGGATAGATCAGATCAATGCTGTGCTGAACGAGTACGGCATAGCTTCGGTCGAAGAAGCCAGGAAGATATGCGAGGAAAAAGGCATAGATGTACACGGCATCGTAAAGGGGATCCAGCCCATCTGCTTTGAGAATGCGTGCTGGGCATACACGGTCGGTGCTGCCATAGCGATAAAGAAAGGATGCAAAAAGGCTGCCGATGCTGCGGAAGCCATAGGTGAAGGACTCCAGTCATTCTGCATCCCAGGCTCGGTCGCCGATGAAAGAAAGGTCGGTCTCGGCCACGGAAGGCTCGGAGCCATGCTGCTGCGTGAAGAGACGAAGTGCTTTGCGTTCCTGGCAGGACATGAGTCCTTTGCTGCCGCAGAGGGCGCGATAGGCATCGCCAAATCAGCCAACAAGGTAAGGAAGGAGCCCCTCAGGGTAATACTCAACGGCCTTGGGAAGGACGCCGCGCAGATAATCTCGAGGATCAACGGCTTTACATACGTGCAGACCAAATTCGATTACAGCACCGGCAAGCTGGAGATAGTCAGGGAGATCCCCTACTCGAAGGGCGAAAGGGCTAAGGTAAGGTGCTACGGTGCCGATGACGTCCGCGAAGGAGTTGCGATCATGCACCATGAAAAGGTAGATATCTCCATCACCGGCAACTCCACCAACCCGACCAGGTTCCAGCATCCCGTGGCAGGCACTTACAAGAAGGAATGCAATGAACTCGGCAGGAAGTACTTCTCGGTCGCTTCCGGCGGAGGCACAGGAAGGACGCTGCATCCGGACAACATGGCAGCAGGCCCGGCTTCCTACGGCATGACCGACACGATGGGCAGGATGCATTCCGACGCCCAGTTCGCAGGATCCTCATCTGTACCTGCCCACGTTGAGATGATGGGGCTCATCGGCATGGGCAACAACCCGATGGTCGGCGCGACCGTATCCGTGGCTGTCGCTATCGAAGAAGCAATGAACAGGTAACAGCCGCCCCGGCAAGCGTGACGGCCAGCCCGGCCGAGAGTGGCAGTTACGTTGTACCAGCGTGATGACTGGTCCGGACAAGCGTGGCGGCCAACTCAGACGAACGCGGCAGCCGTCCTGGAGGGGATTGATGCCCGCCCTGGACGAGTGTGAGGACCGGCCCGGCCGAGACACGATACCTGGATCGTCCGGGGATAAGCAAGTTATGTGGCCGCTCTGCGAAAATGCAGGGCGGTTTCCTTTTCTCAAGAGAACCTTGTTACAAGAAAATCTTTTTACGAGAGAGCATTTTTACAAGAGAACCTTTTGGACTGGGCGGAGTTTTAGGGCTGGGTGTTCAAAATTTGAGATAATGTGTTAATGCCAGGGTACACCTGGTATTTGCCTAAGGATAAGTTTCCATAATCCAAGGAAATTGCACTTTATGACAACCTGGTTATGGACGGTTTTCAACGCTTCCTGGATCGCAATGTGCAATACTTAGAATTTTGAACACCCACCTCTAGTTTAAAGCATCCACGAGGCCTGCAATTTCGGAGAAGATCAACTCCTCGGAAAACCCTGCGTCCAGGAGCGGCCGGAGGACGTCCTTTGCGGGATCGGGCCTGTAGGTTTTGAGTGCGGTCAGATTGCCTTCCAGGGTGTATTTGCCCATGGCGGCGGGTATCAGCACGGACTCGCCCGCCCTGACCGGCAGGCGGCCGCCTTCCCATCCAATGGCGCCTGTTCCCGATACGAACACGTAGATGTGGAACCGGCTGCCGTCGGCGACTTCATCGGCCGAACCTTCGATATCGTATATCTCCGTACAGAAGTAGCGGTTCGCGGTCACTATCCTGCGCGTTCCGCCGGAGGAAAGCGGGAGAGTTATGCCGGTGTACTTTTTCCCGGCGTCGGCCGGGTCGAAGTTTATCACTTCAAGAGCCTTCTCTATATGCAGTTCCCTTCCGGTACGTCCGTAGTCATATACCCTGTAGGTCGTATCGGAATTCTGCTGGATCTCCGCTATGATGATGCCCCTGCCTATCGCGTGGACCGTGCCTGCCGGGATATAAAAGACATCGCCGGCGGAAACCTCGATCGTATTGAGGAAGCGTTCCACGTCGTTACTGGCTATCGCCCCGGCGAAGCTTTCGCGGGAAGTGCCGGGCACGACGCCGTGCACAAGCCTTGCGCCGGGCTTTGCGCTGATTACATACCACATCTCGGTTTTCCCGTATTCGCCGTACTCGTTCGCGTTAGCGAATTCGTCATCGGGGTGTACCTGGACGGACAGGTTCTCCTCGGCATCGATGAACTTCACCAGCAGCGGGAACCTGTCGATGTCCTGCTGCGGCAGCGCCTCGCCGATCAGCTTCCTGCCGAGCATTTTTATCAGCCCGGGAAGAGGGATCCCCTCGTATTCCCCGTTTGCCACGATACTTGAGCCGTTTTCATGGCATGCTATTTCCCAGCTCTCGGCCACCCTGCCCGCAGCAGGCAGGGTCTTGCCCAGCGACGCCAGGTTCCTGCCGCCCCATATATAATCCTTGTACAATGGCCTGAATTTCAGCGGGTAGTACATGGTTCCTGCCTCCCGGATCTTTCGGTTTCCATGGGATGATATGTCCGCGGGGAGCAGCCCATCCCGGGGGTGCATCCGGTTATTGCCCGGCAGCCTGCCTCCACAGTGTGATCGGTTTGCGCTAAACAGCCTGTTCAATGGTGCAGCCGGTTTGTGCCGGGCA